>CAZWHL010000006.1:32724-41127 GCA_964633625.1 uncultured Rhodoluna sp.
ACCCAATTCTAGTGGCCACAATTAGGCCAGCTAGCGCTTATTTGGCTAGTTGCGCCAGCGCCAAAAGGTAAGAATCGGTGCCGAAACCGGCAATCACTCCAGTTGCCACGCCAGAAATCACGCTGGTGTGACGGAATTCCTCACGAGTGTGCGGGTTGCTTAGGTGAACCTCGATTAGCTTTAACCCAGCTTTGGTGATCTGTACGGCCGCATCTCGCAGTGCGTATGAATAGTGGGTGAATGCAGCAGGGTTCAAGATAACGTTCTGCTTTGCATCTACGGCCTCATGAATCCAACCGATAAGTTCGCTTTCGCTATCGGTCTGTCGAACTTCGGCACTTAGCCCCAAGTTTGCGGCTGCTGCTTGAATCGCAGAGGTCAAACCAGGAAAATCAAGGGCACCATAAATATCTGGCTCGCGCGAACCAAGACGTCCTAGGTTTGGGCCGTTCAAGACCAATACTTTTCGCATGTTTATAGGTTACTGCTAGGCAACGATTTCCTGGAAGGCTGCATGCAACATTTCAGGAGTTGGTGCACTCATAACGGTTGGCTTTGCCAGGTCATCAAGCACCACAAAACGCAATGTTCCAGATCTGGACTTTTTGTCACGCTGCATGGTCTCAACCAACTGATTCCACTTTTCCGCCGAGTAAGTCGTAGGAAGGCCAAGTAAGGTCAACACCGATCGGTGTCGATCAACCACCGCATCGCTTAGGCGACCAGCAAGGCGTGCAAGTTCTGCAACGAAGACCATTCCAATCGAAATTGCGGCACCGTGACGCCACTTGTACCGTTCGGCATGTTCGATTGCGTGCCCAAGCGTGTGACCGTAGTTAAGGATTTCGCGGAGGCCAGCCTCTTTGAAATCTTCACCAACTACTCGCGCCTTAATTGCAACCGATCTCTCGATAATTTCTTGGAATGTTGCCGAGCTCGGATCGGTGGCGGATACTACATCGGCTTCAATCAGCTCAAGAATTCTCGGATCGGCGATGAAGCCATACTTAACCACTTCGCCAAACCCAGCAAGAATTTCGTTGCGTGCTAAAGATTGCAACGTATCTAAATCAATAATCACTTTTGCCGGTGCATGGAACACGCCAACTAGGTTCTTACCCTCGCTGGTGTTGATGCCAGTCTTTCCACCAATGGCAGCATCAACCATCCCAAGCAGAGTGGTAGGAATTTGAATTAGCTTGACGCCTCGCAACCAGGTCGCCGCAACGAAACCGGCTAGATCGGTAGTCGAGCCACCACCAAAACCAATAACAGCATCGGTGCGGGTGAAATCAGCTTTACCCATGATGCCCCAGCAGAAAGCCGCAACTTCAACTCGTTTTGCGTCCTCGCTGTCCGGAACTCCAGCAAGAATTGCTTCTACCCCGGCGGCAACCAGAGTCTCACGCAAGAGTTCCGCGGATGCGGTTAAGGCAACCGGGTGAACGATAAGCACTTTGCTTACCTGCGATCCAAGGGCAGCTGGCACTTCGCCCAAGAGAGCGCGACCAATTAAAACGTCGTATGGATCTACGCCGGTTACTGATATAACTCTTGTTGCGCTCATTAGATACTCAATCTTTCACGAATCTCGAAAATAGTCTGGGCAAGTGGATGGCCAGATGTATCAATCGTGACATCCGCGGTGGACTCGTAGATAGGCTTTCGCGAATCGTAAATTCGCTTCCAATCCTCCATGCCGTTCTTTAGTAGCGGTCTTGACCCATTGCGCAATCGCGACCCCATGTGCTTTCCGTCTGTAGCAAGGTAAACCACGGTTGCATTCTTTAAGAGTTCCCGTGACTTCTCGAGTAATACTGCCCCGCCACCAGTAGCTACAATTCCTGGGCTCCTGAGTGCCTTTGCCAATGCAAGGTGTTCAACTTCGCGAAATGCCTCTTCACCATGTTCGGCAAAATAGTCTGCAATCTTTCCGTGCTCTTCGACGATTAGGCTATCGGTGTCGCAAAATGGGATCTTCAATGCGCGGGCTAGCTTCTTGCCGACGGTACTTTTTCCAACGCCCATTGGGCCAATTAGAACGATGACGTCGGACTTGGCGGGCATTAGTTGCTTGAATCCGCCGAAGTTAGCACGGCAGGGATGTTGGCTAGATATGACTCAAGATTGCGCTTGGTCTCGGCAACAGAGTCACCACCAAATTTTTCGAGCACAGAGTTAGCTAGTACAAGTGCAACCATTGCTTCGGCAACAACTCCGGCAGCCGGAACTGCACAAACATCTGAACGCTGATGGTGTGCCTTAGCAGCCTCACCGGTTGCCACATCTATCGTCGCTAGCGCCTTTGGAATAGTTGAGATTGGTTTCATCGCTGCACGCACACGAAGAATTTCACCATTGCTCATGCCGCCTTCAATTCCACCGGCGCGATCAGTAAGACGGTGAACTACTCCGTTTGCGTCGCGCTGGATTTCATCGTGAGCAACCGAACCACGGCGACGTGCAGTTTCAAAACCGTCACCAACTTCAACGCCCTTGATTGCCTGAATACCCATGAGTGCTCCGGCTAGTTGCGAATCAAGTCTGCGGTCCCAGTGCACAAAACTTCCAAGACCAGGTGGTAGTCCGTAAACCAAAGTCTCAACAACACCGCCAAGAGTGTCCCCATCCTTGTGGCACTCATCAACCTCAGCAACCATCGCAGCAGAAAGATCTGCATCAAAGCAGCGCATTGGGTCTTCGTCAATGGCTGCCACATCATTTGGCTTTGGAAGGGCTAAATCGGCCGTTGCCATTACCGGACCAATACCTACAGTGTGAGTCACCAACTCAATACCAAGTGAATTCAGGAAGCTTGCGGCTACGGCACCAAGCGCCACGCGGGCTGCGGTTTCGCGAGCACTAGCACGTTCAAGAATTGGGCGACTATCTAGGAAGCCATACTTTTGCATACCGGTGAAATCTGCGTGACCAGGCCGTGGTCGAGTTAGTGCCTCGGCACGAGCTCCGGAAAGTTTTGATTCGTCCACTGGATCAGCCGACATTACGTCTTGCCATTTTGGCCACTCGGTGTTGGCAACAGTGATTGCTACCGGCCCACCCATGGTTAGCCCGTGACGAACTCCACCCGATAGTGAAACCTCGTCCTGCTCAAATTTCATACGAGCACCGCGACCATAACCAAGGCGGCGACGAGCAAGCGCATCTTGCACATCTGCAGTGGTGATAGCAATTCCTGCTGGCAGGCCTTCTAGAACGGCAACGAGCTCAGGCCCGTGCGACTCCCCTGCGGTGATCCAACGTAACATAGACCCATTTTGCCACAGTGCACTCGATACACCGGCTGATTACGGCTATTCCTCTAAAGCAATTCGCATTGCCTGGACTACCGCAATCTCGTTAGGAAGTTCCGATTCTGGATTGCCGGTCTTGAAAATTCGAATTTGGGCAATCGCCTGCCAAATTAACATCTCCAGACCACTGACTACCTTCTGGTTTTTCTGCTGCCACGCGTCGGCAAGTTGACTGGGCCACGGGTGGTAGGCAACATCAAGCAACAGTCCGCCAGGCTTGAAAAATCTTGAGCGTGCTAACTTCTTGGCGGTATCGTCCATGGCACCACCTGGCAAAGTTGAGATAGTGACTTGGGCTCTTTTTGCTGCAGAAGCAAGTCTCCTGGCACTGGATACCTGCAGGCCAAGTGAGCGGCCAAACTCAATTAGCGACGAACGGCTGGTCTTGTTTCGCGCTAGAACCAACACAGATGTTCCAGGTGCCAATCGCGCAATCGCCACCATTGCAGAAGTTGCAGTGGCGCCGGAACCAATTATCAAACTTACTTTTATCGGCGCAGTGTTTGCCTGACTTATAGCCTGTGTGATGCCAATAACGTCGGTGTTGAAAGCGTGCCACAGTTCGCCAACCTGCACGAGGGTGTTCGATGCTTTAGTACTCTTGGATGTTTCGTCGGTTACGTCGGCGAACGCAAAGGCCTCTTCCTTTAGCGGCATGGTGAGACTGAAACCAGAGAAATCAGAGCCATCGTTTTCTATTAAGCGCTTTAGACCGCCTTTGGCTACTTCAAAGCGGGAGTATTCCCAATCCTCACCTAGTACCCGATAAGCAGCCGCGTGAATTAGCGGAGACTTGGAATGAGAAATCGGTGAACCAAGTACAGCAAACTTTTTACTCATAACCAGGGTGATCCTTCATCCAGGCTTGCCAAAGTGAAACAGCCTTTTCGTGCTGTGCATAGGTCTCACTGAAAACTGTTTCACCGGTATCAAGATTGATGGTGCAGAAATACAGCCACTTGCCTTCAGCTGGGTGAAGCGCCGCGTCAATGGCAACAGAACCAGGTGCTGAAATAGGTCCAACTGGAAGACCGGCGTGTAAGTATGTGTTGTAGCCGTTGTTGTTAGCGCGATCGGCACGTGAGGTGCTAACTGTGTTGCCACCAACGCCGTAACTTACGGTTGCATCAGACTGCAAGTGCATCCCGTCAGCAATTCGGTTGAGGAACGTTCTAGAAACCTTGTAGAAGTCTTCTTTGATTCGAGCTTCCTTTTGAATCACAGAAGCCAACGTCAGCACATCGTGAACCTTGTTTGCGGGAATGCCGAAAGAGTCAATCTCTTCTTGCATTCGATCAACCATGGTTTGCAAAATCTCTTTTGCAGTTGAACCAGGTGCGAATGTATAGGTTGCCGGGAACAAATACCCCTCAAGGTTTGGCAACTTTGCGCTTAGGCCAAATTCCTGTGGCTTAGTGAATAGTGCTTCGAATTCCGACTTGGGCAAACCAGTCGATTCGGCCAGCACGCCAAAAATTACGCTTGCCCGCAATCCCTCTTTGACGGTGGTCCGTCGAAGTGACGCCGAGTTCTGGTCGGTCAGCGCTGAGATTGCGTCTGCGGATCGCATCTGCAATTTCAAAGTAAAGATTCCAGGATAGAAAGTCGGATTGGTGTCAAGAATCAATTGGTAAGTTGTGCGGAAGTTTTTGATTACACCGGCCTTAAGCAACTGGTTCGTGATCGATTCCCCTGAGTCACCCGCCTTAACGGTGATTTGAACTTTGCCAGTGCCAGGACCAGGAAAGTCATTTCCCTGAAGCTGTTCAATTGCAGCACGAATCAATCCCTTGTTGGCATAGGCAACGGCTCCACCAAGTAGTAAAACAAAAACGATAAATCCGGCAAGAATGCGACGGCGAGCATACTTATTCATTGATTTCACCAATCGCCTTGCCTGGCTGTTTGCCTGTGCGCTTCTCTTGTTCCATTGCTTGTTCCAAGATAACGGTTGCCGCAATCTGATCGATTATTTGACGACCCGATTTGGAATCGCGTCCAGACAATTTCAAGGCATTCGCAGCGGTAACTGTAGTCATTCGCTCATCAATAAAGCGAACCTCAACCGCAACCAATGAGCTCAACTGCTTTGCAAATTCAATTGCGTCGGTGGTTGAGACTGAGTGACTGCCTGACATCGATACAGGAAGACCAACGTAAATCTCGATCGGCTCAACCTCATTGACCAATTCGACAATTCGTCTAAGACTTGGCGCTAAATCCGCATTACGTGAAACAGTCTCTAAGCCAGAAGCCAGAATTGCGTGAAAATCGCTTGCTGCGATACCAATGCGGACTTTGCCAACATCAATTGCCAGTCGACGGCCGGATCGCACTATGCGCTCAGCGCTTCCTTGACTGCAACGATTGCAGCGGCAATCTTTGATGCATCTGAGCCACCACCCTGTGCGATGTCATCCTTACCGCCACCGCCACCGCCAAGCACTGCACTTGCTGCACGAACTAGCGCGCCAGCCTTGGCGCCACTAGTACGAGCGTCTTCAGTGGTAGCAATTACCAGCATAGGTTTGGTGTCGATGATTCCAAATACAGCGGCGATTGCGTTGTCGCCAGACACCTTTTCACGAATGGAAGTTGCCAGGGTACGAAGATCGTCTACCGAACCAACTTCGCCAAGTTCTGCAGCGATTAATTTAGTTGAACCGACTTGCTGTGCAGCTGATACAAATTCAGGAATACGAGTTGCTAGTTGACCAGCTTGAAGCGAAGCTAACTTGCGCTGTGCCGCCTTAAGTTCCTCGATGGTTGCAACCAGACGCTCTTCAAGCTGTTCCTTCGGTGACTTCAATGCTTCAGTCAAACGGGAAACCAGAGCGCGCTCTGCCGCGAATGCACGGAATGCCTCAATACCAACTAGCGCCTCAACACGACGTGAACCCGAACCAACCGATGATTCGCCAATCAGCGAGATCATTCCAATTTGCGAGCTGTGGTCGACGTGAGTACCACCGCAAAGTTCGCGAGACCAAGGACCGCCAATTTCAACCACGCGCACGCTCTCGTCATAGGTCTCACCAAAAAGGGCAACCGCTCCCCACTTCTTTGCTTCAGGCAAAGTCATGTATTGAGCCGACACCGATAAATCCTTGCGGATCGCGAGGTTGCTTACCTCTTCGATTTCTGATTTGGTTTCTGCGGAAAGAGCTTGAGCCCACGAGAAGTCGAGGCGTAGGTAACCAGGCTTGTTGTACGAACCACTCTGCAATGCAGTTGGGCCAAGTACTTCGCGAAGAGCCGCGTGAACAACGTGTGTTCCAGAGTGCGCCTGACGCGCACCGATTCGCCAATCGGCATCAACCTTGGTTGATACCTTTTGATCGATCGCGATTGAACCCTTGCGAACCAAAACCTTGTGACTGATCAAACCCTTGACTGGCTTCTGAACGTCGAGCACTTCCAATTCAACGCCGTCGCCAACAATAAGTCCTGCATCAGAGTCCTGACCGCCAGATTCGGCGTAGAAAGAGGTCTCATCAAGAATCACTTCGGCAATTTGTCCCTGCGCTGCAGACTTGACGTCCTTGCCATCAACAATCAGACCCAAAACCTTGGCAGCGGTTTCTAAAGATTCGTAACCGGTGAATTTAGTTACACCCTTGGCACGGAAATCTGAGTAGACAGAAAGATCTGTCCCCCCCAACTTCTTTTCGCGTGCATCAGCCTTAGCGCGATCGCGCTGTTCAGCCATCAAAGCTTTGAAGCCATCGCGGTCAACGGAAAGCCCCGCTTCCTCTGCGATTTCAAGAGTTAGGTCTATTGGGAAACCATAAGTGTCGTGCAACAAGAATGCTGCATCGCCGGTTAGCTGAGTTGACTTAGCTGACTTCACATCGGCAAGTGCCTGATCAAGGAATACTGTTCCTGCAGACAGGGTGCGCAAGAAGGTTTCTTCTTCACCAACTGCCGCACGCAAGATGCGATCGAACTCAGCCTCAAGTTCTGGATAAGCAGCCTTCATGGCATCTTTTGAAACGGTGAAAAGTTCGGTAAATACCGGACGTTCAACGCCAAGCAATCGCATTGAACGAACTGTGCGGCGCAGCAAACGCCGAAGTACGTATCCACGGCCATCGTTTGCTGGTGTGACACCATCGCCAATCAGCATCAATGCGGAACGTACGTGGTCGGCAACAACGCGCATACGCACGTCATCTTCGACGCTTACACCGTATGTCTTGCCAGAAAGTTTTGCAGCTAGGTCTAGTACCGGTCGAACCTGATCAATCTCGTAAAGGTTTTCAACACCCTGCATCAAGAATGCAACGCGCTCAAGCCCCATACCGGTATCGATGTTCTTTTTTGGAAGTTCGCCCAGAATTTCGAAGCTGTCTTTTCCGGTACCTTCACCGCGTTCGTACTGCATGAACACAAGGTTCCAAATTTCGATGTAGCGATCTTCGTCGGCCTCAGGTCCACCTTCGCGACCATACGCAGGACCACGGTCGTAGTAAATCTCTGAACATGGACCCGCAGGTCCAGGCTGACCGGTTGACCAGTAGTTGTCTTTCATTCCACGACGCTGAATGCGTTCCATTGGAATGTCGGCAACTTCTCGCCAGATACCAATTGATTCATCGTCATCCTGGAAAACAGTGACCCAAAGCAGTTGTGGGTCTAGACCCAAGCAACCAGATTCCTTAGAACCGGTGAGGAACTCCCAGGCGTAGGCAATTGCTTCTTTCTTGAAGTAATCGCCGAATGAAAAGTTTCCATTCATCTGGAAGAAAGTTCCGTGACGAGTGGTCTTGCCAACCTCTTCGATATCCAGTGTGCGCACGCACTTCTGAACTGAAGTTGCTCGTGGATACGGGGCAGGAACTAGACCACTCATGTAGGGAATGAATGGCACCATTCCGGCAACGGTGAAAAGTAGTGATGGGTCTTCGCTGATTAGCGAAGCAGAAGGTACAACTGTGTGGCCTTTGCTCTCGAAGAAATCGAGCCAGCGCCGGCGAATCTCGGCGGTCTGCACGATTACTTGGTAGCAGGCTTAGTTGCTGGAGACTTCTTAGCCGCTGGCTTCTTAGCAGCGGTCGGCTTTTTTGCGGCAGGCTTCTTAGCAGCGGTC
>CAZWHL010000007.1:0-24004 GCA_964633625.1 uncultured Rhodoluna sp.
ACTCGCGACCCCAACCTTGGCAAGGTTGTGCTCTACCAACTGAGCCACATCCGCGTGCCTTGTTTCCAAGACTTGGCTACTCTAACCGAATTTTTTGACCTTCGCAAACTTCTTTGCCGTGTTGCTAACCACGCCAAGACCAGCGCGGGTCTGCCTCTGAGTAGGCGCTCTCGCCATGCAGAACTAAATCAACACCGGCAATCTCATCGGTGCTGGTTACTCGAAAACCGATTGTCTTCTGAATCAACCAACCGATCACATATGAAGCACCGAAGGCGAACACTAAAACAACCAATGCGCCAATTAGTTGCTTAACCAATTGGTCAAAGCCGAAACCAAGGAATGCTCCCACACCGGTTCCAAAAAGTCCGATGTAGATCGTGCCGATTAAACCACCAACCAAGTGAATACCAACTACGTCTAGCGAATCATCAAAACCAAGCAGGTATTTGAGCTCAATTGCAAGTGCACAGACAACACCAACAATCACACCAAGCAAAAGGGCGAAGTCAGGAGTCAGATAAGCACAGGCGGGAGTTATGGCAACTAATCCAGCTACTGCACCCGAAGCTGCTCCGATTGAGGTTGGTTTTTTATGCGCAATTTGCTCATACAAAACCCAGCTCAACATTGCACCAACCGGTGCAGCGAGCGTATTGATAAAGGCCAAAGAAGCAACCCCATCAGCCGCAAGTTCAGAGCCAGCATTGAAACCAAACCAACCAAACCAAAGAATTGCCGCACCAATAAGCGTAAGAGGCACGTTGTGAGGAGCATGCATTCCCTTGGTGAAACCAAAACGCTTTCCAACTACTAAAGCAAGAGCGAGCGCGGAAGCACCGGAAGCAATTTCAACTACAGTTCCACCGGCGAAATCAAGAACACCGATGTTATAGACCAGCCAGCCACCGTCCGTAACTTTTCCATCCGATGCGCTGAAATTGAATATCCAACCCGCTACCGGAAAGTACACCACAACAGCCCAGATGCCACCAAAGAGCATCCACGATCCAAACCTGGCGCGGTCAGCAATCGCGCCGGAGATTAGAGCGACTGTGATGATCGCGAAGGTTCCCTGGAAACCGGCAAACGCGAGTCCAAATCCATCGCCGGCTTTTGCCTGAGCGATAACGTCCGCAAGAAAGAGTTTGTTCAAATCAATTCCGAACACGCCATCGATTCCGATGAAGTTTCCGCTACCGGCGTTTCCGAAACTCATTGCGTATCCAAAAACAACCCAAATTACACCGATCATGGCAAGCGAACCAAAGCTCATCATCATCATTGAAACGACGCTCGATGCTCGCACTAAGCCGCCATAAAAAAAAGCCAAACCCGGTGTCATAAAGAGCACGAGAGCCGAACAGATAATCAGAAACATTGTTGTGTTCTGGTGAATCATCGCTTCCCTTTCAAACGCGCCAAAAGGAGGAGCCCTTGCGAGCTCCTCCCCTTGGCTAATACTTACTTAGCCTCGGTCTGCACCAAATGCATATGCCTCTTCACCGTGAACTACGGTGTCGATTCCAGCAATTTCATCCTGAGCCTTCACTCGGAAGCCAATTGTCTTTTCAATTACGAAACCGATAATAAGTGCAAGCACAAAGCTGTAGACCAGAACGGCTCCGGCACCGAGCGCCTGGGCTCCAAACTGGTGCCAACCGTATCCAAAAGCCGCACCCACACCATTGCCAAAAATTCCAATCCAAAGAGTTCCAACGATTCCGCCAACTAGGTGAATACCTACAACGTCTAGTGAGTCATCGAAACCGAATGAGAACTTCAAGTCAACTGCTAGTGCACATAGCGCACCGGCAACCAGACCAAGCAAAATCGCAAAGGCTGGATCCAGCGATGCACATGCAGGAGTGATTGCAACTAGTCCAGCAATAGCACCCGAACCGGCGCCGATTGAGGTCGCCTTTCCGTGCTTTAGCTTTTCGATGAAAATCCAACCAAGCATCGCTGCGGCGGGTGCAGCAAGAGTGTTGATGAATGCGATTGAGGCAATGCCATCAGCCGCTAACTCAGAACCTGCGTTGAATCCAAACCAACCAAACCAAAGAAGTGCAACACCCAATAGAGTCAGTGGCACGTTGTGCGGCTGGGTGATTCCCTTGCTAAAGCCGAAGCGCTTTCCAAGCACAATTGCCAAAGCCAGACCAGCAGCACCGGCATTGATGTGTACGGCAGTACCGCCGGCAAAGTCGATTACACCTAGTCCGTAAACGATCCAACCGCCATCGACGACTTTGCCGTCTTGAAGTGTGAAATTAAATACCCAGTTTGCGACCGGGAAGTACACCACAGTTGCCCAAACACCAGCAAAAATCATCCAAGCGCCAAACTTTGCGCGGTCAGCAATGGCTCCAGAAATTAGTGCAACGGTGATGATCGCAAACGTTGCTTGGAAAGCGACGAAGGCCATGCTTGGGAAAGCTCCAGCTGGCTTTGCAGCATCGGCAACCTGTGCATTTAGACCAAGAAATGAGGTGTCAATACCGAACCAGCCGTCGATGCCAAGGAAGGTGCTTGTTCCACCGTTTGAGAACGCGATTGCGTAGCCGTAAAGAACCCAGAGCACGGCAATTAGCCCTAGTGAGCCAAAGCTCAGCATCATCATGCTGACTACGCTCTTGGCCTTAACCATGCCACCGTAGAAGAACGCCAAACCTGGCGTCATAAGTAGTACTAGTGCTGCAGAAATGAGCACGAAAGCGGTATTTCCCTGATCCACTTGTTTACCTCTCTCTAAGAAAACAAATAGTGCCAAAATCCTGGCCACTAAAGACAGTTTTGCTTGCGAAAGTTTCGGTTCTGGACCGTAAATGTTTCGTGTTTGTAAAAGGTGCAGCTACTGGGTCATTGCGCCCAAGCGAGAGACAGCTCGTAAATACTTCTTTCGATACCCACCAGATAGGTATTCAGGCGAGAATATTGCCGTCAACGGCTGCCCGGTGGCTCGAATGTGAAGTTGCGCCTCGTAGGCTCGGTCGACGAAAGCCACAAACCTAAGCGCATCAACTTGGCTCTCCACAACGTGGCAATTTGTTAGACCCAAATTATCAATTGATTCAAGTAGACGACCATACCTAGAAGGGTGAATAGTGCTTAGGTGCGCAAGCAAGGCATCAAAGCTATCTACCGCAGTGTGTTTTGCGTCCACGTTCGTCAACCAGGCATCGAATTCCTGCTGACTTGTCTCAACAGCAACCACATTTACAGGTCGGTGACGGTGGTCCTCACCGTCAATCCGCAGCATCTCAAACTGATCCGCAATTCCATGAATCTCGCGTTGAAAATCGGCAGCTGCGAATCGCCCCTCTCCCAGAGCATTAGGAGGGGTGTTACTGGTGGCAGCAAATTTCACTCCCTTTGGCGCCAATTCATTTAGCAATCGGGACATCATCATGGTGTCGCCCGGGTCATCTAGTTCAAATTCATCTATACAAATCAGTTGGAATTTTGACAGTGCTTGAACAGCCTCTGCAAAACCAAGCGCTCCAATCAAACTTGTGTATGCAATGAAACTGCCAAACGCTTTTGCGCCCTTGAATTCGTGCCAAATGGCAGCCAGCAAGTGAGTCTTTCCAACACCAAAGCCCCCGTCTAAATAAATTCCAGTTGGTAGCACCTGGGCTTTTGCGAATATCTTTTTTGAGACTTTGCCAATTGCAAAACTTTGCGCTTTGTCACGAACCTGGGACTGGCTTGGGTATTCGTTGTGCGGAATGTAATTGGCGAAACTAGCCGCTTGAAATTCACGGGGCGGCTTAAGCTCGTTCAAGAGCTGCGCGACACTGGCTTGCGGCTTTAGGGCAACAAGTGAGGCGAATTCACCGTGATTAGTTGCCAATTATTACCTTGCCGTTGGAAGTAGTGGGTTCTTCAGTTAACCTAGTTGATGGTACACACAACACCAGAAGGAATCGCCTACAAAATGAGCATCGAATTTGATCCGAGTGCAAAATTCTCCGAATACGCCCACCCAGAAGTTCTAGTCAGCACCGATTGGCTCAGCCAGAACTTAGGTCGAGATGGCCTTGTAGTTGTGGAATCGGATGAAGATGTGCTGCTTTACGACCTCGGGCATATTCCTGGTGCAGTCAAAATTGACTGGCACACCGATCTAAACGACCCCGTTCTGCGCGATTACGTGTCCGACGAGGCATTCGCTGCATTGCTTTCTAGCAAGGGAATAAACCGCGACACGACAGTCGTGATCTATGGAGACAAGACCAACTGGTGGGCCGCCTATGCCCTTTGGGTCTTCAAGCTCTACGGCCACCCAGATGTTCGTCTTCTGGATGGCGGACGCGATAAGTGGATTGCCGAGGGCAGGAAACTGACTAAAGAACTCCCTCAAATTGCCACTGCGACCTATCCGGTAACAAAACGCGATGACAGCACTCTCCGAGCATTTCGCGATGACGTGCTAAAGCACTGGGGCAATCCGCTTATTGATGTGCGTTCACCAGAAGAGTATTCGGGAGAGCGCACCCACATGCCCGCGTACCCAGAAGAAGGTGCGCTCCGCGGTGGTCATATTCCGACTGCTGCTTCCGTTCCATGGGCGAAAGCTGTTGGGCCCGACGGCGCATACAAGTCGCGCGCGGAGCTTGAGGAAATATATTTAACTGGCGCTGGCTTGAAGTCAGGTGACAACGTCATTGCTTATTGCCGAATTGGTGAGCGCTCGAGTCACACCTGGTTTGCTTTGAACTACCTATTGGGGTTCGAAAACGTGCGCAATTATGACGGCTCATGGACAGAGTGGGGCAGCTTGGTAGGCGTACCAATTGTTAAGGGCACCGAACCTGGTTCAGCACCAAAGGTTGCCTAATCAATGCCAACTGAAACAGCCGCTGATCTGATTGCAGATTTTCAGGCTATCGGCGTGAAAGATCGCCTGAACTTGCTTCTAGAATTCAGCGAGAATCTGCCAGAACTTCCACCCCGATACGCCGATCATCCGGATTTGCTAGAGCGCGTAGAAGAATGTCAGTCACCGATTTTTCTGTTCGTTGAGGTGATTGACGGCATAGTGCACTTGTTTTTCACAGCACCGGCAGAAGCACCCACCACCAGAGGCTTCGCTAGTATTTTGCATGCGGTGATTGATGGACTATCCGTCGATGAAGTGCTTTCGTTTGATGACGACTTTCCAGGAAAAATCGGCCTTACCGAGGCCGTCTCTCCCCTACGCATTCGCGGTATGCGCGGAATGCTTGCTCGTATCAAGCGACAAGTAAGCGAGAAGCAATAGGTGCAAGCCTTCACTCCGGCTTCAGGTCAGGAATTTAATTTCTTTGCCGAGAAACTTTCGAACTGGCAGGGATGGTTAGCAAGTTTGGTAGTGGATGCACATGGTAACACCGTTGGTGCCGATGGAACATCTAAGACTGTAGGAAATCAAACAGACCTGCAATTACTGATAGCCCTGCGCTCGAAGGCATCGCTAATCGTCACCACCGGCAAAACCGCTCGCAACGAGCAATACAAGGCCTCCAGATTCGCCCCAATCGCCTTCATCACCAGGGATCCAATTTCACTAGCGTCAATTCCCGCCGTTGCGTCACCGGGGCGCTTCGAAAACCTTTTCCTCTCGAGCTCCAAGTCATTGCCTGAAGCATTTTGCGACTTCGACAACGAAGTTTCCGCAGCCGGTCACAGCAATAATCTATTCGAAGGTGGCTTGGAATCCATTTCCGCTTTACTGAAATCTGGACTTCCATTCACCCTGGTGTTGTCAATTGCGAATGCGCAAGATTTTGACGAGAAATATTCGCTTGCATTACTGAAGCAGATACTTCCCGATTGGCCCAACCCCCACCTAAGTGACGCCTTTGCT
Source organism: uncultured Rhodoluna sp. (assembly GCA_964633625.1). Classification (GTDB taxonomy): domain Bacteria; phylum Actinomycetota; class Actinomycetes; order Actinomycetales; family Microbacteriaceae; genus Rhodoluna. Next base: position 5,852 of record CAZWHL010000007.1, read on the forward strand.
GTAGGGCCAAACCTGGTCACCCTTTGGACTAAGCCCGCCAGTTAGCGGCGTGGCTACGGGGTTTGGCCGACTCAGGGATTTAACCTTGAGGAAATGATTGACATCGAAATCCCAGCCGACGCACCAGCTGAGTTCAGACTGGCCGTCGAATCGTTGCGCTCGGCGAGCGTGCGCGATGAGCTGGTGCTTGTTCAAATTGATGCTCCTGGCAAATTAGCCAAACACGAAGTTGCCTTCTCAGCAAACGTTGATGCAAGCGCAACCGATGTAGCGTCAGACCTCGGAACCGGACGTTTCGTTTTACTTTGGGATCCAGAAGAACCAGAACCTTGGCAATCGCGATTCCGGGTCATTACCTTCGCCAAGTCACCGCTCGAAACCGATATCGGTGCTGATGAACAGATCTCAGACGTTGCCTGGGCTTGGCTTACCGAAGCTCTTCACAATCGTAAGGCTGATTTCATTGCCGAGGCTGGAACAGCTACTCGTATTATTTCCTCTGGTTATGGCGCACTGAGCAATCAGAGCGATCACGCCGAACTAGAAATCAGATCGTCATGGTCGCCAACCAACACCAACGCAGCTGCCCATCTTGAGGCCTGGCAAGATTTGGTTTGCATCATGTCTGGTTTCCCAAATCTTCCAGCTGGGGTAACGAGCCTCGGCATCTCTCGATGACCGATGAAGTCTCGGAACTCCCGCTTTTAGCCAAGCCACGTGTTTCCGACGTTCGATTGGTTGAAACGGTCGCGCAATTATCAGAAGCAATTAAACTGCTTGCCGCTTCAACCGGACCATTTGCTCTCGACGCGGAACGCGCATCCGGCTTCAAATACAGTCAGCGCGCTTACCTAATTCAAGTTCATAGATTTGAAACACCGATATTCCTAATCGATCCGATTGCCGTTCAGCAAGAAGATCAGAATGCCATAAAGCCTCTTTCTGATTTGCTTGCCAATGATGAGTGGATCCTGCACGCCGCAAGCCAAGATATACCTTGCCTTCGCGAATTAGGTATCGTGCCAACCAAGGTATTCGATACTGAACTTGGATCGAGAATTGCCGGACTTCCACGAGTTGGCCTTGCTGCAGTAACAGAACATTTTCTGGGACTTCGCTTAGCGAAGGAGCATTCCGCAGTTGACTGGAGCATGCGACCACTAAAAACTGAATGGTTGAACTATGCAGCCCTTGATGTTGATGTGCTTCTCGAGTTACGCGAAGGTGTGGCAAAGCTTTTAGCAGATCAAGGAAAGACCGAGTGGGCTAATCAAGAATTCGCGAATGTGGCCGCAATAAAAGTCAAGGAACCAAAGGTCGATCGCTGGCGTGGCATGACCGGAATGCACGAGATCAAAGACACACGGGCGCTGGCAATAGCGCGTGAATTGTGGCGGGCAAGGGAAACGCTTGCAGAGAAACTTGACGTATCACCTGGCAGATTGATTCCCGATTCTTCAATTGTTAGCCTTGCGGCCAGTCCCGTTAGAACTAGACCAGAACTTGCATCATCGAAAAGCTTCTCTGGCAGAGCAAGCCGTACATATCTAGATACCTGGTGGGCTGCACTTAGCGAAGGGCTAAACACCAGAGACTTGCCGCCCACAAGATTGCCACAGACCGGCATCCCAAACCACCGAATTTGGGCCAATCGTTTCCCAGAGGCTGATGCGCGACTCAAATCAGTCCGCGCTGCGCTAACTACTCTTGCTGAGGATCTGAATCTGCCGATTGAGAATTTGATTACACCCGACTTCGTGCGACAGGTATGTTGGGAACCACCAACACCGTTGACACCAGAGGCAATAGCCCAATTACTTGGTCAGCTTGGAGCTAGAGATTGGCAAATTGAAAAATGTGCCCAAGTGATTTCGGTGGCACTTGAAACAGCCGGAAACGCACAGGCAGCAGATTCAGTTACTACTGCTGCTGACTCGATGAATTCTGCGAAGACTGACTCTTAGCGTCACCCATTTCAGTAATTGGCCTAGCGTGCGGAACGCGTGAGCCAACTACCTGAGCAACTATGTCTCGAGCAATCGCCTGAGCTGTCATGCCAACGCGCTCCATAATCTGCCCACGTGAAGCATGCTCCAAGAATTCGTCGGGCAAACCAACCTCATTCAAAGCGGTGTCTACCTGAGCGGCACGCATGTCTTGGCGAACGCGAGTGCCAATTCCACCGACCTTAACGCCGTCTTCGATGGTGACAACCAATCGGTGTTCAGCTGACATTTCAATAACTGACTTAGCAACCGGAACCACCCAGCGAGGGTCGATCACTGTTGCACCAATTCCTTGAGCCGCCAAAAGCTCGGCAACTTGAAGTCCAACCGACGCCATTGCACCAACAGTCACGATCAAAACATCCTTGCTTGCTGAATGGTGCAAGACGTCAACGCCATCTGTAGTGCGCTTGATGGCACGAATGCTCTCGCCTACTTGCCCTTTGGAAAAACGCAAAACAGTTGGCGCGTCTTTCACAAGCACGGCTTCATTAAGCTCTTCACGAAGTGTGGTTGCATCGCGCGGTGCCGCGATACGTATGCCTGGTACTACCTGCAAAACGGAAAGGTCCCACATGCCGTGGTGACTCGCACCGTCCGGTCCGGTTACACCGGCTCTGTCAAGTACAAAAGTTACGCCGGCCTTGTGCAAGGCAACATCCATCAAAACTTGGTCGAAAGCTCTGTTCATGAATGTTGCATAGATTGCAACGACAGGATGCAAACCACCGAATGCCATTCCAGCAGCGGAGGTGACAGCATGTTGCTCAGCTATTCCAACGTCAAAAACGCGTTCAGGATATTTCTTGGCAAAACGATCTAGTCCAACCGGAATCAACATTGCACCGGTTATGCCGATAATGTCTTTTCTATTTTCGGCGATCTTCAAAATTTCGTCACCAAAGGCGCCGGTCCAAGTTTCACCTGAAGAATCTTCAAGCGATTCACCGGTATCGGGGTTAATTTTTCCAACCGCGTGGAACTGATCGTCCTCGTGCAAAAGTGCCGGATCAAAACCCTTTCCCTTTTGGGTAATTGCATGAACAATTACCGGTGAGGAGTATTTTTTGGCCTGTCGAAGTGCTTGCTCCATTGCCGCCAAATCATGACCATCTACCGGACCTATGTACTTGATGTCTAGATTTGGAAACATTCCCTGCGGTGCAAATGTAGAGAGCAAGCCCTTACCTGCTCCCCTGGCCGCTGAGTAAACCAAACGTCCAATCAGACCAAACTTGTAAAAAACTTTCTTGCTCAATTTGTAAAGACGGCGATAGTTCTTGTCGGTGCGTACGTCGTTTAGATAGCGAGCTAAACCACCAATAGTCGGCGCGTAACTTCGACCATTGTCATTCACAATGATCACCAGCTTGCGGTCATTGTCATCAGAGATGTTGTTGAGCGCCTCCCAGGCCATACCTCCGGTCAAAGCGCCGTCTCCAACAACTGCAACTACGTAGCGATCATTCTGACCGGTGAGCTTGTAGGCCTTTGCAATGCCGTCGGCCCAAGACAAAGAAGACGAAGCGTGTGAACTTTCAACGATGTCGTGCTCAGATTCTGAACGCTGCGGATAGCCCGCAAGACCATCCTTCTGACGCAGGGTGCTTAGATCTCTGCGACCTGTGAGCATCTTGTGTACATAGGACTGGTGCCCCGTGTCGAAGATTACGGAATCTTTTGGTGAATCAAATACGCGATGAATTGCAACGGTGGTTTCAACCACGCCAAGGTTTGGACCAAGGTGTCCGCCGGTTTTAGCAACCGCAGATACCAGATAACTGCGAATCTCCGAGCAAAGCTGGAGCAACTCACTTGCGCTCAACGAATCAAGGTCACGAGGACCGTTGATTCTCGCTAAAACGCTCATAAGATATCCAACCGATAGCCCGCAAGGGCTATTCCAATTTAGGCGACGAGACTTCTAAGTACGTACTGAAGAATTCCACCATTGCGGTAGTAATCTGCTTCACCCGGTGTATCGATTCGAACGACCGCGTCGAATTCAATCACTGGCTTGCCGGCTGCAGAGTGCGCAGTTGGCTTAGCGACAACGCGAACAGTCTTTGGTGTTGAACCTGAATTCAACTCTTCAATACCAGTGATCTCAAATTCCTCTGTGCCGTCCAGGCCAAGTGAATCTGCACTCTTGCCTGCTGGGAACTGCAATGGAAGCACTCCCATACCAATCAAGTTACTGCGGTGAATTCGCTCAAAACTCTCTGTGATCACAGCGCGAACGCCAAGCAAGCTGGTTCCCTTTGCCGCCCAGTCACGGGATGAACCCGAACCATATTCCTTTCCGCCAAGAATTACCAACGGAGTTCCCTGCGCCTGGTAGTTGCTTGATGCGTCGTAGATGAATGACTGTGGCCCGTCCGCCTTGGTGAAGTCGCGAGTGTATCCACCCTCAACATCATTTAGCAGCTGGTTACGCAAGCGAATGTTTGCGAAGGTTCCACGAATCATTACCTCGTGGTTACCGCGGCGTGAACCGTAGCTATTGAAATCAACACGAGAAATTCCATGCTCAGTTAGGTATTGACCGGCAGGTGAATCTACCTTGATAGAACCAGCTGGGCTGATGTGGTCAGTGGTCACTGAGTCACCAAGTTTGGCAAGCACACGAGCGCCCTTTATGTCCTTAACGGCATCAGGACTCTTCTTCATGCCTTCAAAGTAAGGCGGCTTGCGAACGTAAGTTGACTTTGGGTCCCACTCAAACACCGCGCCCTTTGGTGTTGGCAGCGACTTCCAACGGTCGTCCCCCTCAAACACACCTGCGTACTGTGTCTTGAACATGTCTGAGTTGATTGAGTCATCGATGGTCTTCTGAACTTCTTCGGCAGTCGGCCAAATATCCTTTAGGTAAACTGGCTGACCATCTGAACCCTCGCCAAGCGAGTCGCTCTCAAAATCAAAGTCCATGGTTCCAGCCAATGCGTAGGCAATGACTAGAGGCGGTGAAGCCAAGTAGTTCATCTTCACATCTGGGCTAATTCGACCTTCGAAGTTTCGGTTACCAGAGAGCACGGCGGTAACAGCAAGATCGTTGTCGTTGATGGCCTGGGAAATCTCATCTGACAATGGACCCGAGTTACCGATGCAAGTTGCACAACCATAACCAACCAAGTTGAAACCTAGCGCGTCAAGATCCTTGGTCAAACCAGCCTTGTTGTAGTACTCGGTAACAACCTTTGAACCAGGTGCAAGTGAGGTCTTCACCCAAGGTTTAGCCTTTAAACCCTTGGCAACGGCCTTGCGCGCCACCAAACCTGCTGCCAACATCACCGATGGGTTGGAAGTGTTGGTGCAAGAGGTGATCGATGCAATTGCAACGTGGCCGTTGTCAATTGCGAACTCTTTACCCTTTACGGCTGTTGGCTTTGATGCTTGTGCCGAGTAGTTAGGAAGAACTGCTTCGAATGATTCTTTTGCCTTGCTCAAAACTATTCGATCCTGTGGGCGCTTTGGACCTGCAATCGATGGAACAACGCTTGCAAGGTCAAGCTCAAGATATTCGCTGAAGCGTGGTTCAATGCTTGGGTCATGCCACAAGCCCTGCTCCTTGGCATATGCCTCCACTAAATCAATCTGCTCTTGTGGGCGACCAGTAACACGCAAGTAATCCAAAGTAACTTCGTCGATTGGGAACATCGCAGCGGTAGAACCAAACTCTGGGCTCATGTTGCCGATGGTCGCGCGGTTTGCCAATGGCACAGAAGTTACACCTGCACCATAGAACTCAACAAATTTTCCAACAACTCCATGCCTGCGAAGCATTTCGGTGATGGTCAACACCACGTCAGTTGCAGTCACTCCGGTAGAAATCTGTCCGGTCAACTTGAAACCAACAACCTTTGGAATCAACATTGATACCGGTTGACCAAGCATTGCGGCCTCGGCTTCGATTCCACCAACGCCCCAACCAAGAACACCAAGACCATTGACCATTGTGGTGTGTGAATCAGTTCCCACACAGCTGTCTGGGTAAGCCTGAAGCTCGCCGCTAACTTCACGGGCCATGACGGTGCGTGCCAGGTATTCGATGTTTACCTGGTGGACGATACCGGTACCTGGTGGAACTACCTTGAAGTCGTCAAATGCTGTCTGGCCCCAACGAAGGAACTGGTAGCGCTCACCGTTGCGGTTGTATTCGAACTCGACGTTGCGCTCGAAAGCGTCTGGTGAACCAGCAACATCAATCTGAACTGAGTGGTCAATAACTAATTCTGCAGGAGCCAAAGGGTTGATTCGCTTTGGGTCTCCGCCAAGTTCGGCAACTGCTTCACGCATGGTGGCAAGGTCTACAACACAAGGAACACCCGTGAAGTCCTGCATGATTACACGAGCAGGTGTGAACTGAATTTCAACATCAGGTTCGGCTGCTGGATCCCAATTGACTAAGGCATTGATGTGATCCGCGGTGATGTTGGCACCGTCCTCGGTGCGAAGCAAATTCTCAAGCAAAATCTTGAGACTGTAAGGAAGTGTCTTTGCGTCCACCGAATTTAGCTTGAAAATTCGGTATTGCTTTGAGCCTACTTTTAGAAAATCGGCAGACCCGAAACTGTTTACTTTGGACATCCTCGTCGCTCCTTGTTTATTTTGATTACTGAGTAAAAATACCACTATCGACGCTGATTTATTACGCCCCGCACTAGCAGCCAGGTGAACCAGATGCAGAGCGCGTAAAGCGGAACGCCCATCGCGATTCTGAAGATTCCAAGCAGTTCAGTCTGCCTGGCAAAATAAAGCGGTACTTGAACTAGCAGGCGAGCTGAAAACAGCGTCACCCAAACTAAAGTTGCCGCCTGAAAGCGACGAACCTTGGCCTTGTTTTGACGCCAGGTCTTGTTGTCGCCCACCAAGAGGCCAATTAACACACCGATAAGCGGCCAGCGCACCATCAGTGAAACAGTCAGAACCGCCAAATAGGCGGCGTTAGTGAAGAATCCTTGTAAAAAGTAATCGGCCGCGTGGCCACCATCGCGCAACGGCAAAAATGCCGAAATTGCTATGCCTAGAGCACCGGCGATCGCCTGAGTCAACGGCTTCTTGCGAACGATCTGCAGAATCAAAAAGAATGCGCTGGTCGAAACGGCTGAAACTACCGCTGCTACCGTTTGCTTACTGACGGCCAAAACCAGAACAAAAACCATGCCCGGCAAAACGGACTCGATGATTCCAAGCCAACCGCCAACCGCACCAAGCACAGACTGCTTGTTGATGCTTAGTTCGCCGGCATCGTTGTGCAGACCCAAACGATTGGCAGCAGTTGGCTTCGATGCCTGTTTTTTATTTTTGGTCATACTTTAGATGGACCTAGGTGGAGCAACGGTTCCTCCAGGAATCGTAAGAGTAAGCAAGTCTTTTGGTGGCAACGGAACATCATCGCGCACCACTACTACAGAGCGAAATAAGTCATCGATGTCGGCTGCTGCCTTTGCGTCATTCAGGGCTGCTCCCCCGATTACTCCACGCAAGAACCACTTTGGACCATCAACACCAATGAAGCGGGCCAATCGGTGCCCGGTCTTAATTCCGGCTTCGTCAATCAATGGAATCTTAGCAATCAGCTCTGGTCCGAATGAACCGACGCGCTCCTCTGTCTCACCGCCCTGCGCTTTGATGCTGTCGCGCATTTGCGAACGAATTTCGTGCCAGATGCCCTCTGACTTTGGTGCGGCAAAGGCCTGCAGTTGAAGTGAAGATCCGGAAAAGTCCATGCTGACTGCAACGATTCGCTGAGTTGACTCTTCAACTTCAAGTCGCATCTGCAGATTCTCGCGAGAAGGAATTCGCATTGAACCAAAGTCAATGTACGGGCGCACCCCCTGAACTTCGGAAACGTCTAGTGGACCCGCGGTTCGGCGATCGGCCGGCGCTGATTTGTCTGAAGCGTAGGCGTCGTTGCTCACTTTTTACCTGTTGAACCGTGGCCACCTTCGCCACGATCACTTTCCGGTAGGCGCTCTACCTTAATGAACTGTGCGCGTTCAACTCGCTGAATCACAAGCTGCGCAATGCGGTCGCCAATCTCAACTGGAAAATCGGTATCCGTACTGTTGTAAAGATTCACTGCAATTTCACCACGGTAGCCGGCATCAACAGTGCCTGGAGTGTTTAGTACCGTGATTCCATGCTTGTGAGCCAAACCTGAACGAGGGTGAACTAGGCCAACATAGCCATCCGGAAGAGCAATTGATACACCGGTCGGCACCAAAACTCGGCCGTGAGCAGGAACAACAGCGGCTACCCGAGATCGAAGATCCGCACCGGCATCTCCTGGTTGGGCATAGGTTGGCAGAAAGGCGTCGTCGGCGACGATCAGGACAGGCAGATTCTTATTCACGGTAAGAGCGTAATCTAAGAGCATGAGCAATTCGGCAGCAACTCAGGTGCATTACACCGAACGAGTTACCCCAAAATGGACCAGTTTTTTGCCGCTAACCCTGATTTTGCCCACCCTGTGGTTGACTTTGGCGCCCATAAACGCTCTCGCGGGCCTAGGACTTGGGATTTTTGGCACGATTGCCGCGGCCTGGTCTATGTTTGCAAATTCAGCCAAAATACTGGTTTCCGACAGCTGGGTGCAGGTGGGAAAGGCCTCGATTGAGGCCAGGTTTATCGGTGTTTGTGAAGAAGTGCCGTATGCCGCCCGTTTTGCCCAACGGGTGCCGAATCTGGACCCAAAGGCCTATCTGCGCCTACAAAGCTCTAGAAAAGGGCTAGTGAAACTGCAAATTGTGGATAAAAACGACCCAACTCCTTATTGGGTAGTGTCAACCAAGAGTCCGGCGCAGCTAATTACCGCGATTGAACAGGCGAAAAAGGCTATTTAGCCTTCACACTCAATACAAACCTTGCCGTGCTTGCCTTTTTTAGGTGAGAGCAATGAGTGGTGCTTCACGATAAAGCACTCTGAACAGGTGAATTCATCGTCCTGCGGAGGCAGCACCAAGACATCAAGGTCTTCAGAAACAACATCAGGAATAGCGAATCCTTCGCCGTGTTCCTCATCAACGTCAACAACTCCCGAGAGTTTGTCTGGGATGCGCTCCTTGATAGCCTCGATCGACTCGGTATCGTCGTCGTTCTTTCTTGGTGCGTCGTAGTCGGTTGCCACTTGGCTTCCTCTCGTTTCTTTTCTAAAGCTTCTTTGCCTGAATCGGCATTCAGGGTAAAAGATTCCGCCCCGAATGTGCATAGTTTGCATCAACGACCATGCAATAACAAACCAGCAACGCCGAGTATACGCAGAAATGTTGGCAATGCAACGCGCGGCACACCCAGAGATAAGAGCGGAATTGCGTACATCCGGTGGCAAACTTTCAGAAGTAGGAGGCAAGTATTCATGGACGATATTCGACTGTTTGAAACAGACGGCGACTTCCTTGTGCTCGAAGCGCAAGACGGACAGAAATTCCGACTACTTATTGATGACACCGTAAGGTCATCAATCAAGCGCGAAAAACTTCAGCAACTAGATTCGATTAGCATTACCCCGCGAGAAATCCAAGAGGAGATTCGAAACGGTGCCACCATCGAACAGCTGATCAAAGAATCAGGCGCAACTTTTGAATTCATAGAGAAGTTTGCCGCTCCGGTGATTGCCGAGCTAGAGCACATTGTTTCTTCTGCGCTGAGCGTTCGCCTGACCATCGCCGGCGATCGCTATAACGACTCAACTCAAATCGAATTCGGCGAAATCATAACCGGACGCCTGCTAACCAGCGGTGCCGAGGGGATCAGCTGGGTTGCTAAGAAGATTGAGCCGAATAACTGGCACATCGTTGCTAATTATCAACTGAATGGTACAGCCGGTTCCGCTACCTGGTCATTCGATCCGCGCAGACTAACTCTCTCGCCAGAGAGTGAAACTGCAGTAACTCTTTCTAGCCAAGAGACCCTAAACAATTCTGTTATTCCAAAGTTGCGTACCGTTGAGGTATCTAACGTTTCCGAGACTGTGGTGATGGAAGACGTAATTCCGATTGGGCGTGGTGCGGAATTTGAAACACCGATCGCCCGCGAACCTGAGTTTGTGCGTCCGGAACCAAGTACACCTGCTGCATTTTTAAAGCCTGTGGTGGATGGGGTTGCACCACCAGCACCTGTCGCCGAAACTCGCGCATCAGAACAGCGCGCACCAGAACCATTGAGCGCCACCGCCGACTTACTTGAGGCCCTTCGTCGCAAGCGCACCGAACGCGAAGAAGAGAAACCACGAGATTCCCAACTTGATGCACATCCGGACACTACAAACTTGCGTGTGATTGACATTGATCCAACGCCGGTTACACCGGTTACACCAAGTGCTACAACTGAGTCAGTGGTCGCGGCTGACGCTGTTGAAGACGAAACTGAGGAACCAAAAGCTACCGCACCCAAGAAGGGACGCGCAGCGATGCCAAGCTGGGATGAAATTGTCTTTGGCACCAAAGCCGACGACTAAGAACTACCTAGGGCTTCTTGTAGGCACCAAAGCGCAATAGCGGAACGAACAGCTCGTCATCGCTAATTGCTCCATGCTGACCAATCATTTGCAAACTCTTTGGCTTGGCAAATTCACGGTGGTACAAAGCTGTCTCGCCATGAGCGATAACAAAAATGTCCGGCATGCGTTCTCGCGCCTCATCATTTACCTGGCCGTACCATCCAAGAGCGAGAAGGTCTTCGCGGCTAACCACAAAAGCTCGTTTTCCTACAAACTCTTGGATTGACTGGATGCATGCTTTCGCATTAGCGATATCGGTGTGCTGATTGTCGAGATACAGAAACAGCACACGCGGATCGCCGCCAACCGCGACCAAGCCATCGATGTTCAACTCGTCTAGGTAGACCTGACGTTCGTGAGCAACGTCAACGATGCCGTGGTCTGCGGTCAGCAAGACACCAACATTGGTAGGCAGTGCAGTAGTTAACTTGCGGACAGCAAGATCTAGGTCTTCTAGCTTCTCGACCCATTGCCTTGATTTGGAACCGTAGGCATGCGCGCGTTGATCGAGTTCGGGAACATAGAGGTAAACCAGCGCTGGCGCCTTGTCACTAAGTATTCTCTTGGCCGTCGCAACACGATCATCAATTGTCTTTGCCGCTACATACTTGGCTCCGCGCATCGTGGCGTTGGTGAATCCAGAATTCTCGTATTCGGCAGGTCCAATGAAGTAACAATCAACAGAGTTCTCGTTTGCCATCTCAGACACGGTCTTCTGGGATTGCCAAGAAAGAGCCTCCGCTGCGGAACCAATCCCGGTAAGTAGGTTTACATTGCTCCTATTTTTACGATCGTGCACCTGGTAGCCAACCATTGCGTGTTGTCCGGCTTTAAGGCCGGTTGAAAAACTCACGAGGCTGGTGACGGTTGTGCTTGGGAAACCGGCCATGATCGTTCCGTCGGAAGCTAGTTGAGCTGCAAGAAAGTTTGCGTGTCCCGCACGATATCGAATGTTTGCGGCGCCTAGACCGTCGACCAAAATTACGCAGGCACTTCTTACTCTTGGTAAACCAAGTCGGTTTTCCTTTCCGGTTATGCTACCCAACGCCGAGATGAACACATCGGATAGCCTCCCGAGGGATTTTGGAACCGAAGGTAGCATCATAGGGTCATTCTGCCACAGGCGGATTGGCGCCGTTTTAGAAGGACCGAGAGCACATGAGCAAGGAAAATCAAGGCGAAGAACGCATCGTCGACATTGACCTGTCGAAGGAAATGCAGGATTCATTTCTGGAGTACTCGTACTCGGTAATTTACGCGCGTGCACTTCCTGATGCCCGCGATGGATTAAAGCCGGTCCATCGCCGAATCGTGTACCAAATGGGCGACATGGGTCTTCGCCCAGACAAGGGCCACGTTAAATCAGCTCGAGTAGTTGGTGAAGTTATGGGAAAACTTCACCCACACGGAGACAGCGCAATTTATGACGCACTGGTTCGTATGGCTCAGCCATTCTCACTTCGAGTTCCGCTGATCGACGGTCACGGAAACTTCGGAAGCCTTGACGACGGACCGGCTGCAGCCCGATACACCGAGGCGAAACTTTCACTTGCATCCATGTTGATGAACGAAGGTCTTGACGAAGACGTTGTTGACTTCAAACCAAATTACGACGCTCAGCTCACTGAACCAGAGGTTCTACCTGCCGCCTTCCCAAACCTTTTGGTGAATGGTGCATCTGGTATTGCCGTTGGCATGGCTACGAATATGCCACCGCACAACCTGCGCGAGGTAGTCAACGGTGCAATCTTCTTGTTGAACAACCCCGATGCAACCACCAAGCAACTTATGAAGCACATACCTGGTCCGGATCTTCCTAATGGTGGAATCATCATGGGTCTAGACGGCGTGATCGAGGCCTACGACACCGGTCGAGGCGTTTTCAAGACTCGCGCCCGCGTATCAGTTGAGAGTGTTTCACCTAGAAAACTTGGCATCGTGGTGACCGAACTTCCGTATCTGGTGGGTCCTGAAAAAGTAATCGAAAAAATCAAGGACGGCGTTAACTCTAAGAAACTTCAGGGCATCGCTGATGTCACCGACTTGACAGACCGCACCAACGGTTTGCGATTGGTGATTGAGCTTAAGACCGGTTTTGACCCGCAGACCGTTTTGGATCTGCTTTACCGATTCACACCAATGGAAGACAGCTTTGGTATAAACAACGTTGCTCTTGTTGACGGCCGCCCACAAACTCTGGGCCTGCGCGACATGCTTGGCGTATATCTTGCCCACCGCATCGTGGTTACTCGTCGCCGCAGCGAGAACCGTCTCGGCAAGAAGCAGGCTCGCCTTCACTTGGTTGAGGGCTTGCTAATTGCAATTCTTTCTATCGACGAGGTAATTCAAGTGATTCGCGCTAGCGATGAAGTTGATCAAGCTAGAACCAAGCTGATGAAGGTCTTTGACCTAAGCGAAATTCAAGCTGAATACATTCTTGAGTTGCGACTTCGCCGCCTAACCAAGTTCTCCAAGATCGAACTGGAAACCGAGAAGAAGAACCTACTCGAAGAAATCAAGGCCTTGAAGAAGATACTTGGTTCTGACGAAGCTCTTCGTGCCCTGGTTGGCGAAGAACTAAAGGCAGTTGCTGACAAGTATGGTGACGATCGTCGCACCACATTAGTGAGCAACTACGAAGAAACGAAGCCAATCACTTCGGCCAAGGCAGCAAGCATCAATGCAGAATTAGCAGATACTCCATGCGTGATTGTGTTTACTGCATCAGGCATGGTTGGCAAGACCAATGTGTGGGACACCAGCGCTGCTCCCCCAAGCAAGCGCAAGAAGAACGACGCCATCAAGACTGTGATTGCTACGACCACTCGTTCTGATCTTGGATTCATCACTTCAACCGGTGTAATGCACCGCATTCACGTTGGTGATGTGCCGGCCCTTAACGACGTTTTCGACCTTAGCTCAATGGTCTCAGCAAGTTCCTTCCTTGGCTTGCCAAAGTCAGAAAAGGTTCTGAACGTCTTCGAGTTAAACGATGAAACCGCAATCGCGCTGGGAACTGCACAGGGAGTGGTAAAGCGCGTATCAGCAGACTTTGCACCTAAGGCAGAGTTCGAAATCATCTCACTTAAGCCGGGCGACAAACTTGTTGGTGCAGATCTTGCGACCGATGATGACGAATTTGTTTTCATCACAAACGATGCACAGCTTCTTAGATTTGCCGCTAGGACGGTAAGACCACAGGGACGCGGAGCGGCCGGAGTTGCCGGAATAAATCTGTCCGATGGCGCAGAGGCAATCTCATTCTCAGTTGCTAAGGCCGGCATGGAAAACATTGCGGTTACTGCAGCCAACAGCTCTGGCTCTCTTTCGGGCACTGATGCAGGAAGCGTTAAGTGGACTCCCCTTACCGAATTCCCTGCCAAGGGGCGAGCCACTGGCGGTGTGAGGGCACACAAGTTCATCAGAAACGAAGACCAGTTGTACTTTGGTTGGGCAGGTCCTAGCGAGGCGATTGCGCTCTCTGCTGATGGCAAGCCTGCGGAACTTCCTGCAGAGCCAAGCAAGCGTGATGCATCGGGTTCAAAGTCAGCCGGAACAATTGGTTCTATTGGCCACCGTTTGAGCTAGAAAACAAAAACTAACGTAGTGAAAAACTACGCGTCGATTCTCTCGCGCTCGAATCCATCAGCTGAATCGATAATAAAGTCGCGACGTGGAGCAACTTCGTTACCCATTAGCAATTCAAAAACTGATTCGGCAGCAGCAGCGTCTTCAACGCGAACACGCCGCAAACTACGAGCATTCTTGTCCATTGTGGTTTCGGCAAGCTGATCGGCATCCATTTCGCCAAGACCCTTGTATCGCTGAATAGGTTCCTTGTAGCGCTTGCCGCCTTTTTCAAGCTTCTTGAGCAGGTCTTCAAGCTCGGCTTGTGAATATGTGTAGATGACTTCGTTCACTTTGTTACCGGCGTGGATGACTTCAACTCGGTGTAGCGGTGGAACTGCTGCGTAAACTCGTCCAGCCTCGACAAGCGGACGCATGTATCGGAAGAAGAGCGTAAGCAGCAGGGTTCTAATGTGAGCGCCATCAACATCGGCATCTGACATCAAAATGATTTTGCCGTATCGTGCGGAATCTATGTCGAAACTTCTACCAGAACCCGCACCGATCACCTGGATGATCGACGCGCATTCCGCATTCGAAAGCATGTCTGAGATTGAAGCCTTTTGAACGTTCAGAATTTTTCCGCGAATTGGAAGCAAGGCCTGGAACTCACTATCGCGAGCCAGCTTTGCGGTACCAAGAGCAGAGTCACCCTCAACAATAAATAGTTCTGACCCAACCGTGTCCTGCGTGCGGCAGTCAACCAACTTAGTTGGCAACGAACTGCTTTCGAGGGCGTTCTTGCGACGCTGAGTCTCTTTGTGGCTGCGAGCAGAAATACGAGACTTCATTTCAGCGACTACCTTTTCAAGCAGCAGCGCCGATTGCGCCTTGTCGTCACGCTTTGAGCTGGCAAATCTTGCGGTAAGACTCTTGGCTACAACATTCGCAACGATGTTCTTTACAGCCGGAGTACCAAGAATCTCCTTGGTCTGACCTTCAAACTGCGGCTCTGCCAAACGAACGGTGACGACTGCGGTCAAACCGGCAAGAATGTCTTCTTTTTCAACTTTGTCATTGCCAACCTTTAACTTGCGAGCATTTGATTCAATCTGACCTCTAAGGGTTTTCAGCAGTGATTGCTCGAAACCCTGAATGTGCGTTCCACCTTTGGGCGTGGCAATGATGTTTACGTATGACTTGACCTCGGTGTCGTAACCAGTTCCCCAGCGAACGGCAATATCAACGTCGCAATTACGTTCAACCTCTTTGGAAACCATGTTGCCCGAGGCATCCAAAACCGGAATGGTCTCTGTGAAACTGCCGGAACCAGACAGTCGCCAGGTGGATGTGAGCGCTGGATCCTTTGCCAGGAATTCGGCGTATTCAATAATTCCACCATCAAACTTGAACTCTTCTTTTTTTGATTTGCCATCTCGCGCGTCATTAATGCCTAGCGCAAGCCCTGGCACAAGGAAAGCTGTTTGTCGGGCGCGAGCAGAAAGCTCGTCAAGGGAGAAAACCGCATCCTTGATGAAAATCTGCGGGTCTACCCAGTAGCGAACTCTCGTACCGGTTACGTTCTTGCCGACCTTGCCAACCTCGCGAAGAATCGAACCATCTTCGAAAGGCTTGAACGCGTTATCGGGTTTGATCCCCTTCTTGTCGTCAAAAATACCTGGCTCGCCTCTGCGAAACGACATTGCGTAGGTTTTACCGCCGCGATCCACCTCAACATCAAGACGCTGAGAAAGCGCATTCACCACAGATGCACCAACACCGTGTAGACCACCTGAAGCCGCATAAGAGCCAGAGCCGAACTTTCCACCTGCGTGCAGTTTGGTGAATACAACCTCAACACCGCTAAGGCCGGTCTTTGGCTCGATGTCCACCGGAATGCCGCGTGCCTTGTCGATTACCTCAACGCTTCCATCTTGATGAAGATTGACTTCAATTCGATTACCGTGACCGGCAAGTGCCTCGTCAACCGAGTTATCGATGATTTCCCAGAGACAGTGCATGAGGCCACGGCTATCGGTGGACCCGATGTACATACCCGGGCGCTTACGGACGGCCTCTAGCCCTTCAAGGACTGACAGGTGGCGAGCAGAGTAATCGTTGTTTGACACCTCAAAATGCTAACTGCCAAGGCCCAAAAGGGCCGCTCTGACACGGTTAGACGGGATTCTGCCGTACTTCGCAGTTAGCGAAATACAGCCGACAATGGGACTTTTTGCCAGTTTCGTGTGTTGAGATTGACGAGAAGAAAGGCAGAGCAAATGCAACCAGTAAACGATGCAGTTGAAACAGAAGTTGAGGTATCTCAGAACCGTGAGATGACTGCAGCAGATCGCTGTGATGTTTGTGGCGCTCAAGCCTACATACGCGTGACCTTGGCAACCGGTGAACTAATGTTCTGTTCACACCACGGAAATGAGAAGCGCGCTCAGCTAGAACCGATTGCAGTTAATTGGCAGGACGAAACCCAGAAGTTACTCGCTCGCTAATTCGCGTTCGAGTTCCCAAACTTGATCCACAATGCCAGCCACCAGGCTGGCATTTGTGCTTAAGGCATCAACGGAAAATTCAACGCCCTGAGCCTTCGCAATTTCTGCTAAATACCAATCAGCAAATACTGGATTCTTTGCAAATACCGGGCCGTGCAACTGAGTGCCAAGCAGCAGACCGTGCTTCTGAATGACTGGCGCATCGGTAGCTGAATTTAGGTAACCAAGAATTTCCTGGCCCTCAAGTTCAGCAATTTCAAACTTAGAAATTCTGTCCTTAGCATTTACTGAACCACCAAGCAGTCCCAGTTTGATTGCACGTTCATGGCCGGTGGCAACAGCCATAAAGGCAGCACCGTCGGCAGTTAACTGCTTAATCTGACCCACTAGACGATTCAACTCAGCTTCTATGTCTACCCACGCAGCCATAGAACCGTGACCAAGGAAAATTAGGGCGGCATCGTCTGGAATTGACTGCCCCTTATCAACGACAACAATATCGGCCGCTACACCAGCCCACGATAGGCGCTTGGCAAGCACTAGCAGGTTGGACTGGTCGCCGTTTAGATCAAGATGATTTGGGAAAAGCGAAACTAACTTAAGGCTCATCGACCTACCGCCTCTGGATCGGTGAAGCCAAGGTAGCGACGAGTGCGACGCATCGCATCCGCTGAGAAAATAACGGTGCGTCTACCCCAAGTTGGTGCTGGCTGAGCAAAGAAGCTATCCAGTGCAACTTCAAGGTCCGGCTCAATTACACCGATAGGGATTTCGGCGTAAGCCAAGCGAAGGGCCATCTCGGCAAAGTTGAATCCGCTAACGAGGTCGACCTTCTTCAAATTCTTTAAATCAACCGTCCATAGCCAAGACGGATCATGAACATCGCGACCAATGGCCACCATCAACTGCTCCTGATCGTTTGGCAGATTGTCTAAGTTCAATTGAAAACTCATTGGGTTCTGCACCAGAATAAATTCAACATCAATCCCATTTACCTGGGTGATTTCACCACGAGCAAAGACCGGTGGCAATTCTGTGAGTGTTTTGGCAGCCAATTGAGCATCGAATGACTCACCAAGGTAGCGACGTGCAGATTCCAAGGCTGCGGCAGCGTCAAGAGCAAAATGAATTCCGCGGTTAGGTAAATCAAAATTGATTTTTTGGTCGGCGACCAGTGCGACTGTTTCATCTTCATTGAAAGAAAGAATTTCCGTTTGAGTCTTTGGTCGTGGCAATTCTTCCAGGTAGGTAGGCGCATTGCCAAGCCCGTGCTCAGTTCCAGTGATGATCTGCTGTGCAAGACCAAACCAAGACGTTTCGGCTACAGCAACGACCTGGTTGATGTGCAAGACGTTCTGGTCGTCAGCATTCAGAACCAATGAGTCTGTCGCACGCTGTGCAACGGCGGTGAGTTTTTCACGCACCAACGCTGGGTCAACAAATCTGTCTAACTGATCGTCGAGCACATTCAAGATGGTGACCTGGCGCGGCTTTATGCGCCGAGTAATTTCGGCTGCGTGACCCTCGTCCATTTCAAGAATTGCAACATCACCGCTGATGCGACCGGTGACAG
>CAZWHL010000007.1:24104-39973 GCA_964633625.1 uncultured Rhodoluna sp.
TGACCCTCGTCCATTTCAAGAATTGCAACATCACCGCTGATGCGACCGGTGACAGTTGATTGCTCAATGATCGATGAGAAGAATCCCTGGGCGATGTTTGCTGTAGAGGGATTAGTGAAGACGGCCTTGCCGTGGGCCCGCGCAATCGCCACTGCCATTTTGGTAGTTGTTGACTTCCCCGCAGATCCGGTGATGACCACAAGTCCATCAGGAAACATAGAAAGCGTTCTTGCCAAAAGGCCCGGAGCAATCTTGCTAACCACCAAGCCGGGCAATGCCGAGCCGCCACCAGGGCGAATCATTCTGACTAACGTGCGCACCAAGCGCCCGATCAGAATCGCCGGTATGTAAAGCACTGGCTGAACCTAGAACTTAGTTTTCTAGATAGTCACGAAGCATCTGCGAACGAGATGGGTGACGCAGCTTTGACATGGTCTTTGATTCAATCTGTCGAATGCGTTCGCGGGTTACCCCGAACTCTTCACCAATTTGGTCCAGAGTCTTCTGCACGCCGTCGCCAAGGCCAAAGCGCGAACGAATCACGCCAGCTTCGCGCGGGTGTAGCGAGTCAAGAATGCGCTCAAGCTCGCGCTGCAGCATGGTGAAACCAACAGCATCGGCTGGAACAACTGCCTCAGTGTCTTCAATCAAATCACCGAACTCGCTGTCACCGTCTTCTCCAAGCGGCGTCGAAAGTGAAATCGGCTCGCGCCCGTACTTCTGAACTTCAACAACCTTCTCAGGTGTCATGTCTAGTTCGCGAGCTAGCTCTTCTGGGGTTGGTTCGCGACCTAGATCCTGCAGCAACTGACGCTGCACACGAGCAAGCTTGTTAATTACTTCAACCATGTGCACCGGAATACGAATGGTTCGTGCCTGGTCTGCCATTGCGCGGGTAATCGCCTGGCGAATCCACCAGGTTGCGTAGGTAGAGAACTTGTAGCCCTTGGTGTAATCAAACTTTTCTACCGCACGAATCAAACCAAGGTTTCCCTCTTGAATAAGATCCAAGAACTGCATACCGCGACCGGTGTATCGCTTTGCAAGACTAACTACCAAACGAAGGTTTGCTTCAAGCAAGTGGCTCTTTGCACGCTGACCATCTTTAACAACCCACTTGAGATCGCGCTCAACATCGCGGGAAATTCTTTTGTCTGTCGCAAGTTTTTCTTCGGCAAATAAACCGGCTTCAATTCGCTTGGCCAACTCAACTTCAAGTTCGGCGTTTAGTAGCGCAACCTTACCAATTTGCTTTAGGTAATCCTTAACCGGGTCGGCAGTTGCACCAGTGATTGTGGTGGTCTGGGCAGGAATGTCATCTTCCTCGCGGTTCGAAAGAACCATTCCACCGATTTTTGCAATCTCGTTTTTGGCCTTGTCTTCTTCAGGCTCTTCTTCTGGAAGTTCTTCTTCAACAGCAGCAATGTCAACTACTGCCGCTGCCTCTGCAACGATTTCGTCTACTGATTCAAGATCAGCATCCTCATCAAGTTCTTCATCATCGTCGACCATTCCCTTAGGAAGTTTGCTTGCCTTTTCGGGCTTTGCCTTTGTTGCGGGCACAGCTGAAGCTTTGCCCTTTGTCGCCGGCTTGGAAGCTGTCTTTAGTGCAGCCTTAGCAACTGGCTTAGCGGCGGTTTTTACAGGAGTCTTTGCTGCTGACTTGGTTGCTGGCTTTGATGCAGATTTTGCAGCAGGCTTAGCTACCACCTTTGCAGTTGGTTTAGCGGCAGGCTTAGCAGCAGCTTTGCTTGAAGTCTTTGCAACCGGCTTTGCAGACTTCGCTGGAGCCTTCGCTGCTGATTTGGCAGCTGGTTTTGCTGCTTGCTTAGCTGGAGTTTTCGCAGAAGATTTTGAAGTTGACTTCGCAGCAGATTTAGCTGCTGGCTTAGCGGCGATCTTTGCCGCAGGCTTTGTGGCTGCCTTGGCAACAGGCTTAGCAGTGGGCTTTGCTGACGGCTTAGCCGCAACCTTTGAGGCTGGCTTGGTTACAGACTTTGCTGCAGGCTTTGCAGTCTTTGAAGTTGAAGCGGTAATGACCGGGGTTTCCTTAGCTTTAGTGTTTTTTGAAGATGAGGTTTTGTCAGACGCAGAACGCAGAAGACTAGATAGCAAGCCGCCGCGCTTCTTGCCGGTTCCAGTCTCTGATTCTTTCTTTGCCAACTTCATGCCTCTCGATGCCCCCGCCGAACCGATGAATACCGTTTCGGGCATTACTAAGACCCATGTCAAGTCCTCTTTTTCAAAAGGCCGACTGGGTCTTGTTGCAATTATAGCCGTGAATGTAGGCAGTTACGCCTATTTACCGTGTTTTGCGGCTAATTCGCTCTGAAATAACAACGCCGATAGGTCGCAAAATTATTCCTTCATCGAGAAACAGCTTGGCCCTAGCTTTCTTTCTTTCCAGCAGGAACATCGACATGCCAATAATCAGCACCAAGAATTGAACGCTCATCGCCCATCGGAAGCCGTTGAGACTGTACAACTCGGTGGTCTGGCCTGCGGCGCTCGAGGCCGCCTTGACTAAGTCCAAGATGATTCCGGCCAAGAACATCATGCTGAAGGTGGCGACGAAACCTCCAATGTTCACGAATCCGGTTGCCGTGCCAAGCCGCGATTTATCGATGAAGCTCCTGGTGTAGTCCATGGCAATCATTGACATTGGTCCACTGGTAGCCAACACCAAACACAACAGTGCGACTAACCAAATCGGTGCCTTGCCAGGAATAAAAATCACCATGGTCCACACAATTGCAAGTGCCAATACGGTGCTCAGAATCAAAAACGATCTGCGCTGTGGATACCTGGCACAGAACAAACTGATCAGTGGACCAACAATAAATCCAATAATCACAAAGCTGCTGAGCAGTAGCGATGCAATCTGAGGTTCAATCCCCTGCCCGCCAACCAAAAAAGGATATCCCCACAAAAGCGAAAACACCGATGGCGCCGACTGCAATACAAAGTGTGTCCAAAACGCCATTCGCACACCAGGGTGTTTCACGTTTTCAATAAGTTGACCAAAAACAATTCTGAGTGAAGGTGATTCATGTTCCGCACTTCGCGGTTCACGATCGTTGATGATGAATACCGCACTAATGAATACCACCGCAAATGATGCGCCGGCCAGAATTGTGAACGACGTGTTCCAGCCGTAAGCGCCAAGCATCGCTGCGAACGGGATTGCCGATACTGCCTGACCCAACTGACCGGTGTTTGTCACAAGTTGTTGCACGCGAGTTGCGCGTGGACCGACGAACCACCCGTTAACCAAACGAATGACGCTTATAAAAATGAAAGCATCACCAAGGCCAACAAACATGCGACCCACCACAGCAAAGCCAAGCTCCGTTGAAATTGCGACCAGGAATTGTCCGCCGGTCATGACTGCGGTTCCAAAAACTAACATGGCCTTTGAACCAAATCTGTCCAACAGGATTCCAACTGGTACCTGCATGATCGCATAAACCACCAGCTGAGCAACGGCAAGGGTTGAAAGCGATGTTGCAGCGACGTCAAATTTTTGCGCAGCCAGCAATGAAGCAACACCCATGCTGCTTCGGTTGGTGACAGTAAGCAGGTATGCCAACGCACCGGCGATCATTACCAGCGATGCGTTTTTTAATTTCACTAGTCGTCTAAGGAATTTCTGCGACGCGTTGCCAGGTAGCCCTCAAGCTCGGCTGCGATTTCTTCAGCGGTTGGAATCTTGGTTGCTGGCTTGGCAATCGGGGCACGATTTGGGCCGGTCTTCTCATTTGCATAGCCCTGCTCAAGATTGGCAACCATTTTGGCAAGGTCATCGTTCTTCTCAAGTTGCTCTTGCAATTTTGACAAGAACTCAACGCCTTCGTCGCGAAGGGCGTCGGTCGGGAAGACTAATCCGGTGGTAGAAGTAATCTGTTCGAACGCAGTTACAGCCGCTTGCGGGTATTCGCTTTCGCTTAGGTAATGCGAAACCAACATTACGTAACCAACGGTTGGCATCCCAACCTGGCTGAAAGCAAATTCGAGCAGGTGCAAAACGTTTCCAGGCACCTGAGTCTGTGGCTTCCATTCGGAAACGGCATCTATGATTTCTGTGCGATTTCCCGAAACCGTTACACCAACCGCGCGAGTGTGCGGAATTGGAAATGGAATCGAGTGAACCCAAGTGAAGTCGGCAACTTCAAGTCCTTCGGCAAGATCAATCACCGCTTCGGCAAATTCCTCCCAGCGGAAATCCGGTTCGTAACCGTGTAAGTAAAGGAAAGGTTGATTTACTTCGTCGTGCACCAAGTACAAGCCGAGCACAGGTGGTTCGTAGTGTTCAATGTGATCTCGCTCAAAGAACATCACCGGTCGGCGTGAACGGTAATCCAAAAGTTCGTCGTTCTTAAATTGAACAACCAATCGAGTTTCTAGATTCGCAAAAATTTGATCGGCAACCTGGCCAAGCGTTGAGCCAGCATCAGTAAAACCAGAGAGCCCGGCGATCAAGTGCAACCCGGTAGGGACCTCTTCAAAGCCGTCTTTAAATTCAAACAGTCTTCTTGAGTGGGTCATAGAAACATCCTAACTCCACGCGTTTAGCATTGAGACATGAGCAATTTGAAGATCAGTACCGCCACAAAAGTCCCGGCCTTCAAGAAGGGCACAGCATTCGTTATCGGTGTTAGAGAAACATCTAAGGGCTTGCAACTGACAAAGTCCGAAACTGATGTTTCGAGCCTGGCAAAACACGACCTGGAACACCTTGGAGCTTCAAGTTCGCTGGAGTCGGTCACCAGAGTCGCCGCTCCAAACGGAGCCATCTTTGCAATCGTGGGACTAGGTTCTGAGAAACAGGCAAATGAGAAGAACTCAAGAGACAAGTTGAACTCCGACCAACTTCGTGCAGTTGGTGGAGCAATTGCCCGCTCGATGAAAAATGTTGCCGAAATCGCGATTGATTTTGGCGCGATTAGCCGCCCACTAGTCGTTGCACTGATAGAGGGTCTTCAGCTGGGCAATTATGAATACAACGGCCTGAAGAGCAAGTCCAACATCAAGCCGATTTTGCTTAGCAAGGTGACCATCGTAACTGAACACAAGATCACCGCAGCCGAGCTCAGCAAAATCCAGATTTTGGCCCAGGCTGTGACCACCACCAGAAACCTGGTGAATACTCCCCCAAATCAGATGTATCCGGCCGCCATGGTTAAAGAAGTCCAGAGCGGAACCAAGGGACTTGGCCTATCTATAGAGGTATGGGACGAAAAGGCTCTGGCAAAGGCCGGATTTGGTGGCATTTTGGCCGTGGGCATGGGATCAAGCCGCCCGCCTCGTCTGGTCAAGATTGACTACCGACCAAAGGGCGCTAAGCAGCACCTAGCCCTGGTTGGCAAGGGAATCACGTTTGATACCGGTGGCCTAAGCCTGAAGCCCGCCGAGTCGATGGTCGGAATGAAATACGACATGACCGGGGCGGCCACGTCGTTCCAGTCGGTTGTGGCAATTGCCAGGCTTGGCCTGCCGATTCGCGTGACCGCGTGGCTTTGCCTGGCCGAGAACATGCCTTCGGGCACCGCGCAGCGCCCAGACGACGTAATCAAGATCCGCAACGGCAAGACCGTTGAAGTTTTGAACACCGATGCCGAAGGCCGTTTGGTACTGGCCGACGGACTTTCTGCCGCGGCGGAAGCCAAGCCGGACCTGATTGTGGACATTGCCACTCTTACTGGAGCCGCAACCATTGCTCTTGGTAATAGATATTCCGGCCTAATGGGCAACGACAAGGCAATCAAGCTCATTGAATCATCGGCCGCAGAAGCCGGTGAGTTGGTTTGGCACATGCCGCTACCAACAGAGCTTCGTGCGCTTTTGAACTCCGACGTTGCCGATATTGCCAACGTGAAAATTGGCAATCGCGCCGGTGGCATGTTGATTGGTGGCCACTTTTTGCGCGAGTTCGTGCCGAATGAGATCGACTGGGCGCACCTGGATGTTGCTGGACCAGCCGATAACGGTGGACCTGCTTATGGCTACACACCAAAGGGTGGAACTGGTGTGATGGTCCGAACCCTGATTACCTTGGCGACCCAGCTATCGGGAAGTAAATAGCCAATTATCAGTAGTAAAGTTTGAAGGTATTGACGAACCTTATTTTAAGGAGACATTTAAGTGGCTGACCACAACTTTGACGTTGTAATCCTGGGCGGCGGAAGTGGTGGCTATGCAGCTGCTCTTCGTTCGGCTCAGCTTGGTAAGAGCGTTGCTCTAATTGAGAAGGATAAGTTGGGTGGCACTTGCTTGCACCGCGGCTGTATCCCTACCAAGGCGCTATTGCACTCAGCCGAAATCGCCGACAACGTAAAGGAAGCCGCACACTTTGGTGTTCAGGCAACTTTCGGCGCAATTGATATGCCTGCGGTCAACAACTACCGCGACACAATCGTCGACAGACTTTTCAAGGGACTAACCGGCCTCGTCTCATCAAAAAACATCACCGTGGTAGCGGGCGAAGGTCGAATGGCTGGCCCTCGCACCATTCAGGTTGGCAACGACTACTACACCGGTGAAAACGTTGTTCTTGCATCAGGTTCATACAGCCGCACTCTTCCTGGTTTGGAAATTGGTGGCCGCGTAATTACTTCTGAGCACGCCCTTCAGTTGAACTTCGTTCCTAAAAAGGCAATTGTGCTTGGTGGCGGTGTTATCGGTGTTGAGTTTGCTTCAATCTGGAAGTCATTCGGCACCGATGTGACCATCGTTGAGGGTCTACCTCACCTAGTACCAAACGAAGACGAAGCAGTAAGCAAGGGCCTTGAGCGCGCATTCCGCAAGCGCGGTATTGATTTCAAACTTGGTGTTCGTTTCTCTGGTGTAACTCAGAACGAAACAGGTGTTGTTGTTTCACTTGAGAGCGGCGAGCAACTTGAGGCTGACTTGCTTCTAGTTGCAGTTGGTCGTGGGCCAAACACCGCTGGTCTTGGTTACGAAGAACAAGGCGTAGCAATGGATCGCGGATTCGTTTTGACTAACGACCGCCTACAGACAAACTTGCCTAACGTTTACGCAGCCGGTGACATTGTTCCTGGTTTGCAGCTGGCACACCGCGGTTTCCAGCAGGGTATTTTCATCGCCGAAGAAATCGCTGGCCTAAAGCCAACCGTTATCGACGAAACAGGAATTCCAAAGGTCACTTACTGTGAGCCAGAGGTTGCATCCGTTGGACTAACTGAAGCTAAAGCTGCAGAAACTTACGGTGCCGGAAACATCTCAACTTACGAATACAACCTTGGTGGAAACGGAAAGAGCCAGATCCTTGGCACTGCCGGGTTCATTAAGTTAATTCGCCGCAACGATGGTCCGATTATTGGTGTACACATGATTGGTTCACGCGTTGGTGAGCAAATTGGCGAGGCACAGCTAATCGTGAATTGGGAAGCGTATCCAGAAGACGTTGCAACTTTGGTGCACGCACACCCAACGATGAACGAAGCGATCGGCGAAGCACACCTAGCTCTAGCCGGCAAGCCACTTCACTCACACGCATAAATTTAAAAAAGAAAATCCCACAAGGAGCAATTAGTAAATGAGCGAACAAGTAGTTCTACCAGCACTTGGCGAGAGCGTAACCGAAGGCACAGTAACTCGCTGGCTAAAGAAGGTTGGTGACACCGTTGCAATCGACGAGCCGCTGGTTGAAGTTTCTACCGACAAAGTAGACACCGAGATTCCTTCACCAGTTGCCGGTGTAATCGAGCAGATTTTGGTTCAGGAAGACGAAACCGTGCAGGTTGGTGCCGTTCTAGTTGTGATTGGTTCAGGCTCTGGCGCTGCGGCACCTACTTCCGCTCCTGTCGTTGAGGCTCCTCCTGCTCCAGCTGCTCCAGTTGCTCCTGCCCCAGTTGTTGAAGCCCCCGCTCCGGTAGCCGCACCAGTTGCAGCACCAGTAGCTCCGGTTGCAGCTCCTGCTGCACCTGCAGCAAGCACTCCAGCATCAACCGTTGACGCAGGTTACGTGACTCCACTTGTTCGCAAGCTTGCATCTGAGATTGGCATTGACCTTTCAAAGATTGCCGGAACCGGCGTTGGCGGCCGCATTCGCAAGGACGACGTTCTTGCTGCGACCTCTGCACCAGCTGCTGCTCCAGTAGTTAGTTATTCAGCTCCGGTTGCAACTTCTGCACCGGCAGCACCTTTCGTTCCAGGTGCAGCATCACCGCTTCGCGGAACCACAGAGCCAATGTCACGACTACGCAAGGTTCTTGCAGAGCGTGCAGTTGCGTCGATGGTTTCAACCGCACAGCTAACCACCGTTGTTGAAGTTGATGTCACCAAGATTGCTGCCCTTCGTGCACGCGTGCAGACACAGTTTGTTGCTGCTACCGGTGGCAAGTTGAACTTCATGCCGTTCTTTGCACTCGCTGCAGCCGAGGCACTTCGCGTGCACCCAAAGCTAAATGCAACGATAGATGGCGAGAACATTGTTTACCACGGCACAGAGAACATCTCTTTTGCGGTTGACACTGAGAAGGGTTTGCTTACTCCGGTAATTCGTGACGCTTCAACTTTGAACATCGCGCAGATTGCAAAGCAGATCGCAGACCTTGCAGCACGTACTCGTGCAAGCCAGCTGAAGCCAGACGAACTTGGCGGTGGAACATTCACCTTGACCAACACTGGTTCACGTGGCGCACTTTTTGATACTCCAGTTGTGTTCTTGCCACAGGTTGCCATCCTTGGCACCGGTGTTGTCACTAAGCGCCCGGTAGTTGTTACCGATGCAAATGGCCAGGACTCAATTTCTATTCGAAGCATGGTATACCTTGCACTTTCATATGACCACCGCTTGGTTGATGGTGCAGATGCAAGCCGATTCTTGGTTGATGTAAAGTCTCGCCTAGAAGAAGCAAACTTTGATTCAGTTCTAGGAATTTAGTTTCAACAGATCTTCGCCCGGTTAGTTTTCTAGCCGGGCGAAATTCTTTAAATGCCACACTTTATCTTTTAGCGTCAAGGTAATTCGAAAGTTTGCCTGCAGGTCATCACACAATGTATGTATTCGACGAAGCTGCACGCCACCTAATTCTTCGCGTTGAATTTCTTGCACTTTGACCTGATCTAGATCAATTCCAGCTAGCCATTTAGTGATTTCAGCCTCTGGATTCCGCAAAATACTTTTGCAGTCATGATCAAAATTAGCCTGACTTGGCAAGGCGGTGTGAACCTTTTGAACGGTTCCAGTAGACAACAGCGCGGCTCCTACCGCGAGACCAACCACACACATTAACCCAAAAATGAATACTGGCCTTCTTCCGGAACCATGCTTGATCGAGGCAGATTTCGTGTCAACGGCGGACGCGGTTTGCAACAAATACACCTGACCAGATCTTGCCAACACCGGGGTGATTGATGAGTCACCTGTTACGCGTTCAACCCAGCTGGGCCGCCAAGGGTATCGGTGTTTGATTAGAGAATTGTCCACCAGATTTCGCCATCCGGCTAGTTCAAGACGCAGATTCCGCCTGGCTACTCCCCTAATGTTTGGCTTGAACATGTTCAAAGCATTACCGATGGTCGAGGAGGAAATAGTTGATCCCAGACTGCTGTTGATAACTCGTGACAGCCCACAACTTAGAATTGACTAATGCCTCAGCAAACAAGCGCCGCCAAGCCAGATTTCATGGTTGCCGGACTTGACCCTAACTTCATTGGTTATGAAGATGCCTGGGCTCTACAACGGCAAATTCATGCCGAAGTTGCCGCTGGCACTCGCCCAGACACAGTAATTTTTCTAGAGCACTCAAGCGTGTTTACCGCAGGCAAACGTACCGAGGATTCTGAGCGACCAACCGACGGCACCCCGGTGATTGATGTTGACCGCGGCGGCAAGATCACCTGGCACGGGCCGGGCCAATTAGTTGGCTACCCAATCATGAAGCTGCCAATGCCAATAGACGTGGTTGGTTATGTGCGCTGGCTAGAGCAGGTGCTGATTGATTCGATTGCCGAGTTTGGACTAAAAACCGAGCGCGTTGAAGGACGAAGCGGAGTTTGGGCACCTCTTGATGGCACGCACGTCAAGGTGGCCGCTATCGGAATTCGCGTTGCCGAGCACACCACAATGCACGGCTTCGCGCTCAATTGCAATAACTCGCTGGATCCGTATGACACGATTATTGCGTGCGGAATTCGTGACGCGAAGACCAGCACACTTTCTCAATTACTTGGCAAAGAAATCACTCCGGCAATGGCTGCCGAGGTTGTTCAGAAACACCTAAATCAGATTGGCAAGGTCACACTGTGACTCTAGAAACACCTGGTAACAAGCCGGAACGCAAGCTGCTTCGCATTGAGGCGCGCAACAGTTCTGTACCAATTGAGAAAAAGCCAGATTGGATTAAAACAACCGCAAAAATGGGACCTGAGTATCAGGCGCTACAAGCATTGGTTAAGGGCGAAAACCTGCACACCGTTTGCCAAGAAGCTGGTTGCCCAAACATTTTTGAATGCTGGGAAGACCGCGAGGCAACTTTCCTTATCGGTGGATCGCAGTGCACGCGCCGGTGCGACTTTTGCCAGATCGACACCGGCAAGCCCGATGCCTTTGACGCTGATGAGCCTCGTCGCGTTGGCGATTCGGTGAAGCGAATGGAACTTCGATACGCAACCGTAACCGGAGTTGCGCGTGATGATCTTGAAGATGAGGGCGCTTGGCTCTACGCGGAAACCATTCGTCAGATTCACCAGCAATCCCCCGGTACCGGTGTGGAAATTTTGGTGCCGGACTTCTCTGGCAATCCAGAGCTACTAGGCAAAGTATTTGAAGCAAGGCCGGAAGTTTTTGCGCACAATGTCGAAACGGTTCCACGCATCTTCAAAGAGATTCGTCCGGCTTTCCGCTACGACCGCTCACTTAACGTGATCACACAGGCACGCGATTACGGTCTTGTCACCAAGTCCAATTTGATTTTGGGTATGGGTGAAACCCGCGAAGAGATTTCGCAAGCGATGCAGGATCTGTTTGATGCCGGCACCGATATCTTGACCATTACCCAGTACCTTCGCCCAACTCCAAAGCACCACCCGGTAACTCGATGGGTAAAGCCAACCGAGTTTGCCGAAATGGCCGAGGAAGCGAGCGAAATCGGATTCCTTGGCGTGCTATCGGGTCCACTGGTCCGCAGTTCTTACCGCGCTGGTCGTCTTTGGGCGCAATCGATGGCAAAGAAGGGCCTAGAGATTCCAGAAAACTTGAAGCACTTGGCCGAGGCCGCGGCACGCGAAGGCTTTGGCCAGGCAGTTCATTAGTTCTAAAACGATAGGCTTTACTAATGGCTAAAGACACAAAAACAACAAAGAACCGCGCCAATCGCCCACAGGGTCAGATTGCGCAAATGTGGACCATTTACAAAATGACGGCCCAGCAAGACAAGACATCGGTGCTTTGGGCAGCGCTTTCTTTTATTTTGGTTCTGGGTGCCTTTATTGCCTTCACCACGATTTCTTTCCCTGGCAACGTAGTTAACCTCGTCGTTTTCATCATCATGGGTGCGCTATTCGGCATCATCGCCGCGATGTTCGTGATGGGTCGAAAGGCTGAACGTGCCGCTTACAACCGCATTGCCGGGCAGATGGGCGCCGTTGGTGCTGTGCTAGGCAACATCCGAAAGGGCTGGCGCTCAGCAGAGATGCCAGTTGCCGTAAACCCCCGGTCGCAGGATGCGGTTTACCGTGCGATTGGTCCGGCTGGTGTGGTTTTGGTTGGCGAGGGTTCACGTACTCGCGTGAAGGTGTTGCTTGAAGACGAACGTCGCAAAGTAAACCGCGTTGCACCTGGTGCTCCAGTTAGCTTCTTGTACGTCACCAACGATGCAGAAGCCACCGGGCTAGCTGATCTGTCGAAGACTTTATATAAAATGAAAAAGTCGCTGAACCGTGCCGAAATTGCTGTGGTAGCCAAGCGCCTTGAATCACTTGGTTTGAACATTCCAATTCCTAAGGGAATTGATCCAAGCAAAATGGGAAAAATCCGCCGCGGCTAACGGCCCGCTAAGGCGCTAGCTATCTGAGCACCAAAACTGTTTTAGCGGCTTTGTCATGCAGGCCGCGATTATCGGCGTCCCAAATTACCGCCGGAATAACCAGCAAAATCAATCCGATTCGAATCAATGCCGGCACAAGCCCTACGTAGCTACCATCAAGCTTGCGCACTTTGATGCCGGCAATTAGGTGGCCGAAGCTGTTTCCGATCGTGGCTACTAACAGCCACTGCTCGAGCATGAAGAACGTCAGGGTCGCGGTGTTGTCGGAGCCAAAGAAGGCCCTAGACACCATAAGAGCCAAAGCCCAGTCAATGCCCAGTGCCAGAATTCGGCGACCCATCTTGGCAAGCGAGCCAGATCCGGTCTCCGGCAGCCCTAGCCTCTTGCCCGCCCAGTTGGTTGATTCGATCATGGTTCGAGCCTAAATGAAACTTTTTACATGGCCGAAACATTAAGTGAACAATCTGGACCCACGGGGCTGGGTAAACTTCTATGGATGGCCTAAAGACGCGCCAGGCTCCCCAATTCACCTTCGAAGGGAAATCTCTCTATGTTCAAGACCGCCTCAGAGGTAGTCAAGTACATCAAGGACAACGACGTAAAGTTCCTTGACGTACGATTCACAGACCTACCTGGTGTGCAGCAGCACTTCAACCTTCCAGCTTCAATGATCGACGAGCAGTTCTTCGTTGATGGTCAGCTGTTTGACGGTTCATCAATCCGTGGTTTCGCATCAATCAACGAGTCAGACATGCAGTTGATTCCAGATGTGACCACCGCCTACATCGACGCATTCCGCGTTCAGAAGACTCTTTGCATGGTGTTCGACGTTTACAACCCACGCAACGGTGAGATCTACGGTCGCGACCCACGCCAGACCGCTAAGAAGGCACAGGCCTACCTAGCGACTACTGGAATCGCAGATACCGCATTCTTTGCTCCAGAAGCAGAATTCTTCATCTTCGATGACGTTCGCTACGAGTACAAGCAGAACGGTTCAATGCACTTCATCGATTCAGATGAAGCGGCTTGGAACTCAGGACGCGAAGAAATCGGTGGCAACCTAGCTAATAAGACTCCTTACAAGGGCGGTTACTTCCCAGTAACTCCAACCGATAAGCACGCTGACATGCGTGACGACATCGTTTCAGAGTTGCTTGCAGTTGGCCTAGAGGTTGAGCGCAGCCACCACGAAGTTGGTACCGCTGGCCAAGGTGAGATCAACTACCGATTCGACACACTGCTTTCTGCTGCAGATGACATCCTGAAGTTCAAGTACATCGTGAAGAACGTTGCTGAGCGTTGGGGCAAGACCGCAACATTCATGCCAAAGCCACTATTCGGTGACAACGGTTCAGGTATGCACGTTCACATGTCGCTGTGGAAAGAGGGCAAGCCTTTGTTCTACGACGAATCAGGCTACGGCGGTCTTTCAGACATCGCTCGCTGGTACATCGGTGGTATTTTGAAGCACGCACCATCGCTGCTTGCATTCACCAACCCAACCGTGAACAGCTTCCACCGTCTGGTACCAGGTTTCGAAGCACCAGTAAACCTTGTTTACTCGGCTGGTAACCGTTCGGCTGCAATCCGCATCCCAATGACCGGCACCAACCCTAAAGCAAAGCGCATTGAATTCCGTGCGCCAGATGCTTCTTCAAACCCATACCTAGCCTTTGCAGCAATGCTGATGGCTGGTCTTGACGGTATTAAGAACCGCATCGAGCCACACGCTCCGGTTGACAAGGACCTTTACGAGTTGCCACCAGAGGAAGCAAAGCTAATTCCTCAGGTTCCTGGCAACCTTGAGGACTGCTTGAAGGCTCTTGAGGCTGACCACGACTACCTATTGGCTGGCGATGTATTCACCAAGGACCTGATTGAGAACTGGATCGACTACAAGCGCACCAAGGAGATCATTCCAATCTCGCTTCGTCCTCACCCATACGAGTTCGAGCTTTACTACGGCGTGTAATAGCGTCTGCAAAAATGAAAAGGACCTCACCGAAAGGGGGGTCCTTTTTTTATTTCCGAAATCTATTCGTATCGATTGTCTTGCACGGTGCCATAGAACAAGCGCTCGTATACGCTGCGGGCGCGTCTTGTGTAGGCAAGGTAATCGTCTTCCAACTGCGTTGCACTTCCACGCGGATATTCCAGAATTCGAGCCATACCTTCGAGCTGTCTGCGATCAGTTGGCAATACATCGCTGCGCTTATTCGCCCATAGCACGCTTGCTGAGCGTAATCGCGAGGCTAGCAGCCAGGCCTCGCTCAGCACTCGGGCATCGTGCTCGGCGATCAAACCTTCGGCTACCATGGCATCAAGTGCCTCAAGTGTCTTTGGGGTTCGAATTGTGGGGTGATCGTTTCCATGTTGCATCTGGAACAACTGCACCAGCCACTCAACATCGCTTAGTGAACCTCGACCCAGCTTCAGGTGACGCTTAGGGTCAGCACCAAGCGGCAAGCGCTCGGTCTCGACCCGCGCTTTGATGCGGCGAATCTCAGTAACTGCGGATTCAGCAAGCTGAGTTGGATACCGATACTTGTTGATCAGCTCTAGAAATTCATTTTGCAACTCTTGGCTGCCAGCGATTGGGCGCGCACGCAACAACGCCTGGGCCTCCCAGGTGTTGGCCCAACGTTCGTAGTAGGCAGCATAAGACTCGATCGAACGCGCGACCGGACCATTCTTTCCCTCTGGGCGAAGGTCGGCGTCTAGTTCGAATTCAAGAACTTGGTCGGCGGTGAGTCGGCGAAGTTCGGCGATGATTCTCTCGGCAACCTTCTGTGCCACGGCGCCGTCGGTGCCTGTTTTGGTTTTATAGACAAACATCACATCAGCGTCTGATCCAAAACCAAGCTCTTCACCACCAAAGCGACCCATTGCGATGATGCCGAAATCAAGGATTTCATCTACAGCTGAAGCGGCGATGTCCACCTGATTGAAATCGGTGGCAACTTCTAACATCGCGCGTAAGTAGTTTGCGGTTAGATCACTCAATCCTTGAGATAGTTGGCTTAGCGTCAAGTCACCCAGCACCGCACCCATTGCAATGCGTAGAGTTTCGCGACGTCTGATTTGTCGAATCGAGTTTGCTGCAGACTCAACTAATTCGTGACGCGAAATGATTGCATCGAATTCGGTCTCTAACTCGGCCGCTGTCATAGGCAACAAGTCCTCAGAGCGCTCGAACCAGGCCGCTGCTTCAGGGATGCGTTCAAACAGACTGGTAGCCAACTTGCTATTAGACAAGACCTGAGTCATGCGCTCGGCGGCACCGCTTGAGTCACGTAACATGCGCAGGTACCAGTGTGATT
The DNA here is from genome assembly GCA_964633625.1 of uncultured Rhodoluna sp. GTDB lineage: Bacteria > Actinomycetota > Actinomycetes > Actinomycetales > Microbacteriaceae > Rhodoluna. The sequence goes on from CAZWHL010000007.1 coordinate 39,439, forward strand.
CACCAAGGTCTTCGCTCAATCGACGGAACGCAAGCAGTGCGGCATCGGGATCTGTTCCTTCAGAGAACCACTGCAACAACACCGGAAGTAACTGTTTCTGAATTACCGCACGACGAGATAGCCCTGATGTGAGCGCCGCAATGTGATCAAGTGCACCTTTTGGATCGCTAAAGCCAATCGCGTGCAATCGGTCACTCACTTGGTCGGCGCTCAGCGAAAGACTGTCGTCGCCAAGTTTGGAGACTGCAGAGAGCAGTGGGCGGTAGAAAATCTTCTGGTGCAGAGCGCGAACATCAACCTTCACACTCTCCCAACGCTCGATTAGAGTTTCGGCAGTTAGCTTCAGGTCAACGGCGCGAGCAAGTGCACGACGCTTTGAATCCGAAGTTGGCATCAAGTGTGTGCGGCGCATCTCAGACATCTGAATTCGGTGTTCTAGCACACGCAAAAATTTGTAGTGTGAGGCAAACTCATTGGCCTCGCTTCGGCCGATGTAACCACCTTGCGAAAGCGCATCAATGGCACCGATTGTGTC
>CAZWHL010000008.1:0-2796 GCA_964633625.1 uncultured Rhodoluna sp.
ATCCAGATGACTGTAGACAGGTAGCAGGTTTGAGCGGTGGCAATAACCCGTTCAACAAGACCAACGTTAGTGGCAGCTGGATTAGTCCACGTGCTTAGGAACCAAAGAGAAATTACGGTGAATCCAAGAGTCGCGACAATAGTCCCAGCAGGGCGCAACACCCACGGGTAATTTTTATTCAAGCGCATCGAGAATATCGGCCACGCTGAGAAGAGCACGAAAGATGCGATTGCGAAGTATCGGTGCATATCTGAATGGCCATCTTGGCTTGGAGTTGTGAAGTAGGTAAATCCATAAGTAGCCAATCCACCCAAAAAGATTGTTACTCTTCCCGGCAAAGCTAGGCTGCGTGCGAAAACTGCCACCAGCAAACTTAGAGTTCCACCAAGCAAGAAGAATGAAGACTGAATCCACTGAACAGGTGAATCATCCGCAGCCAAATCACTAATGGTTTTCCGAATTGGATCGTAACCAGGCCAAAGGGAACCGGCGATTACCCAACCCAACACCGATTGAATTGGCCCAATAGTCGCTGCAAATAGCGCTGGTTTGCCAATTGACTTCATGTCATAAGGTTATTGCAAGCAAAGGAGCAATCGCATGGCGTCACTGCATGGAAAGCACGTATTGGTTGTTGGAGCCTCTGGCGCATTTGGTGCAGAATTCTGCAGTCAATTGTTGTCAGCAGGGGCAACCGTTATTGGAACCGCATCAAGCGCGGAAACCTCAATTCGCCTGGCAGCAAATTTGCACCAGCGCCTGCTTCTTGATCTCCGCAACGATGAATCAATTAAAACTTTGGCGCAATATCTTTTGCAGACCTCGGAACAACTTGATGGGATCATCTTTGCATCCGGACTCGTAGCATTTGGTTCAATCTCAGACACCCCCTTGGCAGTTCAAGACCAGCTGAGCCAGGTAAATGCAACTGGTCCAATCAAATTGGTCAGCCAATTGATTCCAAAGCTCACGGCTACGGCATCCACAGGAGGCAGTCCCTTTGTGGTGTCTATCAGCGGAGTGATTGCAGAATCACCAATGGCTGGGCTTGCGGCATACTCGTCCAGCAAAATGGCCATGCATGGTTTTGCGATTGCGGCTGCCAAAGAACTCAAAAAACTAGAAATTCGCTGGCTTGACGCTAGGCCCGGGCACACCGAATCTGGGCTTGCTTCTAGGGCAATCTTTGGTCAGGCGCCCAACTTTGGCACAGGAATGGAAGTTTCACACGTGGTTTCAAGGATTGTGCGCGGAATCACTGATGACGAAAAGGATTTGCCAAGCACTTCGTTCTAGTTCCAGTGGCAGGGATGCGATATTGTTGGTTGAATGACACAGCGCACACGCCCTTGGGGTTATCAGGATCCATTCGACGGTAAGAAGCCAAACTGGGAACTCCACCCAGATACCCTTGCCGTTCGAGCTGGGCTTTCGCGAAGTGGTTTCGGTGAAACCGGTGAGGCGATTTATCTAAACAGTGGATTTACCTACGACTCAGCTGAGCAAGCTGAATCAGCGTTCAAAGAGGAATGTCAGCACCACCTTTACAGTCGTTTCTCAAACCCAACAGTTGCAATGTTCGAGGAGCGCCTAGCAGCGCTTGAGGGTGCAGAAGCTTGTTTTGCAACCGGTACCGGAATGTCGGCAATGTTTTCATCTGTTGCCTGCTTGGTGAAGTCTGGCGATCGCGTGGTTGCCTCAATGTCTATGTTTTCTTCTTGCTACGTAGTGCTAACTGAGATCCTGCCTTCATGGGGTGTGGAAATTGAGTTGGTGGATGGCAACGATAGAAAGAAGTGGGCCGCCGCACTTTCAAAGCCAACCAAGGCGGTATTTATTGAGTCACCAAGCAACCCAATGATGGAAATCGTAGACATCCGAATGGTTAGCGATCTTGCTCACAAGGTTGGCGCAACTGTAATAGTTGACAACGTGATGGGTAGCCCAGTTTTGCAGAAACCACTTGAGCTTGGCGCCGACGTGGTTATGTATTCTGCCACCAAGCACATCGATGGCCAGGGCCGAGTTCTTGGTGGTGCCATTCTTGGAACTCGTGATTACATCAAGAATTCTGTTATTCCATTTACTCGTCACACCGGTCAGAGTATGAGCGCATTTAATGCATGGGTAATGCTTAAGTCACTTGAGACCGTGACCATGCGTGTTGAGCGTATGGCGTCGAATGCTTTGAAGGTTGCCGAATTCCTTGCCAGCAACAAGAAGATTGAATCTGTTTCTTACCCATTCCTTAAGAGCGACAAGAACTACAAGCTTGCAAAGAAGCAGATGCGCGGTGGTGGAACCACTATCGGGTTCAAAATCAAGGGCGACAAAGACAAGACTTTCAAGTTCATGAACTTGCTCCGCGTGATTGATATTTCAAACAACCTTGGCGACAGTAAGTCATTAATCACTCACCCATCGTCGACCACTCACCGTAGACTTGGCCCAGAAATTCAGGCGCAAATGGGAATCACGCCAAACTTGGTGCGTTTGTCTGTTGGCTTGGAAAATGCCGATGACCTAATCGCCGACCTAAAGCAGGCGCTTAAGTAATTTATCCGTAGGCCGCTAAGGCCTCAATTGCGCGCTCCAGCGAATCTGGGTGGCAGGCAAAATTGATGCGTACGTATTGGTCGTATTGCTTGCCCAGATCGCGACCAGGCACAAAAGCTACGCGCTGTTCCTCAATGATTCGTGCCGCCGGATTTACACCGATATTCAGGCTCGAAACATCAAGCCATGCCAAGAAGCCAGCTTCTGGAACCCAGTACTTAACACTTGGTAGGTGCTTTG
>CAZWHL010000008.1:2896-39561 GCA_964633625.1 uncultured Rhodoluna sp.
TCTGAAACCTTTAGATAAGGAACAAATTCAACATCGTTGAACGTCAATGGGGCGTGGATCTCATCGCTGATTACTACGACCCCGTATTTCTTTGCCAAGTCTGCAATCGCAACTAGCTCTTCCTTGGTGAACACCTTGCCGATTGGATTGTGCGGATGGCAAAGCAGGTAAAACTTTGCACCTGACTTGAATGCCGCTTGCAATGCGGTCAGGTCAAGATCCCAAGTTGTGTCGGCAGGCACCAGCGGAACATCGTGAACTTCCAAACCAACTTCAGGAATCCACTCAAAGAATGAACTGTAAACCGGTGAATTGATGACTACCTTTTCGCCAGGCTTGCCAAGTGCTCGCAAAATTTCAACCGCCGAAACACCAACATCAGTAGATAGGCGAACTTGCTTGGCATCAACCTGCCAGCTCCAGCGCTGCGATGCAAATTTCACAAAACCCTCGGCAACTTCAGGAACTGGTCCGGTGTACCCAAGATCGGAGTTGTCAATTTTTTCGGCAAGTAATTCCTTGATGCTGTCGGCAATGTCGTAATCCATTTCGGCCACGTGCATCGGCAGAACATCAGGGGCAAAGCGGCGCCACTTAGAACTAGATCGCTTCTTCAGCTCAGCAAGTGGTGTGACGATATTCAATGGCATCCCGGAGCTACTTCTTTGTGGTCTTGCGGGCCGGCTTCTTCTTTAGAACGAGGGCTTGAGCTACCCAAGGCTGAAGTCTCCACCAGTTGAAGCTCAATGACGGCGAACCATAAAGTTCATATCCATCATCCATTCGGTCAGAGACTCGCTGGCAAAACGCCGCATCATCCTTGCCTGTCAACAAAACGTAATTCTTTTTCTTTGCAGTAGCCATGCCTCTATCTTGCCAGTAATGCGAAAACCCCGGTCTGGGACCGGGGTTTTCTACGTTCTGTTACTTCTACTTAGCTAGGTGGAAGTAAGGCACGATCAAGTAAATGCCGTAGACCACCGCCGAAGCGCAGATTGTGAACATTAGGTAAGCAGCAACACGGTTGACCACCTCGGCAGGCTTTACGCCCTGCTTCTTCTTAGTGTTTTCCTGAATGTTGCGTGCGTTAGTTAGCAGACGCATTCCCAGTGAGAATACGGTCACTAGGCCAACAGATGCTCCAATAGCCACAGAGGCTACCAAAATTAGGCTGCTCCAGTTAATCATTACTTTCCACCCTTTGCCTTAGTGCCTGATTTCTTGGCAGCTGATTTTTTAGCGGTTGCCTTCTTTGCCGCAGCTTCTGCAGCCTTGCGAACCTGACGTGGCGAAGCAACAACTTCAGATGCTCCTTCAACCTCGCTCAATACGTTGCTGTGGTTAATACGGTTGCGGCGTGCTACCTGGAAGATTGCAACCGATACAGCGATAACCAAAACAAGGTCAGCCAAAATTCCAACTGGACCGGCCATTACAAGGAATGCAGACAAAGCACCAACACCACCGGCAGCAGGAAGAGTGAACAACCAGCCAGCAACAACCTGACCAGCTTTGTTCCAACGAACTGCACCACCCTTACGACCAAGACCAGCACCCATCACTCCACCAGAAGCTACCTGTGTGGTTGAAAGGGCGAAACCTAAATTGCTTGAAGCAAGAATTGTTGAGGCTGTTGCGACTTCTGCTGACAGGCCCTGAGCAGGCTTTATTTCTGCAAGACCTGAACCCATGGTCTTGATGATTCGCCAACCGCCGGCGTAAGTACCAGCAGCAATTGCCAGAGCTGCACCCACGATTACCCACCACTCAACATGGTCACCGTCAGACTGAATACCTGCTGCAACCAAAACCAAAGTAATTACACCCATGGTCTTCTGTGCATCGTTGGTTCCATGTGAAAGTGCAACCAGTGAAGATGTAAAGATCTGGCCAACCTTGAAGTTTGAACGGCCGGTGCCGATTCCGGTTGCCTTTCGCGCGGCTTGCGAGCGAGCAGTCATTAGGTATGCAATGCGAGTAGCTAGGAACGCAGCTAGACCAGCAATCACCGGAGCGAATAGCGCAGGAAAAACAACCTTTTCAAGGACTGCCGGGAAGTTAACTGCGGCAACACCGGCAAAAGCCAACGCTGCACCAACAAGACCACCGAAAAGCGCGTGTGATGAAGAAGAAGGGAGACCAAACAACCAGGTGGTCAGGTTCCAAAGAATCGCACCGGTCAAACCAGCGAACACTAGCTCTGGGCCAATGTTGATGCCTTCGTTGATCAGCGAGACAGAGATTGCCTTAGCAACTGCTGTAGACAGGAATGCGCCAACAAAATTCATGATGGCGGCAATCAATACAGCAGTACGTGGCTTCATTGCACCGGTCGCGATTGCAGTTGCACTTGAGTTCGCGGTGTCGTGAAAACCATTGGTGAAATCAAAGAAAAGTGCGAGGCCGATAACCAACGCAACAACGAGTATTGGATCCACGGGACCCTTTCTGGTTTATGTCTGTTTAGGAAACTTCGGGCAAAATCTCCGCTAATACGCTGTTCACGTTAGAAACGGAAGGTTAACGCTAGGTAAACAAAGACTAGCGGTCCGGCAAACTAATTAACCCAGTTAACTGCTGGTAAACAGCCCCAACCAACCGATTAGGGTGGCCTTATTCCAGACTGATTTAGGCAGATAGATCATCCGCCAAAGCCCGCCGTGAATCGCACTTTCAGTGTGCAAGGCGGTTGAGCCTCGGTGAGGCATTGGGCCATGCAAGTCTCTAATCAGCAATGCGGTCGACGCCACGTTTGCGTCGGCTACGGCAAACGCCTGAACACCAAAGGTTGGCGCCCCGCGGAAAGTTGCCCTAAGTACTCTGAAACTAAACACCGATGCCGTTCTCGCCGGAGGAGCGATTGCATAAGAAACCTTGATGCCCTGACTATTAGCAAGGTAGGCACGCCAGCGTTGCGATCGTTTGGCTAGCGCATAACTTGAACCCTGAAGAGTAGAGGTTGGATCAATCAGCGCAAGTTTCTCACCGAATCTGGTTTCAAAAAATTCGCCGTTTGTCTTACGCATCCCTAGAACAAAATCCCGAAACTTGATTGCCGGCGATCTTGCTGCGTATCTATCTAGCGAATCCTGCAATACTTCCGCAGGCACAGCAGTTGAATCGGTTGGTGTGGCAAGCCAAGCCAGAGCCACGCGATTTGCCGGCAGCTTGGCGCAGATCTTAGAAGCAAGTGCATCTTGAACTGCTTGCACAAGAATATGTTTTGCCCCCGGCGCATATGCATATTGCCCAAGCACGATTCTTTCTTTGCGAGTCATGGAGAGTGCAGCAACCCATCCAGCCAATGCCTCAGCATCGTCACAAATATCTAACCCCGCGTTCTGAGCAATGGCTTCATCAGTCAAAGTAATTGAATTCTCAAGTACTCGATTTTTTAAGACCGGTACTAAAAGAGTTCCGCCAGAATTTCGCGCATGAGTAATCAGGTCTAGCCATCGTTCAGGATTGTGCCGGGCTGCAACGGCAACTGTGCCACCTACAGATAACCAATTCTTAGTTGGTGCGTATTCAGCCCCACCGGCAAGCGCGATCAAAAAGTCCATCGTGATTGGAAGTTTTTTATGTGTATCTAAGAACTTAAAGGAGCCCACCAACCCCGGTTCGGCTAGGTGCTCGTGTGACCAAATTTGTGCCGCATCGGTGAGTGATGAAATTCCATCTACCGATAAAGGTTGCGCAGACTCAACGCCACTGATGATAAAAGTCTCAACTTGGGCCTCACCGACCCAGCCGGCTTCAACGATTTGATTTAGGTCACGGCCTTCGTCATCGCGAATTGACTGGGCAAGTTGGTCTAAGCCAACGCGTGCGATTTCCAAACCATTTTGTTCTTGGTAAAACTCGGTCTTGGCAAGGCGGCGGTAAACGCTTAGGTACTCCTTGCGCCAGTTTTTAACCTGCAGGATTTTCTTGCTTAAATCCGCGTCTATATCTTTGGTTGCCGCGAGCAATATGTTTCGAGCAAGCACGGTTGAACCAATTCGATCCCCCGTGCTGATATCTGTGAACTTCAGCGGCATAACCCCAGCCTAGTTAGGCAAACGGGTCTGGAATAAAGGCGTACTTAACCTCAAGGTATTCTTCGATTCCTTCGGCTCCACCTTCACGACCCATTCCCGAGGCTTTAGTGCCGCCAAATGGAGCCGCTGCATTAGAGACCAAACCAGAGTTGATACCGGTCATACCAGTGTCTAGTGTGTCCACTAAACGCAACTGACGTTTTGCATCGTTGGTGTAGGCATAAGAAACCAAACCGTACTCTGTGTCATTTGCTAGGCGAACCGCATCTTCTTCGTCTTTGAAACGCACGATAGGTGCGATTGGGCCAAAGATTTCTTCTTTCCAGATTGTGGAATCCGCAGAAACGTTGTCGAGAACGGTTGGCCTAAAGAAGTAACCATCGCCCTCAAGTGATTCGCCACCAACCAGTACATTTCCGCCCTCGCTGGTGGTTGCGGCAACCAGACGCTCCATGTTGTCTTGGGCAGCCTGGTTAATCACCGGTCCACAGGTGGTGCCTTCGGCAACACCGCGTCCCAGTTTTAGCTCACCCATTTTGGCGGCGAACTTGCTACCAAATTCCTCAGCAACTGATTCGTGCACGATGAAGCGGTTCGCTGCTGTACATGCCTGGCCAATGTTGCGCATCTTGGCGAGCATTGCCCCGGCAACGGCCGCATCAACATCTGCATCTTCAAATACCAGGAATGGAGCGTTGCCACCAAGTTCCATGGAGGTGCGCAATACACGCTCCGACGCTTGCTGAATTAGTTTGCGACCAACGGTTGTTGAACCAGTAAACGTAATCTTGCGTAAACGGTGATCTGCAATCAACGGACCAGACGTAGCCGAAGAAGTTGAGGTTGTTATTACGTTGATCACGCCCGCAGGCACGCCTGCCTCTTCAAAAGTCTTTACCAACATCAGAGTTGTCAGCGGGGTTAGTTCTGCAGGCTTCACCACGATTGTGCACCCGGCAGCCAGCGCCGGACCAATCTTTCTGGTTGCCATTGCCAAAGGAAAGTTCCACGGAGTGATTGCGAATGCCGGTCCAACTGGACGCTTGGCAATAAGGATCTTTCCAGTGCCCTCCGGATTTGAGTTGTAGCGGCCAGTAATGCGTACAGCTTCTTCGCTGAACCAACGTAAGAATTCGTTGCCATAAGTAACCTCGCCACGGGCCTCGGCAAGTGGCTTACCCATTTCAAGGGAAATTAACATTGCAAATTCTTCAGAGCGAGCCTTAACCAGGTCAAATGTGCGGCGCAGAATTTCAGCGCGCTCGCGGGCCGGAGTGCGGGCCCACTTTGCTTGGGCGTTGTCGGCGGCGGCTAGTGCCGCTAGTGCGTCATCAGAGTTTGCGTTAGCAATTTCAACCAGTGTCTTCCCAGTAGCCGGGTCCTCAACGTGAATTGGTTTTTCACCGTGCCCAGCAACCCACTTGCCATCAATGTAAAGACCAGTTGGTACTTTAGCCAGTACTTCTTTTTCTGAAAGCGACATTGCTTTTTTTCCTTGCTTTATTCCCTAGTAGAGGTGTTACTGGTTTGAAAGTAGATTACCGCAACGGTAGAAACCGGTTACGAGGTTGTCGATCGCAAGCTTTGCGTCGTCCTTAACATCACCAAGTGCGTAGACCGCAAAAGTCAACACCGATGCATCTTTGGCACTGATGATTCCAGCAAGTGTGTAACCCTTCTTGATCCAACCGGTCTTGGCAAAGATGTGGCCAGCGGCATCAATGTTGTCGCCCTTGAATCGGTCGGTCAGGCTGCCAGACTCACCTGAGACCGGAAGGCCCTGGCGAATCTGCTCGATGCCAGAACCTGGCTTGTTAACCAATTGCATAAGTTTTGCGAAAACGGTTGGTGATACCGCGTTGTAATCGCTAAGACCGGAGCCATCGCGAATCGACATTCCAGAAAGATTCAGACCTAGTGGCGAGATAGCCTTCTTGATTGCCGCATCGATTGATGCAAACGAACCGCTCATCCCCTGGTCAAGTGCAACCAAACGCGCTAGCGCCTCGGCCTCTGTGTTGTCTGACACCTGAAGCATATGGTTAATCCACTTGCTAATTGGCTGACTCGAAACGCTGGCAATCTGAGTTGCATCGGTTGGCATCTCTGCAGCTATCACTGTTGCACCTGAAGCGTTCGCACCCAATGCCTTCTTAAAGTAGTTGCCGGCATTCATTACCGATGTGCTGGTACGGCGAGACGTTTCTGCCGATGGGTTAGCGCGATCGCCGTCAACCTGAAGCGCAGTTACCTCAGACATATACCCTTGGGTCATCTCTGACTTTTCCCAAGACGGTTCCCAAGTAGGGCCGGTGAACAGGGTTGCATCCACAATGATCTTGGTGATTGGAGTTGCGGCCAACTTCTTGTTTACGTTCAATGCAAGTGTTGAAAGCTTTGGTGCATCCGCATAAACCGACTGCTTGCCGGCTGCAGTTCGCGAAAGGGTTGGGTCGCCGCCACCAACCAAAATGATTGTTCCCGGGTCAGTTGCATCCTGGTACACGCGAGTCTCGACTCGGTAGTTAGGGCCAAGAGTAAGAATTGCCGCAGCCGCTGTCAGGGTCTTCATTACTGATGCAGTCGATGCAGGCACGTTGGCATTGCGGTCGAATAAAACTTCATCGGTGGCGGCATTGATTACGACACCAGAGAATTTGGCCAAACGAGGGTCAGTGGCAAGCTCTGCAACTGAACAGGTGCGAGCGGTGGTTGAGCTTGGGCTTGGAGATGCAGAGGCGCTGGCCTGGGTGTTGGTTGCCGCAGGGCTGGTCTTGGTACTGCCAAAACCGCCGATGCTGAACCCGCCGATAATGAGGGCCAGGACCCCCACACCAATAAGTGCTCCCTTGCCAACCTCTTTTACGTACTTAAAACCTTGGCTCAACTGGGACACACGCTTTCCATTTTGGGTTCAAACTAGACTGCTAAATATGAAACGAATTCTTACCGCAGCAGTCACCTTAAGCCTATCTGTCGCAGCGATTATCGGTGTGTCAGCCCCTGCCCTAGCCCACAGCGATGAGCTAAAGACCAGCCCTGCAGCGGGCGAGACCGTTGATGCCGGGCGTATTCCAGTAACCCTGACCTTTGGCGAGGAACTGCTGACCGGTGATGATTCAATTGCCCACCAGGTAGTTATTACCAACGAGGCTGGCGAGCGGGTGCCGGCGCTTTGTGCTTCGGCCGAAGGTTTTGAGCTAAGCACGGCGGCTGCGATCGATCAGCCTGGTAAGTACACCGTGACCTGGCGAACAGTTTCTGCCGATGGCCACCCGGTAGATGGCACTTTTGATTTCAAGGTCGTAAACAACACCGATTACGACGCTGCTGCCGACCCAGTTGATGCGTGCACTGATGCTCAAATTTCAGAATCGATGCCAATTGCCAGTCCGCTTGCGGTTGATGCACCATTGATGGCCCGCGATGCCGAAAGTTCAGACTCGCTTCCGGGTGCTCTATTTATTGGTGCCGGTTTTGTAGTCGTGCTTGTAGTGATCGCGATTGCAACCAGAAAGACTCTTAAAGATAGAGTCCAGCGCCGCACGAATAAAAGCGAGTAGCAACGGTATCTAGCGCACCGCGAGTAGACCAGCCAACTTTTTTACCCTCAGCGCTTCTAGCGAAGATTGAGTAAGCCAGGCGGCTGCCATCTTTAGCATTGATAATTCCAGCCAAACTGTAGAGGCCTGGAATGAATCCGGTCTTGCCCTTTACAAAAGTTCTAGCGATCGCGTTTGCGCCATTAAATCGGCCGCCCATTGAACCCGGGCCAACACCGGCAACCGGTAGGTAACTTTCTAGTGGCGCAATTGCATTATTGCCTTGGGCAACTTTAACCATCAACTGAGTAATCAGTTTTGGAGTTACACGGTTTGCCTGAGCCAGGCCTGAAGCGTCTTTCATAACCAACTGACTGGAATCTATGCCAAGTCCGACAAGCATGCTCTTGACCATTGGCTCTACCGAGGTAAATGACGGTGCCAAGCCAAAGGCCTTGGCTGCGTGACGAGCAATGAACTCTGTTTCAGTGTTGTCCGAAATTCCAATTGCATGAGCCATCCAAGTGCTGATTGGTTGGCTGGTGACAGAAGTCAACTCAACAGCATCTTTTGGCAGAGTACCTTTTACAAGTTTCGCTGTTGGTGCCAAACCTTTTAGTGCCTGCTTGAAAAGCGTTCCGGTTTTCAAAACCGGATCAGTACTGCGATAGCCGCTGTAAGCAGAACTGGTTTGGTCAGCATTTGCTCGATCACTGTCGACTTGCAGCGCGGTAATGTGCGAGATGTAACCGTTAGTGCGGTCACTTGCCAACCAATAAGGGTTGTAAGTTTCGCCGGTGAAAAAACTGCTGTCCAAAATTATCTTGGTGATTGGTTGGTCACTGGTCCAGCTGGTCAGAACCTTGCTAGCTAAAGTTTCTAGGCGCGCAGCCTTCGCATAGGTCGTGTAGCTGGCCTTGGTCATTTTTGAAAGTGTGTGATCGCCTCCACCTTTAAGTACAATCACGCCCGGTTGTGACGGCACGGTGTATACCTTGGTGCTTGCGGTGTAGGTCGCCGGCAGGTAAGTAAGTGCGGCGGAAACACTCAGAACCTTCAACACCGATGCGCTTGGCGTTGCCTCGCTGCCGTTGATATCAAGCAGCACGCGGCCAGTATTTACATCAACAACATAGGCATAAAACTTACCCAGCGCGGATTGAGCTATTGCCGGTTTAGCACTGCATGAATTTGGTGCGGTCGTAACTATGGGTGTTGGAGTTGGTGTGGCAACAGGGGTTGAATTTGTTGTTGGACTCTGCGTTGGAGTTGGCGAAGGCGTGGCATCAACTGCAAAAGAAGGTACTGCTAACGACAATGCGATTGCAGTGCAGGCGGCAGTCGCAACAAGTGAACGAGAGATAGATGACATCTATTTAAAAATAGACTGCACCGCCTTTAGAGAGTGACTGCCTCGCCGTCAATCGGTGCGTGTGACTTCCAACCCAACTCTGATTTGATTCGATCGCTAAAGGTTTCGGCGGCACCGGCTTCACCGTGCACAACCAGAACCTGGCCCGGCTGTTCGCTAGTGGTCTTTAGCCAAGCAACTAGTTCATCGGCATCTGCGTGCACAGAGAATGATTCAATCTGCTCAATCTGCGCGCGAACCGGAACCATTGCACCGTGCATTTTTACTTCAGACTCACCATCAACTAAACGGCGACCGCGAGTTCCTATTGCCTGGTAACCAACCAACATGATTGTGTGCTTGGGATTTGGCAACATGTTTCTCAAGTGGTGAACTACTCGCCCACCAGTGGCCATACCGGATGCAGAAATGATGATGCAAGGCTGCGGTGGCTCGTTAATTGATTTAGATTCCTCGACTGTCATCAACTCAACCAGAGTGCCCGGGTTAAACGGATCCTTACCCGCCCACTCGGCAACAATCTCATCGCGAATTTCTTCAGAGTCCTCATTTATTGCCTTGCGATAAAACGAAAGTGCTTTAAGTGCCATTGGCGAGTCTGCATAGATTGGTACTCGGCGAATTTTGCCTTCTTCCATCAACTTGCGTAGTTGCACCAGAATCACCTCAGTGCGGTCTACGGCAAAAGCCGGGATCAACACCGATCCACCGCGATCGATGGTTTGGTTAATTGCTACTTCAAAGTTGGTGGTGGTTGGCGCGTGTTCACGATCACCGTAGGTTGATTCGGTAATTATGGCGTCGAAATGACCAGCGGGAATTTTGTCTGGGGTTACTAGTAACGGGTGCTCCTGGCGACCCATGTCTCCGGTGAACAAAAGGTGCTTACCAAAAAATTCCACTTCAACGAAAGCCGCTCCAAGAATGTGGCCTGACGGGTGGAAGGTTACAAAAGTTTCTTCGGCAACCTGAACGCGAGTGCGGAATTCCTGAACAGAAAACTGCTTGACTGCCTGAGCGGCATCAGGTTCTTCGTAAAGCGCTTTAGGTGGATTGTGCTTGCTGAAACCCTTGGCAGCCGCGTACTTGGCGTCCTCAGTTTGAATTCGAGCTGAGTCCAACAAAACCACCTCGGCAAGTTTGCCAGTGAATTCGGTTAGGTAGATCTTGCCTCTGAAGCCATCTTTAGTCAGCTTGGGAATGTAACCGCAGTGATCCAGGTGAGCGTGAGTCAAAACGACCGCGCTGATCTCTGCTGGATCAATCGGCAACGGGTTCCAATTTTTTAGCCGAAGTTCCTTGAGCCCCTGAAACATACCAGCATCGATCATGACCTTGGTATCACCGCTGGTCAAAAGGAATCGACTACCGGTAACGGTTCCGGCTGCGCCGAGGAATTGAATTTTTGGAGTACCCATATCTTTGAGTCTAGGCCCATTGATTTACCTTCACTAAAGAGTGGCAAACTGGAATTGTGAGTAAAACTTTGCGCAACGATTACCTACTCTTACTGGTCACACTGCTGAGCCTGGTTGGTGGACTTGTGCAACCTCATGGATCTATCGGTGCTGTTCTAACTCTTGCTGTTGGAGCTTCAGTTGGTTTCGTGCTGTCTGTGATTTTGTTGATTCGCGCGATTAGGCTGGGTGAATTTGGTAGCGACGCTTTGGCGCTGGTTGCAATTGCGGCAACTGCACTAACTAACGAATGGATCGCTGCCAGCGTCATATCGGTGATGCTTGCCACCGGTCGCGCATTGGAACGCTGGGCCGAGGGACGTGCACGCAATCAATTAGAAGCTTTACTGGCTCGCGCCCCACGCGTAGTTCATTTAATTAACACCGATGGCAACCCAACTGATGTACCGCTTAAAAATGTATCTCTTGGCTCGCACATCTTGGTTCGCTCTGGTGAAGTGGTCCCGCTTGATGGTCGCTTGCTTTACAGCGGCACCTTTGATGAATCTGCTCTGACCGGTGAGCCGCTTCCACGATTTGTAGCCGCCGGTGAAGAAGTCGCATCGGGAGTAGTGAACGCAGCGTCGAATGTTGAATTGATAACAACTCGCACATCGGAAACTTCTACATACTCGGCGCTGGTGCGTCTGGTCGAGCAAGCACAAGCAGCAAGCGCAAATGGGGTGCGAGTTGCAAACAAGTGGGCAGTTCGTTTTGTTCCTTTTGCGCTGTTTCTAGCAGCTGCAACTTGGCTAATCACCGGCAACTACGCCAATGCGGTTGCAGTTATCGTTGCCGCCACTCCGTGCCCGCTAATTCTTGCGGTTCCGGTTGCGATCATTGCAGGAATGTCCAAGGCTTCGGCTAACGGAGCAATCATCAAGGGCGGTGCCGCGCTAGAGGCACTGGCTCGCGCCAAGACCCTGCTGGTTGATAAGACTGGAACACTTACTCACGGTGGCCCTGAGGTTTCGCAGGTGGCATTTGCGCCCGGCGTTGATCAAGACCAAGCCTTCAAGTTGGCTGCCTCGCTTGAGCAAGCCAGCCCGCACGTAGTTGCGCATTCGATCTTGGGCGAAGCCAATCGCCGAAAGCTTGAACTTGAAATGGCAACGAGCGTGGTTGAAGAACATGGTGTTGGGCTGACCGGAATCGTAGGCGGCCGCCAAGTGCGAGTTGGTCAACTTCGCTCCGAACTTCCGGATTGGGCACCGCTAACAAACGCGCTAATCGTGGCTGTAGAAATTGACGATCAGCTGGTTGCGGTTATTGGTCTTGATGATCCACTTCGAGACGAAGCCAAAGGAACCATAAATCAGCTTCGCAAACTAGGAATACAGCGTGTAGTGATGGTATCTGGTGACCGAACTGCAACAGCGGAACAAGTTGGTGCTGAGGTTGGCGTTGACCAGGTGTTTGCCGAGTGCACACCAGAGCGCAAGCTAGAGATCGTGCATGCAGAGATGCAGGCAACCAATGGATCGGTAGTTGCAGTTGGTGACGGAATTAACGACGCCCCAGCCCTTGCCGCGGCAAGTGTTGGCGTGGCAATGGGTGCCCGAGGTGCAACTGCCGCCAGTGAGGCAGCCGATGTTGTGATTGTTGAAGATTCAATCAAGCACCTTGCGACTGCCATGTTGATTTCGAAAGGTGCCAGAAATCGCGCGCTGCAAGCGGCCGGAGTTGGTATGGGCCTTGCCGTTGCAGCAATGATTGCCGCGGCTACCGGCGTGCTAAATGCAACGGCGGCCGCGGTCAGTCAAGAGTTCATCGACATGGCTGCAATCTTGTGGGCACTAGTACCGGTTGCCTCAAAACTGAATCGTTAAGTCAAAACACCAACTCTTCGAAGCCTGGCAATTGCGCCGTCTTCGATTGGGCTTTCTGGGCCGATTGCTACGCGCATCAGTCGAAGTGTCCACCTCGTGAACGGGCGAATAATCCAGGCTGGCTTACTCTTCAAACCAAGCATTGTGCGAAACTCTGGCTTGAGCGAAAGCACTGCAGCGTCAAACAACAACCTGTAAATAGGAGCAGCCAGAAGTGGTAGTGGAGGGTTCCGAATGAATTCAACAACACTCAACGTGTCTTCGCTCGCAGCCAATAATCCAGAACTGTAAATCTGCGAAATGGTTAAGTCCATCTCAGTTCTATTCATTGGCACATTTGTAAGTCCCAATGGCACCACCGAGGCACTCCACTGCGAAACATAGTTATCGGCACCGGTTGCAGCATTACCCTTAGGAATTTCTCGCCACGCAAATTGTTCATGCGCGACTAAGAACGATTCCATAAACGCAATGTGTACCCACAACAACAGGTCTTGGTCTGCAGCTTTGTAGGCAACGCGCTCGCCAGCCCCGGTGGTGTATTCGCCTGTAACTCGAGTGTGTAATCGATTCACGCGCGAAGCTTCACCAAGTACCGCAGTCTTTGATCCAAATGTAGTGATGGTGAGCCAACGGATTGTTCCTGCCAATCGACCAAGCGGATCAGCTTGATAGCGCGAATGATTTTTCACGCCGGTCAAAGAACCTGGGTGTAAGGCCTGCATCAACAGCGCACGAATGCCCCCAACCAGTGTTCCAAAATCGGCATGCACAACCCAAGGAGCATCGGTTGGTAAAAAGTATCCGGCTTCATCGCCTTCAGCAATTACATCAAGCCACGGCGGCACACCCTTTGGATCTCCAGAAAGTAATCTACGAAAACGCACCGATAGCGCCTCTTGGAACGCATTGTTTTTCAATGCGGAGCTGCTCATGAATTTCGCCTAACCTGTAAATAACACCGATACAGGAGTCAACCATGAATGAACTAGATCTAATCCGCCTTTGGCAAAAATCTCGCCAGCAAATTATCATCGCCCAATTGGCACCAACATTTCTATTGATCACGACTGCTGGCTTGATTGATCAAATTAGAACCACAGGTCAAATGGCTTCATGGGCTGTAATCGGTATCTTGCTGGCCTCAGGAATTTTAGGTGCCCTTGCCGAATTCACTGCGGCTAACGAGGCACAGTCAATCGCGAAAGACATTTCTCGCTTGACGAACAAGTCTGCACTGGCTAATTCAATCGTCACAAGTGCACCCTGGATGAACGTGGTGAAGTACCTAACCCCTGCAATTTTTGTCGGAATTTTTGTGGCACTTGTTATTGCCTTGGTTCGCTAAAACTAAGTCAACAGAAAAACCCCCGGCAAATCACCGGGGGTTTTTCTGTTTGAGACGAATTAGTGCTGAACAGCCTTACCGATTGCCGCACCAGTTAGTGAACGAACCTCTAGCTCAGCGTACTTAGCTAGGTTGCGCTCACTTGATGTCACTGTTCCAAGCCAGCCGAAGAAGAAGCCAAGCGGAATTGAAACTAGACCTGGGTTAGCCAATGGGAAGAAGTCGAAGCGAACTCCGCCTTCCACAAGTGGAATCAAGCTGGTTGGAAGACCGGTCACGTTTGGAGAGAAGATCAGCAATACAACTGCTGAAATCAAACCACCGTAAATTGACCATACCGCTCCACGTGTGTTGAAGTTCTTCCAGAACAGTGAGTACAGAACAGCTGGCAGGTTTCCTGATGCGGCAATCGCAAACGCGATAGCCACCAGGAAGGCCACGTTAAGTCCCTGAGCTCCAATCGCAAGCACGATTGCAATCACACCAATCACTACAGCTGAAAGCTTCGCAACGCGAACCTCTTGCTGAGCGGTAGCAGTGCCCTTCTTGATTACGTTTGCATACAAGTCGTGTGCAAATGATGAAGAGCTAGCCAAGGTAAGACCAGCAACTACAGCAAGAATTGTTGCGAAAGCAATCGCACCAATGATGGCAAGCATGACCGCACCACCAGTGGTGCCCTCACCGCCACCAAGGAACTGTGCCAACTGCGGAGCCGCTACGTTACCCGATGGGTCAACTGGAACAATAAGCGCCTTAGCTGCAGGTGACATGTCTTTGATGTGATCCATAGTGGTACACGCGTTGGTTCCGTCAACGATTGCAACATTCTTTGCATCAATCAAACAGCCGGCTGCATCAACTTTGAAACCGCGGAACAAGGTTGCTCGGCTAACCAAGGCAGCTGCACCAAATCCAAGTGCAATTGTCATTAGGTAGAAGGCACCAATGTTTCCGATCGCCCAGTTCACTGACTTACGTGCAGCCTTTGATGTAGGCACGGTGTAGAAACGAATCAGGATGTGTGGCAGACCCGCGGTACCAAGCACAAGTGCCATACCTAGCGAGATCAAGTCCAACTTGCTGATTAGAGTCTTACCGGCATCAATAGCCGAGGTTGGGTCAATTGGGTTGACGTGAATTTCCTTACCAAACTTCAAGCCTGGCTGGAGGAAGGCGTCTCCCTTACCCGATGCATCACGTGCAGCACCAAGCAGATCAGAGATGTTGAAACCAAAGTGCCATAGCACCATGATTGTCAACAAAATCGCGCCGATCATCAGCAAGAATGCTTTAACGATTTGAACGTAGGTTGTGCCCTTCATTCCACCCACGGTTACGTAGACGATCATCAAGATTCCAACACCACCAATGATCCAGGTCTTAGCATTTGGATCAGTCACACCAAGCAACAGTGAAACCAATGCACCTGCACCAACCATTTGGGCCATTAGGTAGAAGATCGAAACAACCAGAGTTGATGTTGCCGCCGCACCGCGCACAGGAATCTGACGCATGCGGAATGACAACACATCACCCATAGTGAAGCGACCGGTGTTTCTAAGCGGCTCAGCAATTAGAAGCAATGCCACCAACCAAGCAACTAGGAATCCGATTGAGTAAAGGAAGCCGTCGTAACCAAATAGCGCAATCGTTCCCGCAATACCTAGGAACGAGGCGGCCGACATGTAGTCACCGGCAATAGCTAGACCGTTCTGGAAACCAGAGAAGCCGCCACCGCCGTCGTAGAAGTCAGATGACTGCTTATTTGAGCGTCCGGCTCGCACCACAAGAACCAAGGTGAAAGCTACGAATACTACAAAGAGGATGCTGCTCAATAATGATGAACTCACTTTGCAAGCTCCTTATCTACCTTGTCGCGCAACTCATCAGAAGGCCCGTCTAGCGAGTGAGATGAGTGGCGCTCGTAAAGCCACATGATTAGAAATGTTGTTGCAAATTGAAGCAGTCCAAGAATAAAGGCGATGTTTATGTTGCCTACTACCGGAGTGCTGATCCAATCACGCGCAAACGCGGTGAGGATGACATAAAGGAAATACCAAACCAAGAAGGCAACGGTTAGAGGAAAAGCAAAGCCCCTAAACTTTCGTCGCAAATCTTGGAATTCAGGGCTGGCCTGTGTATCTGACCAAACCTTTTCGTTCTTCGAACTCATCGAACTCCAATGTTCTAAATTCAGAACGCTGGCACCGTTGCCAGGTTCAGGGTGTTTACACACTCTTTCCTGAGCCTAGCCGTGGAACATTCTTCTATTTTCAAAAATTCCCGATGTAACCATTTCGTTATTGCCGAGTTATCTATTCGCAATTTGGGTCTTCGGTTGGCACCACATTTCGAATGAAATATGCGTCTACCGCTTTGTTAACACACGTATTTTGCTGGCCATAGGCAGTGTGACCCTCGCCATTGAAGGTAATCAATCTGGCATTCGCCAAAACCTGATTAGCCAATGCAACCGCTTGCTCGTAAGGTGTTGCCGGATCGCCGGTGGTACCAACCACCAATATCGGGGCTGAACCATTGGCCGAGAAATTTTTTAAAGTCTTCACTGCCGGGAACGGCCAATTGGCGCAACTCAATGCCCCGTCTTGCCAGTACTTACCAAAGACAGAGCTGGCTGCCAGCATGCGTTGATTACTTGCAGCCATTGATGCTGGGTCACTAGGTGCACGCGAATCTAAACAAGACACCGCAATGTTTGCCTCAAGGGTGTTTGTTGAGTAAGTTCCATCTTCATTGCGCTCGTTATATGTGTCGGCAAGTGCTAGCAAAGTGGTTCCGTTGCCGTGAAGTGCCTCGGCCAACGCTTGACTTAAAGTTGGCCACCAATCTTTTCCATATAGCGGCATCACAATTCCGGTGAGCGCAGCCCATACCGTCACCTCACGTCCAGAATCAGACTTGAGGGGCTTCTTTTCGATATCGGAAAGCAACTCTTTGATGCGCTTCTGCGCCTGCGCGGTGCTGCCATGAAACGGACAGTCCTGGGAATCTAGACAATCGGCAAGAAAGTTTTTGAGCGCCTTATCAAAACCAAGCAGCTGTGCCAGATTTTGCTGATCTGCATTTTGTGTTGGGTCAATCGCGCCATCCAGCACCATGTGCCCAACGCGATCGGTGAACAACTGTGCATAAACCGCACCGATATAAGTTCCGTAGCTGAAGCCCAGGTAATTTATTTTTTGACTTCCAAAAATCGCGCGAATTAGATCCAAATCTTTGGCTACGGAAATCGTGTCAACAAAGGCAAGATTTGGTCCAGTGTTTTTTTGACATGCTTCGGCAAACTTTCTCATCTTTGAAGTTGTGTAAGCAATATCAGCTTCACTTGCAATTTCGTAACCGGAATCCCCATAAAGCAGTTCGTCGGTGTCTTTGGCATTGAAACATTTAATCTTTGGATCGCTAAAGCCAATTCCGCGTGGATCAAAACCAACGATATTGAAATTCTTACGCAGTTCGGCGGTGCCAATTTGATCTATGGAATCCTTAATCCAATTAACACCGGAAACGCCTGGCCCACCTGGATTAAAAATCACTGAGCCCCGCGGCTTGGCTAGATCTGCCTGGTGATAGGCCAGAGCGATTTTTAGTTTGTCACCGCTAGGCGCCGACCAATTGGCAGGCACCTCAACGGTGCCGCAAAAGGTGTGCTCTCCCCCGCAAGCTGTCCAAGTGATTTTTTGTTTATAAAAATCAACTAGTTCAGCTGGCACCTGTGCATCGGCACTTGGTTGGGGCCCGCCAGCAACCGGTTTGCTGGGCGGTGCGCTACAGGCAGAAAGCAAAAGGGTTGCTGCCAAGGCAACAACCGCAACCACCTTCAAACGAGACAACTAGTTGGTCTTTCTGCGAAGTTGTACAGCCAGAGATTCCAACACCATAAGGTCGCGCACGTTGGAATCTATGCGAATGCGGGCCTCGGCAATTGCTTCAAGTTTGTGAATTGTCTCTGCGGCGGTACTTAGACCGGCGAGCTCGCTGATGCCGGTGCGTAGATCTTCATTTACCAGCGACACATCTGCCGAAATCTGTAGGGTCAACACATCGCGATAAAGCGACAGCAAATCAACCAGGATTCGATCCAGACCATCGCGCACGCTTCTGGTGGCACGACGCTTTTGCCCTTCTTCTAGTGCACGAAGATCCGATTTCAGATTTGCCGGAATTGCATCACCAGGCTGCAAGCCTAGGGAACGCATCATCGCGGTTTTTTCTTCTTCGTCGCGCTCCGCTGTAAGCGCCTCGGCATCTTTCTTGGCAATGTCTAACCAGCGTTCTGCCGTATTCACGGCAGAAGTCACGCCACTGATTGCCAGCGCTGCCATCAAAGTTTCACGGCGGCGACTTCGTGCTTCAGAACTGGTTGCCAGCCTACGGGCCATGCCAATGTGACTCTGTGCCTCGGCGGCAACCTGGTGCGCAAGTTTGGCGTCAATACCATCTCGTTCAATAAGAATGCGAGCAACTTCCTCAACCGCCGGAACCTTTAAACCAACGCGACGAACGCGAGAACGAATAGTTGGCAACATATCTGCTTCTGATGGAGCACAGAGTAACCAGATAGTTCCGGCAGGTGGTTCTTCCAGCGCCTTCAACAAAACATTCGATGATCGCTCTTGCATGCGGTCAGCATCTTCGATGATCATGATGCGGTACTTGCCCAACGAACCACCAAATTGTGAACTGGCAACCAGTTCTCGCACTTCGTCAATTGAAATCTGCACACGCTCGGTGGCGAGGGTAGAAATATCGGGGTGAGAACCGGCGGCTGCCATTAGGCAACTCTTACATTCACCACAGCCATCTTTTTCACAAAGCAGAGCGGCGGCAAAAGCGTGAGCCATATTTGATCGACCAGATCCAGGCGGACCAGTGATCAACCACGCGTGGTAGACACCTTCGGCCTTGCCACGGATTGCAATTTCCAACTGTGCAATTGCCTCTGGCTGTCCAAGCAACTCTGCCCATACCGGCGATGCAACTGCGTTTGTCATGAACTAATTCTTACTGCTGTGCGATCAACGCATCAACGCGGGCGCGAATCTGCGCCGCCATCTGGTCGACGCTCTGGCGAGCATCCACGATGAAGAATCGGTTTGGTTCGTCGGCAGCCAGCGCGAGGTAGCCCTGACGAACAGCCTCAAAGAACTCTGTCTTCTCACGCTCGAGGCGATCTGGTTCTTCGCCGGTCTTGCTGCGGCGGGCCAACGCAGCTGACGCCTCTAGATCCAAAAGAATCGTCAGGTGTGGCAACAGCCCCTGCACGGCAAACAGTGAAAGATTGCGAATCTCAGTGGCGTCTAGTTCGCGGCCAGCACCCTGATATGCGACCGATGAATCCAGGTAGCGGTCGATGATGACATCGGTGCCAGCTTCTAAAGCCGGGCGAACCTTGGTAGCCACGTGATGCGCGCGGTCAGCTGCGTAAAGCAGCGCCTCGGCACGGGGAGCCACCTCACCTTTACGGTGCAGCAGCAGGTGACGAATCTCAACACCTAGGTCAGTTCCGCCCGGTTCAAGTGTGCGTAGGTTTGCGCGACCAAGTTCATCAAGGTGCTTGATCAACAAATCAATTTGAGTTGACTTGCCAACCCCATCGATGCCTTCAAACGAGATGAACAAACCAGACATTATTTTTTCTTTCTGGTTCCAGCTTTAACAACCTTGGTGGTGCTGGCGATCTTCTTCTTTGGCTTACCCGCCTTTGCCGGAGCCTCACCTGGCTCAAGACCAAGCTTTTCGCGACGAATTGCCAAAAGTTCAAACGCAGTATCTGGCGTCATCTCTTCAAGATTCTCATCCTTAGGCACGGTTGCGTTAACCGCGCCATCGGTTACGTAAAGACCAAACTGACCAGACTTAGCAACAACCGCCAATCCCGATGCCGGATCCTCGCCGAATTCCTTAAGCGGAGTAGCCGCCGTGCGACGACCTCCATATTTGGGCTGAGCAAAAATCTCTAGTGCACCAGCAAGATCAAGATCAAAAATCTGATCTTCAGTTTGCAGCGAACGCGACTCCTTGCCCTTCAACATGTATGGGCCAAACTTTCCGTTTTGCGCAGTGATGTCAATTCCAGTTTCCGGATCCTGACCAATAATGCGCGGCAAAGAAAGTAGCTTGATAGCTTGCTCAAGAGTGAAAGTCTCTGGGCTCATGCTCTTGAATAGCGATGCAGTCTTTGGCTTAGGTGCGTGCTCATCATCAAGCATCACGTAAGGACCATAGCGACCATCCTTGAACAAAATGTCAAAACCGGTTGCTGGATCAACACCCATTACGCGGTCGGTAATGATTGGTGCATCGATAAGTTCTTGAGCCTTATCCGGAGTTAATTCATCCGGTGCAAGCCCTTCTGGAATGTTTACGATGCGACGACCGTTTTCATCGTGACCCTCGGCGGTTGGATCACCAAAGATTTCGATGTATGGTCCGTACTTACCGGTGCGAAGGGTCACACCTTCTTTAATTTCAATTGAGTTAATCGCACGCGGATCGCTGTCGCCTAGGTTTTCAACAGTTGGCTTTAGACCAGCAACCTTGCCGTCGTCGCCAAAGTAGAACTTCTTCAACCAGGTGCTGCGGTCTAGCTCTCCCGCTGCAATCTTGTCTAGGTCTTCTTCCATCTGGGCTGTGAAGGCGTAGTCAACCAGGTTGCCGAAGTTCTCTTCCAGGAAGCGCGTGATGGTGAAGGCAATCCAGGCTGGAACAAGTGCCTGGCCGCGTTTGGTCACATAACCCTTGTTGATAATGGTCGACAGGATGGCAGCGTAAGTAGAAGGGCGGCCAATGCCGTCTTCCTCTAGCGCCTTAACTAGCGACGCCTCTGTGTAGCGCGGTGGTGGGGAAGTCTGGTGATCCTTGGCAACTACGTCAATTGCCTTGAGCTTCTGACCAACACTTAAGTTAGGCAGCTTTGACTCTTTTTCTTCCGTCTCGTCTTCACGAGGCTCATCGGTGCTTTCTTCATAAGCCGCCATGAAGCCACGGAATGTAACTACAGTTCCCGAAGCGGTGAATTCTGCAACAGTGCCGTCAGAAAGTGGGCTCACCTGAATCTTTGCGGTGGTGGTTGAAACCTTGGCGTCCATCATCTGCGATGCAACAGTGCGCTTCCAGATCAAATCGTAAAGATCGTAGGCACGTCCACTCAGTACACGAGACAACTCCGATGGGTGCACGAACTTTTCACCAGCAGGACGAATAGCCTCGTGTGCCTCTTGAGCATTCTTTGACTTCCCCTGGTAGATGCGTGGTGCATCTGGAACCATGTCGGCGCCAAACATTTCCTTCGCCTGTTCACGCGCAGCATTAATTGCCTGAGTCGAAAGAGTTGGCGAGTCGGTACGCATGTAGGTGATGTGACCCTCTTGGTACAGGCCTTGCGCGGTATCCATCGTTTGCTTGGCCGACATACGCAACTTGCGCGATGCCTCTTGCTGCAAAGTAGAAGTTGTAAACGGTGCAGCCGGACGACGAGTGCTTGGCTTTGATTCAACCGATACAACCTCGATATTTGCCTTGCCCGAACGAGTGGCTTCGGCGAGCGCGTCTGCCTGCTGTTGATCCAACAAAATTACATCGGCGGTTAATTTACCCTTGTCGTCAAAACTCTGACCGGTTGCGATTCGCTTACCGGCAACGCTCTGCAACTTGGCAACGAACTGTGGTTCGCCAGCAACCTGAGAATCAAAGGTTGCTTCAACGTCGTGATAGCTGGCAGATACAAACGCCATGCGCTCGCGCTCGCGCTCAACTACCAAACGCATCGCCGGTGACTGCACGCGGCCAGCGCTAAGACCGCGGTTAATCTTGCGCCAAAGAATCGGTGAAATTTCGTAGCCGTAAAGACGGTCAACCACTCGGCGGGTTTCCTGAGCCTGCACCAGGTTGTTGTCTACCTCGCGGGTGTGCTCAAGAGCTGCCTGGATGGCCTCTTTGGTGATCTCGTGGAACACCATGCGCTTTACCGGAACCTTTGGCTTCAAAACCTGAAGCAGGTGCCAGGCAATAGCCTCACCCTCGCGGTCCTCATCCGTTGCTAGGTAAAGTTCATCGGCGCTGGCAAGAGCCTTCTTTAGATCGGTGACTGTCTTGTTCTTACCGGCTGAAATCGCATAGTAAGGCTCAAAGTCGTTCTCAATGTCGATAGAGAACTTCTTTAGCGAGCCCACCTTCTTCTCGGCAGGTAGGTTCTTTGGGTCAACCAGGTCGCGAATGTGACCAATCGAGGCCAAGACCTCGTAGTCGTTGCCTAGGTACTTAGAGATCGTCTTAGCCTTTGCAGGCGACTCAACGATGACAAGCTTGTGGCTACCAGCCAATGGGGTACTCCTCTTTATAGGGGCCCGTTTAGGAACTTGGGCCCGCCAGCGCGTTAGCGCTTAGAACTATACCCACCCCCTTGGAGTGGGCCGAAATAAACACTTCGAATCCGACAATACGACACGTGTCAAGTTCCACACCTTTAATTAGGCCAATTTCGCCCGCGGTTGGGCACGGAAACCCAGTATTTAGGCCCCGTAGGGCGTCGGTTGCCCCAATCGCCATGGCATCCACCGTGGATTGCAGTCGGCGTTGCTGAATCAGGTTAAACGCCACAATCTGGCTCAAACTAAACACCCCGATAGCCAGCGTCACCGCCGCCAGGGCCAACACGGTGCCCGAACCGCGCTCGCCGGAGGTGCCGATTAACTGCCGCGCCCGGTTCAAAGCCCCAACTTTCTGGCGCACTGAACCTCGGCAACGTCAAAGAGCTTTGCTACAAGTCCGGGTAGCGCAAACTGCCGCGACAATTTGGCACACACCACGTTCTCGCGATGCTCGTACTCAATCAAGAGAGCATCGGCAGTGATCGGAAACAACAATTCGTAAATTAGTGCGCGGGCATTTTCTTCCGACTCTCCCCTGGCCACCGCACGAGCAGCAGAAGCCGAAACCTCAACTAATTTCATTCGCTCAATCTGAAGTGAGAACGCACCAAGCGTGACAGCAATCACCAGCGCAACCGCCGGCAGAGCCATGGCGAGTTCGGCAGTTACCGAACCCCGCTCCGAATTAGTTGGCAGGTGTGGCACCGCTGTTTGGATTCGTAAAGCTCAGCGCGCTCTTGACCAGGTCAAACAAAATTGTGCGCACTTCGTCGGATCGCATGATCACCACTAGCAATCCGGCAAAGCCAACCGCTGCCATAGTAGCGATTGCGTACTCGGCGGTTGCCGCACCGGTTTCATCTTTCAGAATTTGTTTAATCATTTTTGTAATTTCCTTTCTAAAGCTGTCCACCTGACAGCAAACTAATTGCGATTGGAA
This sequence comes from uncultured Rhodoluna sp., assembly GCA_964633625.1. Lineage (GTDB taxonomy): Bacteria > Actinomycetota > Actinomycetes > Actinomycetales > Microbacteriaceae > Rhodoluna. Next base: position 25,821 of record CAZWHL010000008.1, read on the forward strand.
CAATCGAGAGCAATATGAATGCTGGCAAAACTGCAACACCAAGTGGAATCATCAGCTGCACGCCCAACTTGGAAATTCGAGTTGCGATTAGGTATTTGTGTTGTTCGCGAAACGCATCTGCTTCGGCAATCAAAATTTGACTGATTGCCGCACCGGTGCTGCGCGATAGTTCTGCTGCGTTATCCAGTCGCTCAAAATTTTGAGCTTCGGGTGGTCGCTCAAAGACGGCTTGATATTCCTGCGTGGCCTTTGCCTGAGCGGCACTAAGCGGCAAGCCAGCCTGCAACCCAATCAGCACGCAATCCAGGTAGGCACCCGGATCGTATTGAGAAGGCAGTGCCTTGCCCAGCAACCGCCTAGTCCACTGGCGCCCAGCAACCATAAGTCCCAGACCCAAACACACTGACAGCGCACCCAGCGCTGAACGAAAAATGGCACCAACCGGATTCATACCAACCGCCTGGCCAAGCATCAGAGCGAGCACCGGCAACCACATCACCAATTTGGCAGTGGCTTGCGGACCAGCAAAGGCCAGCTGAACTTCTAGCTGATTTCTTTGCTGCCCATCAAATACATCTGCAATTCGATTCAACGCAAGAAAGATTGGTCCACCAAGTTTTGTCGACAAACTCCAAATCAAGTCAAACTGCTTTTTATCTTGCGCAGGAAGATTTGTAATTTCTTCGCCGCAAATTTGCAGAGCCTGATTCGCGGGCAAACCCGCCCCAAGTAGCGCACTCACTCTGCGAACCGCGTTGGCTGAATTTCTATTTTCCGATGCCAGCAATCTTCACCACCTTGCGATGATCAACGTGAATCATCCAACTGAATGCGGATTGCATCTGTTCTGACATATCTTTTGAATCAATTCCCACTGATCGACCAATTGCATAGACTCGAGGCAGAACATCTTCCAAAGAATTTGCGTGAATTGTTGCACCCGCTCCGCGGTGACCTGTATTCAGTGCCTGAAGCATCACAATCAACTCGGCACCGCGCACCTCACCAACCACTAAACGATCGGGCCGCATTCGAAGGGCCTCACGCACCAATCGGTCGAGCGCGATTTCACCCTTTCCCTCGTTATTGGCCTGCCTAGTCTGCAAAGAAATGAAGTGCGCACCCTGCAAACCAATCTCGGCAACATCCTCAAGAGCAATAATTCGCTCACCAACGCATTCGGCTAACATCGCGCGCAACAATGTTGTCTTGCCACTACCAGTGGCACCGGAAATTAAAAAGTTTTCGCGATCCAAAATGATTTTCTTCAACAAACTAAGTTGCGTCTGATCAAACATTCCAAAATCGCAAAGCTGCTCTAGGCCAAAAAGTCGATTCAGATGCACACGCACGGATAAGTGCGTATTTGGATTACAACCAGAAGCCAGCGCCGCGTGAATACGAAGCCCGCCACCGGCTTCCGAACCGATTGAGACATCGGCGAACGGATTAGCTTGATCTAGGTGCCGCCCACCCTTTGCAATTAGCTCTTGAGCAAGTCGCCCAAGCTCGGCCTCAGACTCAAATGGGCTAGCCACCGGTTCCAGGCCACTGCCCGAACCCTGGCCTGCCCGCTGAACCCACACCTGGCCCCAGCCATTGACCAGCAGATCGGTCACCCCGGGCATGGCCAGCAGCCCACCCAATTTGGGACCAACCGCCTCAAGCGGAGCCATCACCGATATCGTCATGCGCCAACTATCGGTGCTTATCAGCCATCGCGGGCCAGAAGACCAAAATCTGTGGAAAACCGGCCGATGCGGGCAAAACCCTCTTAAATTAGGGGACCCCAGCCTCTTGGGGGAAGAGTCTGGGGTCAGGCGATACCAATTGGGGGAACTGATATCGCAAGTTAACGACAAGCGCCAACAGATAAATAATAAGTGGATAACCCCCCGGTTTTATTCCTAAAATTCTATTTTTTCCTGTGAAAACGTCTAGAAAAGTTTTTTGTGGCAGTATTGCCACAGGTTAAAAACCCCTTATGGAGGACAACGATGTCTCAGGAAACCCGCCACTTTGCACCGTCTGCCGACTTTGCAAAGCAAGCGATCGCCCAGCCGGATATTTACACCGATGCAAAGGCAGACCGCCTAGCCTTTTGGGCCAAACAAGCCAACCGTCTGCACTGGCACAAGCCCTTTACCCAGGTTCTGGATTGGAGCGAGGCACCATTTGCCCGCTGGTTCCACGATGGTGAACTGAACATCTCTTACAACTGTCTTGACCGTCACGTTGAAGCAGGAAACGGTGACCGCGTTGCAATTCACTTTGAAGGTGAACCGGGCGATACTCGCACAATTACTTATGCGCAGCTAACCAAAGAAGTAAAGCGCGCCGCAAACGTACTTACCAATCTCGGAATCAAGGCCGGCGATCGAGTTGCAATTTATATGCCAATGATTCCAGAGGCAATCATTGCAATGCAGGCAGTTGCGCGTATTGGTGCAGTGCACTCTGTGGTGTTTGGTGGATTCTCTGCCGACTCATTGAGCACCCGCATCGAAGATGCGCAGGCAAAACTAGTTATTACCGCAGATGGTGGTTACCGCAAAGGTAAAGCGTCTGCACTTAAGCCTGCAGTGGATCTTGCTCTTGATGGTGGCAAATGCCCATCGGTGAAAAATGTTTTGGTGGTCAAGCGAACCAACCAAGAAGTGTCATGGAAAGAAGGACGCGATCTTGATTGGGCCGAACAACTTGCAGCGGCAAGCGACGAACACGAGGCCAAAGGTTTCAACGCCGAGCACCCGCTATTTATTCTTTACACATCTGGTACCACCGGAAAGCCAAAGGGTATTTTGCACTCCACCGGTGGCTACTTAACTCAAGCCGCTTACACTCACAAAAATGTTTTTGATCTTCACGAAAACACCGATGTGTATTGGTGCACCGCCGACATTGGTTGGATCACCGGTCACAGTTATGTTGCCTATGGCCCACTTGCAAATGGTGCCACGCAGGTTATCTACGAAGGAACACCAGAAACTCCGGACTGGGGTCGCTGGTGGAGCATCGTCGAGAAATACAAGGTGTCAATTCTTTACACCGCACCAACCGCGATTCGAAGCTTTATGAAACTTGGCGAAGAAATTCCTGCCAAGCACGACCTAACCAGCATTCGCGTACTTGGCTCGGTTGGCGAACCAATCAACCCAGAAGCGTGGATGTGGTACCGCAACGTGATTGGTGGCGGGCACGCCCCAATCGTTGATACTTGGTGGCAAACAGAAACCGGTGCGATCATGATCTCGCCGCTACCTGGCATCACCACCCTGAAGCCTGGCTCTGCGCAGATTGCGCTTCCTGGAATCGAAATCAAGATTCTTGACGATGATGGCAAGGAACTTGGTCGCGAGGAACCTGGCCTGCTAACCATCACCGAACCTTGGCCATCAATGCTTCGTGGAATCTGGGGTGACCCAGATCGCTTCAAAGAAACCTATTGGTCAAAGTTCGCTGGAATTTATTTTGCTGGCGATGGCGCAAAGTTTGACGAAGAAGGTGACCTTTGGTTGCTTGGTCGCGTTGACGACGTGATGAATGTGTCTGGACACCGATTGTCTACCGCCGAAATTGAATCGGCACTTGTGTCACACCCATACGTTGCAGAAGCAGCTGTGGTTGGAGCAAAAGACGAGACGACAGGTCAGGCTGTAGTTGCGTTTGTGATTTTGCGTCAAGACCAACTAAAAGCTGCTGGTTCAGATGCAGACGTTAGCAAAATTTTGCGCGATCACGTTACTAAAGAGATTGGTCCGATTGCACGTCCGCGCACCATCATGGTGGTTGCCGAACTTCCTAAGACTCGCTCTGGAAAAATCATGCGTCGTTTGCTTCGCGATGTTGCCGAAGATCGTCCGGTTGGTGACGTAACCACACTTGCCGATACATCGGTGATGGATATCATCAGTGGAAAAATTGCTGGTGGGGCATCCGACTAACTAGACTTAAAGCAGAAGTCCCACCACGCTCTCTCTGTGGTGGGACTTCATTTTTAAGCTCTATTTGAACTCAGCAATAATCTCTAGCTCAACAGCTGAATCAAGTGGCAGAGCAGGCACACCAACTGCACTGCGTGCGTGTGAACCAACCTCGCCGAAGACCTCACCTAGGAATTCGCTGGCGCCGTTAATTACGCCAGGAATCGCGGTGAATTCTGGAACCACTGAAACGAAACCAACTACCTTCACAATTCGGGTCACGCGGTCAAGATCGCCAATCGCCAACTTCAATGCGGCGAGCGCATTTAGAGCACACAAACGAGCCAAATCCTTGGCATCCTCGGCGGTTACATCGCGACCAACCTTGCCCACCTTAGGCAGGGCTCCATCAACGAATGGCAGCTGACCCGAGGTGAAGCACAAGTTTCCGGTCACCACCGATGGCACATAGGCGGCCACTGGTTTTGCCACTGCCGGAAGCGGAAAGCCCAATTCGGCCAGTTTTTGCTCAATCTTGCTCATATTTAGGCGTCCTTCACTGGGCGCTTGAAGAAGGCAATCATGCCGCCCTCAGGGCCGGCCACGATTTGGACCAATTCCCAGCCTTCTGAGCCCCAATTATTCAAAATTGCGGTCTCGCGGTGCAGTAACAAAGGGGTGGTGATGTACTCCCACTTCAACATTTACAGATTCCTCTCAGAAGTTGTCAGGTAACCTAGAGTTTATGTCTGGTTCACAGCGCAAGCCTGAAAGTTTCGCCAAGGGCTTCTTAAAATTCACCGGTTTCTCAGCGCTGGCAGGTCTTTTGGGCGTTGCCCTACTGGCCCCAACAGCCCTAGTAAGCGGAATAGCTGCCTCAGCCGGCATCACAATCTTCGAAAACCTGCCTGATTACATCAAACCGATAAACGCCTCGCAGTCGTCAACCCTTTACGCCACCAAAGACGGCCAGCCGGTTGAAGTAGCCCAGTTTTACCACGAGAACCGAATCTCGATTGATTACAACGAGATGTCTCCGAATATTCGCAACGCAGTAGTTGCCACCGAAGACCCTCGTTTCTTTGAGCACGGCGGTGTGGACTGGCTTTCACTTATTCGCGCAACCATTACCAGCGCTGCAACTTTGGGCAACGGCCCGGGTGGTTCAACCATCACCATGCAGTACGTAAAAAACTCACTGGTTGAGGCAGCTAACTTAGCCGGCGACAAAGCCGGAATCGCGGCGGCTACCCAGGGTGGTTTTGGCGGTATCGATCGCAAGCTTCGCGAAATCCGATTGGCGATTGCGCTTGAGGGCGTGGCCACTAAGCAAGAAATTCTTGCCGGATACCTGAACCTGTCTTTCTTCGGAAACCAGATCAACGGAATTGAAGCAGCGTCTAACTATTACTTTGGTAAGAGTGCCAAGGACCTAAACATTCCAGAGGCAGCTCTGCTGGCCGGAATGCTTAAGTCGCCAAACGACTACAAGCCGGACGATCCTGCAAACCTAGACCGCGCAAAAGGTCGTCGCGACTACGTGATCGACAACATGGCTGCCGAGGGATACATCACTAGTCAGCAGGCTAGTGAGGCAAAGAACACACCAATCATCACCAAGCTAACTCACACCCCATCGGGTTGTGAAGGAACAGAGACTGCCGCATTCTTCTGTGACTACGTGGTGTGGACCATTCGAAACAACTCAGAATTCGGGCCAACTCCGGAAGACCGCGAGAACCTGCTTCGCCGCGGTGGTCTAGAGATTTACAGCACCATGGATCTTGATATTCAGGCTGCTGCTCATAAGGCCGAGTTCACTTGGGCGCCACCTACCGACCCAAGTCAGATTGGATCAGCTAGTGCCTCGGTTGAAGTTGGTACCGGTCGTATTTTGCAAATCGCCGAAAACAGAATCTACGACCAAACCCAGAGCACTGAGCTTGGTCACACGTCTGTGAACTACGCAACCGATCGCGATTACGGTGGTTCTTCTGGTTTCCAAACCGGTTCGACTTACAAGGTATTCACTTTGGCCCAGTGGTTAACCAATGGCTTCAAGCTTGGCGACCACGTTGATGGCCGAGTAAAAGAATGGCAGGCAAGCGAATTTTCAGCCCGATGCGGTGGCATCGGCGGCACCTGGGCACCAAACAACATTGTTAAAGAGCCTGAAGATCTAACCGTGGTTCAGGCAACCGCAATGTCTGTTAACACCGCTTACGTTTCAATGGCTTCACAGCTGGACCTGTGCGATATCCGCGACACCGCAATGCGTTTTGGCGTGCACCGCGCAGACGGCACCGAGTTGCAATACATTCCGGCATCGGTGTTGGGTGTGAACGAAATTGCTCCACTCACCATGGCTGCCGCAATGGCCGGTATTGCAAACAAGGGTGTCTTCTGTACTCCAATCGCAATCGACAAAGTCATTGTTCGCAACACCAAGTCTGAGCTCAAGGTGCCAACTAGCGACTGTTCAGTAGCGGTTTCGCCTGAGGTTGCCGCAGGCATGACCTACGCAATGCAGCGAGTGATTTCTGGCGGTACCGGTGGTGCCTCGGCTACTGGCGATGGCACTCCACTTGCCGGTAAGACCGGAACTACAGACTCTGGTGTGCACACCTGGATGACCGGTTTCTCAACCAAGGTTGCAACTGCAACTTGGGTTGGCAACGTGGTTGGTACCAAGTCACTTGGTGGCCTGCGCTTGAACAACAAGGCGGCCAACACCGTACGTCACGATATTTGGCGAACCATCATGCAGGCTGCCAACAAGAAGTACCCGGGCGGCGAATTTGATGCACCACCACCAGGCATGACTGGAACCACAATGATTGCGATTCCTCAGGTTGCCGGAAGCGCACCCGATGCAGCTGTTGAGTTAATCAAGGCATCTGACTTGAATGCCAAGGTTGCCACAACTCCGGTGACATCATCGTTCCCTAAGGGCAGCGTTGCTTACACTCGTCCAGGTGTTGGCACCACAGCCGCACGTGGTTCACAGATCAAGATCTTCGTGAGTGCCGGTGGAGCCGAGACAGTTCCTAATGTTGCTGGTATGTCAGTCACCAACGCCAAGGCAACCCTGTTGGCTGCAGGATTCTCGGCCGTAAGCGAGCCCCAGCCATCACAGGGTCAGTTCTTCGTGAAGAGCCCAACGATTCCTGCGGGCAAGGTAGTTGGCACCGATCCAGCTGCCGGTTCACCGGCTGACAAGGCTGGCGCGATCCTGCTGATCATCAGCACCGGTCCGTAATTCAACCCAACCATGAACTGGTTCTTTGCCATTCTTGCTGCAGGTCTTGCCTGCGCAATTTGGGGCATCGCAATCGAGCGCTACCTTTTTGTAATTCGTCGCGAGACCGTAAAAATTCTGCCGGCAAATTCAACACCGATATCGGTGCTGCACATTGGCGACATTCATCTGGCTCCTTGGCAAAAACGTAAGGCAGCATTCGTTCATTCGCTTGGCACGCTAAAGCCTGACTTGGTAATTAACACCGGCGACAATCTTGGTCACGCCAATTCAATCGGTCCGGTGCTGACAGCACTCGCCCCTCTGCTGGAGTTCCCTGGTGTATTTGTAAATGGTTCAAACGATTACTACGCACCGGTTTTGCGCAACCCACTTGGGTACTTAGCTAAACCATCCGAGCGCAGCGAGGGTCCTGCACTTGACACTCCTCGTTTGATTGGCGGATTCACAGCTGCCGGTTGGTTGAATCTAAATAATCGCGAGGGCCAGGTAACCATAAATGGTCTAAAGCTTGGCTTCTTGGGCGTTGATGATGCACACGATGAACTTGATAACTTGACCTCGATTCCGGTGCAGGCGAATACGCTTGGCAGTTGTGATTTGGTGATTGGTGTTTCGCACGCGCCATACTTGCGCGTGCTTGAAGCAATGGGTTCAGCTGGGGCTTCAATGATTTTTGCCGGCCACACTCACGGTGGCCAGGTGTGCTTGCCAGGTATTGGCGCATTGACAACAAACTGCGATTTACCGGCTAAGTATGCCAAGGGAATTAGTGCCTGGAATTTCGCCGGCAAGAATGTGATTCTGAATGTGGTTGCCGGTCTCGGCCACTCAATCTACGCCCCGGTTAGATTTTTCTGTCGCCCAGAAGTGCGACTAATCACGCTCGTCGCAAAAGACTAGCCGACATTTCGGAAGCCTTGGCCTCGAAAATTAAGAGTGGAGGCTCCACACCTTTGGCCCAAGGGCAATCCACTGGCCGGTGGTGTTTTCACAACGTGCGGTCACATCTTCAACGAAACAGCTAATTGAACCAACGGTGATCTTACTTCCGCTTGGTAGCAGTTGGGCATCGGTTGGGTCCTGGAACTGCCCAGACGCACACGGGAAGCCAACGATCTCACCGTTTTCTGGTTTAGCTGCAAAAAGTTCAACTTGGTAACCGTAGCTACCCTCGCAACCGGCGGCCGGTGGAATTGGTAGGTACTGTGCCGCAGCTTCGTTCTGCTCGCAAAGCACGTGGTCTGATTCTGGAGTGATGGTGCACCAGGTTGGTCCATCGCCAACGCGGAAGGTGTACCAGTCGAAGCCGTCGTTATAAAGCTCAGGATCAACCTGGGTAAGCGGAGTCGTAGGCACCTGAGGTACCAACGCCTGGTCCGGGGTTGGGGTTGGCTTTGATGTGCTTGAAGGGTTGCCGCCATCAGCTGGAGTAGCACACGCCCCAAGTGTGAGAGCAAGACCCAAGCTCAACGAAACAGCAAGCAGTCTAGACATAAGTAAAGGTTATCTTGACGAAACACGAAACCCACCAAGACTCGCGTCCGGTGGGTTACGTTTTTGTAAAAAGATTTAGCGCTTAAAACTCTCGAGCAAGAAGCTCAGCGATCTCGTAGGTGTTCAAGGCGGCACCCTTACGCAGGTTGTCACCAACTACGAAAAGCTCGATCGAGTTCGGGAAGTCCAATGACTGACGAATGCGACCAACATAGGTTGGGTCCTGACCAACCACCATCGCTGGGGTTGGGTAAAGGTGCTTCTCTGGCTCGTCAACCACGCGAATGGTTGGCTGCTTGCCTAGTACGTCGCGAACCTCGTCAGGAGTTAGTGGGTTAGCAAACTTTGCGTGAACGGTCAGTGAGTGTGAAACCTGAACCGGAACACGAACACAACTAGCGGCAACCTTTAGGTCGCTGATGCCAAGAATCTTGCGAGACTCATCGCGAACCTTCATCTCTTCAGAGCTGTGACCGCCGGCCTTTAGTGAACCTGCAAATGGAATCACGTTAAGGGCAATTGGGTGACGCCAAGGTGAATCGCTTAGGTCGTTTCCTGCGGCAGCCAGTGCTGCGCGAACGTCATCGGTGTTAGTACCTAGTGATGAATCCTTACCAACCACTGCCAACTCCGATGCAAGCTCGTCGATACCAGCAGCACCGGCACCAGAAACTGCCTGGTAGCTAGAAACAACAAGTTCTTCAAGCTTCCACTTTTCGTGCAGCGCACCCATTGCGGCCATCATGGTCAAGGTGGTGCAGTTTGGGTTAGAAATAATTCCGCGTGGGCGGTTCTTTGCCTGTTCTGGGTTAACCTCTGGCACCACAAGTGGCACATCTGCATCCATGCGGAATGCACCCGAGTTATCAACGGCAATTGCACCGCGCTCGGCAGCGATTGGTGCCCATACTTCTGAAACTTCGTCAGGAACGTCAAACATCGCGATGTCAATGCCATCGAATGCCTCAGGTGCAAGCGCAACAACGGTTAGCTCTTGACCATGAACGGTGATCTTTTTACCTGCTGAACGAGCAGATGCAATCAGACGAATCTCGCCCCAAATGTTTGGTCGGCTGTTGATGATGCCGATCATTACAGTACCTACGGCACCAGTTGCACCTACAAGTGCCAAATTTGGCTTTGCCATTTTTATCGTCCTGTTCCTGCGTAAACAACAGCTTCAATATCGCTGTCTAGACCAAAAGCGGTGTGTACCGCACGAGCTGCTGCATCTACCTGATCGTCGCTGGTGATAACCGAGATACGAATTTCTGAGGTTGAGATCATCTCAATGTTGATGCCTGCTTCGGCAAGTGCACGGAACATGGTTGCCGAAACACCTGAGTGAGTGCGCATACCGGCACCAACTACAGAAAGCTTTCCGATTTCTTCATCTATCTCAACAACACGGAAACCAATTTTTGCCTTGGCAGCCTCAAGAGCTGCGGCAACCTTCTTGGTCTCTGACTTAGGGCAGGTGAAACCAATGTCGCTAACTCGGTCGGTTACGTCAGAACCGGTTGGTGTGTTCTGAACGATCATGTCGATGTTGGCACCTGCATCGGCAACCAGCTGGAACAGCTCGGCGGCTTTGCCAGGAACGTCTGGAATACCAATAACCATCACTTTGGTCTGGCCCTTGTCGATTGCTACACCAGATACGACTGACTCTTCCATGCCTGCTCCTGCTTTTCCTGAATAAACGATGGTTCCTGGATCGGTGCTGAATGTTGAACGCACACGAAGATCTACATTGTGACGACGTGCAAATTCAACTGCGCGAATGTGCAAAATCTTTGCTCCGGCTGCTGCTAACTCAAGCATTGATTCAACGTCAATTGCGTCAAGCTTCTTTGCGCCCTTGATCACGCGAGGGTCTGATGTGTAAACACCATCAACGTCCGAGTAGATTTCGCAAAGGTCTGCGTTTAGACCAGCAGCAAGTGCCACGGCTGTGGTGTCTGAACCACCGCGGCCAAGTGTGGTGATGTCTTTGGTCTCACGGTTGAAACCCTGGAAGCCAGCAACGATTGCAATGTTGCCTGCATCAACAGATTCACGAATGCGCTCTGGGGTTACCTCAGCGATGCGGGCATTTCCGTGCACACTATCGGTTACAATTCCGGCCTGTGAACCAGTGAAAGATTGGGACTTGGCACCAAGTGCGTTAATTGCAATAGCCAGCAGTGCCATTGAGATTCGCTCACCAGAGGTAAGTAGCATGTCTAGTTCACGGGGTGACTTGTAAGGGTCGTCGGCTACAGAGTTTGCCAGATCAAGAAGTTCGTCTGTTGTGTCACCCATTGCTGAAACTACAACCACAACCTGATTGCCAGCTTTTTGGGTTTCAATAACGCGCTTGGCAACGTGCTTAATCTTGTCGGCATCTCCTACGGACGAACCGCCAAACTTTTGCACAATCAGAGCCAAGACCGTATCTCCTTGAATCGGGGGGATTTGCGGTCTAATACCGCTCGAAGTCCCTATTCTATTGGCTTATCGGCCCGATGGCCAAGCCCAGAGCGGGCGCTAGCGCAGGGGTGGTTAGTTGACTGTTCGTCTACCCTCGAAGGCACGACCAAGGGTCACCTCGTCGGCATACTCAAGGTCGCCACCAACTGGCAACCCTGAGGCCAGACGTGAAATCTTGATGCCCAACGGGCTGAGCATTCGGGTTAGGTAGGTGGCGGTTGCCTCGCCCTCTAGGTTTGGGTCGGTGGCAATGATGACCTCTTGGATCTCTGTGTTGCCCAGGCGGGCCATTAGTTCTTTGATGCGTAGTTGATCCGGGCCAATGCCCTCGATTGGGCTGATTGCTCCACCAAGCACGTGATACAAACCACGGAACTCGCGAGTGCGCTCGATAGCCTGAACATCTTTTGATTCTTCAACCACACAGATCGCAGTTCGATTGCGTCGAGCATCACGGCAAATGTTGCACTGGGTTTCTTCGGTCACGTTTCCGCAGACCTCGCAAAAGCGCACGCGCTCTTTTACTTCTAGAAGAACTTGAGCCAGCTTTTGAGCCTGGTCATCCTCTGTTTGCAAAAGATAGAAAGCGATTCGCTGTGCCGACTTTGGCCCCACACCCGGCAGGCGACCAAGTTCGTCAATCAGTTCTTGAACAACGCCCTCGTACATTACTTGCCGTTCTTATCTTGCATTGGTTCGGCACCAAGCATTTCGCGAAGCAATGATTCGCCGTAGCGGGCAGATTCGTCTGCCATTCCAGAATTGCGTAATTTAGTTTCGGCAAGCGGTGCTACTTCAACAGGTTCTTCCTCGGCTGGCAATTCCGGTTCGGACACTTCCGGTGCAGAAACTGTGACTATGGGGGTAGTTTCAACTTTTACCGGAGCGGGAATTGGTGCTGCTGGAGAATCCTCTGCCTTGGCATCAATTTGGGCCTTGAACTTAACTTGCACACCAAGCACATCCATGATTGCTCCGCGCAAAACCTCTGATGCGCCGCTGGCGTTCTTGAACGAGTCAAGATCTTTTTGGCTTAGGAACTTCAAAGTCAAAACGTCTCCGGTGAAATCAACCACGCTAAGTGCAAATGCAACCATCCATGCTGCCTTTGACTTCTTATTGACTATGGTCAAAATGTTTGGCCAAGAATCCTTGAACTGGGTCAGACTGACTCCCCCAATTCCAGCCGGAGCTGAAACGTCGGCGGTCTTGTTGGCAACCGAAGTGGCTTTTGGTGCTGTCGCGGCAGGGGTGGCAGCATTCGATGCACTGGTCTGAACTGGCGCAGCCACAGGTGCTGGGCTATCGGATGCACCAGCAACACCGATTCGTCGCTCAAGACGCTCGATGCGCGCAAGCGAACCAACCTCAGTTTGATCGCTGGCTGGAACCAAAACTTTGGCACACATTAATTCAAGGTGCAGCTTTGGTGACGTGGCACCAGACATCTCAGTCAATGCGGTATTTACGGTTTCGGCGGCGTGAGTCAACTCGGCCAAACCAAAACCAAGGGCCTGCGTCCTCATCTTTTCAAGTTCGTCGGCAGGAATTCCGCGAAGCACATTCTTGGCATCTTCACCAACAGAAAGAATCACAATCAAGTCACGCAGGTGCTCAAGCAAATCCTCAACAAAACGGCGTGGATCCTGACCAGTCTGAATCACCTTGTCAACACTGGCAAAAACCTGTGCGGAGTTTTTCGCGCCGAACGCATCAACCACTTCATCAAGTAGTGCAGCGTGAGTAAAACCAAGCAGTGCAGCAGCGCGGTCGTATTCAACCTTGCCGCCCTCACTTCCAGCAATCAGCTGATCAAGAAGTGAAAGCGAATCACGAACAGAACCGCCGCCGGAGCGAACCACTAATGAAAGCACGCCTGGCGCAACGTCAACTTTTTCGCTTGTGCAAAGCTGCTCAAGGTACTCAAGCATCTGTGCCGGTGGCACCAAACGGAATGGGTAGTGATGAGTGCGAGAACGAATTGTGCCGATGACTTTATCGGGTTCAGTCGTTGCAAAAATAAACTTCACGTGGGCTGGTGGCTCTTCGACAATTTTCAGTAGAGCGTTAAAGCCCTGCGGGGTAACCATGTGGGCCTCATCGAGGATGAAGATCTTGTAGCGGTCGCGAGCAGGCGCGAAGATTGCACGTTCGCGAAGATCACGGGCATCATCAACACCGTTGTGTGAGGCCGCGTCAATTTCAACAACGTCTAGTGAGCCTGAACCATCACGAGAAAGTTCTACACAACTTGGGCAAACCCCACACGGGGTATCGGTTGGTCCTTCTGCGCAATTTAGGCATCGAGCCAGAATGCGAGCCGAGGTGGTTTTCCCGCAACCGCGAGGTCCAGAGAATAGGTATGCGTGATTGACTCGATCAGTTCGCAGGGCGGTCATCAGAGGCGCGGTCACCTGAGCCTGGCCAATCAATTCGGCGAAGGTTTCAGGGCGATAGCGACGATACAGAGCGGTGACCACGTGTAGAGCCTACCTTTCAGAACTGACTGTAAAGCCCAATAAAAGACTCCCCGCGCACCCGCCAGAGCCCAGTTACCCTTGCTATCTTTCGATCCTGGGGGAGTTAGCCG
>CAZWHL010000009.1:0-25801 GCA_964633625.1 uncultured Rhodoluna sp.
CAGCATCGCCAACCCCAACTGCATCGCCTTCACCAAGCAGTAGTCCAACTTCAACAGCAACGCCGGCCCCGGTTTCAAGCGGGTCTGGGGGAGGTTCTGGCAGTGGTGGCGCATCGGGCGGCGGTTCTGCTGGCATCAGCACACCAGTGAATAATCCGGCCCCGGTGGAAATTAATACAAATGCCAACAACAGCCTGGAAATCATTGCGGCACAACCGGTTCGTAAAACCTACGCGTTTTCAAGTGCAATCAAGTTACCAACCAGTCCGGAAGAAGAACAGATTGCAATTTACGAACCGGATGCTCCGCAAATCACGGTCGACAATCCCACCGATTATGAACCTCCGGCTGCACCAAAAAATGACTGGCAACAGTACGCGATTATCGGTGTTGGCAGTCTGTCTGGATTACTTGCCACGATCGGAGTAATTCAGGGAGCACGACAAATACGCAACAGAAGGCTGGTGAAAAAATTCGCCTAAGCGGCAGACGAATTAACTGAAGATGATTGTTCGTTCGCCGTCAAGCAGTACACGACGCTCGGCGAACCAACGCACAGCCTGGGTGAGGGTCTTTGACTCAACATCTTGACCAATAGAAACCAAACGCTTCTTTGAGTCAGAGTGTTCAACACGAACTACGTTCTGTTCGATGATTGGACCCTCATCTAGGTCGGCGGTAACAAAGTGTGCGGTGGCGCCAATCAACTTCACGCCACGAGCGTGAGCCTGTGCATAAGGATTTGCACCCTTGAAGCCAGGCAGGAACGAGTGGTGAATATTTATGATCTTGCCCTCAAACTCTTTACAGAATTCTTCGCTCAATATCTGCATGTAGCGAGCCAACACAATTAGCTCAATACCCGCGGTCTTGATGTAGTCACGAAGCATTGCCTCGAACGCACGCTTGTCTGATTCGCCGGTGATTGGGTGCACTTCAAAAGGAACGCCATAGAACTCGGCAAGTGGCTGAAGGTCGTCGTGATTTCCAAAAACCACTGGCATCTCAACTGGCAGCTGACCCGCACGCTGACGGAAAAGCATGTCGTTCAGGCAGTGGGCGCTCTTTGAGACCAAAACCAGGGTCTTCATTTTGCGGCCAACCTCGTCAAGCTCCCAGGTCATTCCGTAGCGGTCGGCTATCGGTGTGATTTGGTTAACGAACGCGTCGCGGCTAACCGCCGATTCAATCTGCAGGCGCATGAAGAAGCGGCCTGTGTCATCCGAGGTGAACTGAGAAGATTCGGTGATGTTGCCGTTAGCAGCCACAATTGCCCCCGAAATAGCGTGGACAATTCCAGGCTGATCTTTGCAAACGAGGGTGAGTACCCAGTGGGTATTGGCTGTAGTCATAGGCTCAAGTTTAGGTCAAGGCCGTTAGCGGTCAGGGTTGCTGGTTAGTCCAGCGGGTCATTGCCCTTGCGGTTGCGGGTGATGGCCTGAACGGCCACGTAGATGCCCAGGATTACGCCAAGGATGATCATTGAGGCACCGATAATGACCGGTAGCGGTATTTCACTCATGTTCGCAATAATTCCTAATTTGGCCGACCCCCGTTTGGGCCTTGTTCAGTTTACGTAATATTTTGGGCCCATTTGGCAAATTTGGGTATTGTCGTGCCCAGGTGCCACAGAGGAGTTTCAGGCCCGCCCGAATGTTAGACTTGCCCCATTCCAAGCCATATTTAGGGGTTTCCTATGTCACAGCTTCCATCTACTTTCACCTCGCCACTTAGCGAGACTGACCCAGAAATCGCAGCAGTTCTAGCCGCCGAGCTAGACCGCCAGCGTCACACCCTAGAGATGATCGCGTCTGAGAACTTTGTTTCTCGCGGTGTTCTAGAGGCTCAGGGATCAGTACTTACCAACAAGTACGCAGAGGGATACCCAGGCAAGCGCTACTACGGCGGCTGTGAAGCAGTAGACGTTGCCGAAAACCTAGCTCGTGACCGCGCTAAGGCACTTTTTGGTGCCGAGCATGCAAACGTCCAGCCACACTCCGGTGCTTCGGCAAACGCGGCGGTATTAATGGCTTTGGCTAACCCAGGTGACCGCATTCTTGGTCTAGAACTTGCCCACGGTGGTCACTTGACTCACGGTATGCGTTTGAACTTCTCTGGAAAAATGTACGAGGCTCACGCCTACGAACTAAACCCAGAAACTCACCTAATTGACATGGACATAGTTCGTGCTCGTGCACACGAGGTTAAGCCTGCGGTAATTATCGCCGGTTGGTCTGCTTACTCACGTCACCTAGATTTCGCTGAGTTCCGCAAGATTGCCGATGAGGTTGGCGCAAAGCTTTGGGTAGACATGGCTCACTTCGCTGGTTTGGTTGCAGCTGGTCTTCACCCAAGCCCAGTTCCATATGCAGACGTAGTGTCTACAACAGTGCACAAGACCCTTGCTGGCCCTCGTTCAGGTTTGATTCTGTGCAAGGAAGAATACGCAAAGAAGATTGACTCGGCTGTTTTCCCTGGACAGCAGGGTGGCCCATTGATGCACGTTGTCGCAGCAAAGGCCGTTGCCTTCAAGGCTGCAATGAGCGACGAGTTCAAAGATCGTCAGAAGCGCACTATTGAGGGTGCCGCCATTATCGCCAACCGCTTGATGCAATCAGACGTAACTTCAAACGGTGTTCAGGTTCTAACTGGTGGCACTCAGGTTCACCTAGTTCTGGTTGACCTGCGCAACGCACCGATTAACGGTCAAGAGACCGAAGACCTGCTTCACGAAGTTGGTATCACAGTAAACCGCAACTCTGTTCCAAACGACCCACGTCCGCCAATGGTTACTTCTGGCGTGCGCATTGGTACTCCTGCACTTGCAACTCGTGGCTTTGGTGCCGAGCAGTTCACCGAGGTCGCTGAGATCATCGCTGGCGTATTAGTGCCTAACCCAGACATCGACGCCCTTCGTGCTCGCACTCGCAAGCTAACTGAGGCATTCCCGCTATACAGCGGACTTGAGAACTGGTAATCGCGAACGCGATTTAAGGAACACCGATGACCGCTATTCGCTTGGACGGCCTTGCTACTGCAAAAGCAATCAAGGCTGAACTTGCCGAACGCGTAATTCACCTAAAGCAACAGGGCATCACGCCCGGTCTTGGCACCTTGCTAGTTGGTGACGACCCGGGTTCACACTCTTACGTAGCCAGCAAGCACCGCGACTCTGCCGAGATTGGCATGCACTCAATTCGCGTTGACCTGCCAGCCAATGCCAGCGCAGCCGATGTTCGTGCCGCGATCAATGACTTCAATGATGCCAAAGATGTAACTGGTTACATCGTGCAGTTGCCGCTTCCATTTGGCTTGAACACAAATGAAATGCTTGAACTTGTTGACCCGGCAAAAGATGCCGACGGTCTGCACCCGGTAAATCTAGGAAAGCTGGTGCTTGGGGTTTCGGGTGAATTGCTATCTCCGGTTCCTTGTACACCTGCCGGAATCGTTGAGTTGCTTAAGCGACACAACGTGCCGACTGTTGGTGCCGAAGTTGCAGTGATTGGCCGCGGTATTACAGTTGGTCGTCCACTTGGCTTACTGATGACTCGCAAGGGTATCGATGCCACAGTGACTTTGCTGCATTCAGAGTCACGTGACTTAGAGAACGCGGTAAAGCGTGCCGACATTGTGATTGCTGCGATTGGTGTTGCGCACTTTGTTTGTACTGAATGGATTAAGCCAGGTGCAGCGGTGCTAGATGTTGGTATTACTCGCGGCGCCGATGGCAAGTTGCTTGGTGATGTTCACCCCGATGTTGCCAGCGTAGCAGGTTACCTGTCACCAAACCCGGGTGGTGTTGGCCCAATGACTCGTGCCATGTTGGCCTACAACGTGGTCAATGCAGCCTCGCATTAAAAGCGCGAGCGAATAGCCCAAAGGTCTGCAAATACTGGGCGGAACAAAGTGCTCGAGAGGTATCCCACACCAGATGATCCGCCGCTACCCATCTTGTGACCAATGGTTCTTTCCACCATCTTCACGTGACGGTAGCGCCACTCTTGCAAACCTTCATCAACGTCAACAAGGGCCTCGCAAATCATGGCCGCCTCGGCATCGTTGCGGTGCACATCAAGCAAAACGTCTTGCACGCCATCGTGACTGGCGTAGCCAACCGATACATCGCGATTCATTACGTCTGCCGGCATCTTGTGGCCGCGTGACTCAAGATAAATCAGTGTGCTGTCCCAGAGTGAACGACGCTGCATTGCTGCCTCGACGCGAGCACGGGCAGGGGAGCCCGGAATCAGATGCTCGGCCATTCCCATTCCGGTGTGCTTCTCGGCACCGGCACCAGCCTGATCGCGACGACCAAGCACGGCCTCAAACTCACGGAACTGCGCCGACTGGAAGCCGCTGGATGATTGCAGGCGACCACGGAAGGTGTTGAACTGCAGTGGAGTCATGGTCTCAAGAATGTCTAGCTGACCAACGCAGGTCTTCATGATGGTGCGAACACGGCCAAGAATTGCCAGCGAACGGTGTGACTTACCAGCCTCTAGCGTCTTCTGAAGTTCCGCTATCTCGTGCAGCATCTGCTTGAACCAAAGTTCGTAGGTCTGATGAATGATGATGAACAGCATCTCATCGTGTTCGCCATCGGATTCAGGTTGCTGCAACTCAAGTAGTTCATCAACCTTTAGGTAGCTGATGTAGGTGATGGCTTTTTTGTCTTGCTCGCCCATGCTTAGGTAACTCGGCTTCCGTTGTCTTGAATCTCTAAATACTTTTTGCTGGCAACCAAATCACGCATGCGTTGTAGGCCGTCGTAAACCTCTGTGTAGCTAGTAGGCAGCGGGGCGATTGCCAAACGAATTGAATCTGGTGTTCGGTAATCCGGAATGGTGTTTGTCATTGAGCGCATTGCCGCGGCAATCTTCTTGGCATCCGGGTGTCCAACTGTTATGTGACCACCGCGCTTGTTGTGATCGCGCGGTGTAAGCAGGGTGAAGCCAAGTGGTGCCAACCAGGCATCGTAAAGCGCAAGAATTAGTTCAGTGCCAAGCGCGGCTTTCTGGCTGATTGCCTGCATACCTGCTTCCTCGATCATTGAGTAACTGGCCTGCATTGCGCGAATGCCAATAATCGATGGGCTGGCAATCTGGAATCGGCGAATGTGATCTGCCGGTTCAAAGAATGGCCCCATCTCAAACTGCTTGTCGTTGGCAAACCAACCCTGAATTGTTGGCAGCACCTGTGACTGAATTGATTTGTTTACATACAACCAGGCCGGTGAACCAGGGCCCGAGTTGCCGTACTTGTAGGTGCAACCAACGGCGAGGTCCACGCCCCACTCGTCAAACTGCAAATCAATTGCGCCACCGGCGTGAGATGCATCCCAAACAACCAATCCACCATGCTTGCGCACGATATCGGTGATTGCTTTTACGTCGGGACGCGATCCTGAGCGATAGTGAATTACCTGAAGGGTAACTAGCGCAACATCGTCGTTCAAGAACGGCTCCAGAATTTCGGGAGTGATCAATTCACAATCGGCATCAACGTCAACCTGGCCAGGTCCGCCCATACCATCGTTATTGAGTGTGATCAGCTTTAGGCCAAGGTCTTTGGCGATGCCATCGAGAATGTATCGGTCGGTAGGAAAGTTTGAAGAGTCAATGATCACCGTCTTGCGACCAGGGCGTGCCTTAATCGCAGCGTTGCAAAGTTGGTAAAAATTAACCGATGTGGTGTCTTGCACCAAGGTCTGGCCCTCGGCCGCTCCAAGAGTCGCGCGGCCAAGCAAGTTACCTGCCGCCTGTGCCTCATCAATCCAGTGAGCCCAGCCATCAACCAATTCCTTGCCCCACTCCTGAGTCAAGAAGTCATTGACGGCCTTGACTGATGCCAGAGGCATGCGACCAAGTGAGTTGCCATCTAGGTAGCAAAGGTCGGGGTCACTTATTTGGAAGGCCTGCTTGTATTTGGCCAGTGGATCGGCGGCATCAAGGGCTAGGGCAGTAGCGCGGTCAGTTGGTTCGCCATACTGGGCGAGCGGCTTCATTGGGCTCATAAACCCAATCTATGCGAGCATCTGGCTCTTAGCCAACTCCTTGTAGAGCGGAACAGTCTTGACCAGCTGCTTGTGCGTGCCAACGCCCAAGATCTTGCCCTTTTCGAGCACGATAATTTGGTCGCTGTCAATCACCGTAGAAAGACGGTGAGCAATCACGATCATGGTGCGGTTCTTGGCCACCGAGTCAATGGCATCGCGCATCAGTTGTTCGTTAATTCCATCCAGGCTTGAGGTTGATTCATCAAGCAACAGAATTGGGGGAGCAGCCAATAGCGTGCGAGCAATTGCTAGACGCTGGCGCTCACCACCGGAAAGCATGATGCCCTGTTCACCAACCTCGGCATCAAGACCGCGCTTATCGCGCTTCAATACGTCAGTTAGGTTTACTTCGCGTAAAACTTCTTTCAGCTGCTTATCGGTTGCATCCGGTGCACCAATCAACAGGTTATCGCGAATGCTACCGGCAAGGACTGGTGCATCTTGCTCAACGTAGCCAATCTGAGAACGTAGAGCGCCACGACTAATTGATTGCACCGGTTGACCATCAAGCAAAATCTCGCCACTGTTTGGTTCATAGAAGCGCTCGATCAAAGAGAAGGTGGTTGATTTACCTGCACCCGATGGCCCAACAATTGCAACTCGAGAACCTCGTTCAATCTTGAATGAAACCTTGTCAAGCACGGTGCGTGATTCGCCAACCGTGCCATCTGAATTCGGTTGGCCGGCGTATCCGAATGAAACTTTTTTGAATTCAATCGCGGTGTCATTTACTGCTTTGCGCTTTGGTGCGTCTTTGCGCTCGTCATCGGTGTCTTCAAGAGGGATGTCTAGAACTTCCTGAATGCGGGCAAGTGCACCGAGTCCGGTTTGCACCGAGCTATAGGCACCAAACGCCTGACCAACCGGACGGATCATTAGGAACATCAAAAGGATGAATGTGACCAGGCTTGCAACCGGAGTATCGCCGCTGGCAACTCGGTAGCCACCAACTCCAAGTACCACGATGAACGCACCGTTGGCTGCAAGTCCACCTATTGGTGTTACACCGGCATTGATCTTGGCAATTTTTACGCCCTGCAAGTATGCCTCTCGAGCGTCATCTTGAATCTGCTGGCTCTCACGAGTCTCTGCACTAGCGGCTCGAATTGTGCGAACCGCAGAAAGCGCACGTTCAACTGATGCCGACATGTCGCCAACGCGCTCCTGCGCCTTGGTAGTAGCAGAGCGAATTCGGCGTGCAGAAAAACCAATCGAGGCAACCGCAAGCGAAATCATTAGCAAAGTAAGTCCAAGCAAAATTGGGTCAATGATTGCCATCGCAACTACAGAGCCAACAAAAATTAGCGCGCCACCGGCGGCATCAACCAGCCCCTGGGTAAGAACTGCACGAAGCAAGGTGGTGTCTGAAGAAACGCGAGATACCAGGTCACCGGTTCGGCGAAGATCGTATTCAGGAATTGGTAAGCGAAGCAGGCGAGTGGCCAACTGGCCACGGGCAGAGAACACCACGCCCTCGCCAGCTTTAGCCAGTACGTAGTAAAGAGCACCGCTAGCGATTGCGCTACCGATAACCACTGCAATCAAAATCCAAACTAGGTAGCCCAGGTCGTCTCCCTTTTGAACTGCGGTAATTACCTGACCAACAACTAGTGGCTGGGCAAGGCTAACGGCAGCGCCAATTAGCGAAAGCACCACGGCAACGATCAGAGATCCCTTGTGTTCCGCCAGGTAAGGCCAAAGTTGAGAGAACTTCGCCTTAGGTGCATTTTTATCTCTAGCTGGTCTCATCGGTCCGCGTCCGCGGCCACCCATCATGCTCATTCTTTAGTCAACCTTCTCGATTAGGTATGGATTCCCCAAAATTTGCTCATTCAGCAAGTAATTAATCTCTGGCAAAGACAGCGCCTGGGTATAAGCGGTGTTCTTTGAAAACTTAGTGAAGTCCACGCTCTGCAAGGCGGCTAAGGCCTTTGGGTGGTGAAGCTTCAAAAACATCTTGGTGGTGTTTGGCTTGCGTTCAAAATCGGTATGCACCCGGCCGCAACCAAAGCCAAAAATCGTCAGCGCTACATCGGCACTAGTGGCATCTGTCTTTTCAATCAGA
Organism: uncultured Rhodoluna sp.; assembly: GCA_964633625.1. Taxonomy (GTDB): domain Bacteria; phylum Actinomycetota; class Actinomycetes; order Actinomycetales; family Microbacteriaceae; genus Rhodoluna. The sequence continues at coordinate 8,124 of CAZWHL010000009.1, forward strand.
CCCCGATCGGCAACGGTGTACTTTGGTCGCAGCTCTGACTTACGCTGCCAAATCTGAAAGCAGGTAGCCAAGTTATTTTGCACCGATAACTTCTGCCCAGATTCATCTTCGTAGTCAATCTGAATATCGTGATCGGCAACTAGGTGAAAGCGGCGATCCAGACGATTAATTACCGACCACTTGCGCCAAGAGCGAGGCACGATGAAGCAGATGAATTCGCTGTGATCTGCGGCTTTGTTGAAAAATGGAATAGAGAGTGAGTTATTGCGGCCAAATGGTGGATTAGAAATCGTAACCGCATTCGTGCCAGTGAGAGTGGCCTGCAAAAAGTTTTGTTTCTTTACTCCGGCGTGCTTTGGCTCAATGTCGAATGACAAGAAATCATTAGCGCCAACTTTGGCAGCCGCCTTCAAGAATGAGCCCGTACCGCCGGCCGGTTCCAGAATCTTTCGATCTGCCAAATCTGGAACCAATGCCATTACCTCAGCAATTAACTGCTCGGCTAATTCGGTAGGTGTGTAGTACTGTTCTTTACCGGTGACTCGCTTGTTGCCTAGTTTTGGCTTTGACAACTTTGGCTTAGATTCCTTATGCGTTGACAACACCAAGCACAACAGCAAAAATCACGTTCAGCACGGTTAGTAGACCAATGGTTGGTACAACCCATTTAGGTGCTGTTTCGCGCTTTGCGAAAGTATAAGCAATAAAGAAGATTCCGGTAATACCTAGTCCCTTTAGTGAAAGAGCCAGGTTGTTCACCTGTTCACCATTTGCGTAGACCAAGCCGGTAAGAATAAGGCCGGTGATTAGCGCAAGCCATGAACCGTGCAGGATACCTGGGCTGACTGGTGCACCGGTCTTAAAGTTTTTAGTTTGGGCTAGCACGCCACCAAGGATGGTCGCAAAACCAAGTAGGTGAAGCACCAAAGTGATGCGAATGATGATCTCTAGAGTTTCCATTTGGGGACCTTTCGTTCCTTACGCGTTCAGTCTAGCCATCAGCACCGCGGCCTCTACGGCTTCGGCACCCTTGTCTTCCTTGGAATTTGGTAGTCCTGCGCGGTCAAGGGCTTGCTGCGCATCATCAACTGTCAAAAGACCAAAACCGATAGGCACACCCGAATCAAGCTGCACGCGAGTGAGGCCATCGGTAGCCGAAGAACAAACATATTCAAAGTGCGGGGTCTCGCCTTGAATCACAACACCAAGTGCAATCACAACATCAGCACCGGCATCGATAGCCTTTTGCGCACCAAGTGGTAGTTCAAATGCGCCAGGTACTCGCCAAATTTCGTAGGTATCGTTTCCGGCTTTCTGAAGTGCGCGTTCCGCGCCGGCAAGTAGGCCGTCGGTGATATCGGTGTGCCAGCTGGTTACAACGATCGCAATCTGAAGGCCGGCTGCATCGATTTGGATCTTTGGGGCTCCAGCTCCGCTCATTTATTTTCCCTCCGGAATCATGTGACCCATTCGGGCACGTTTAGTTTCTAGGTACTGCTCATTCTGCGCAGCAGCACCAACGATGATTGGCACATAAGAATTTACGTGAATACCCGCGTCATTCAAGAATGAACTCTTAGCTGGGTTATTTGTCATTAGGCGAACGCTTTCAACGCCAAGGTCACGCAAAATCGATACCGCCGCTCCGTACTCACGAGCCTCGCTAGGTAGGCCAAGCGCAAGGTTGGCATCAACCGTGTCGTAGCCCTTGTCTTGCAGTGCGTATGCTTTCAACTTATTCAGTAGACCAATGCCACGACCTTCTTGACCGCGAAGGTAGATCACAATTCCCCCCTTAGGGTCATTGGCAATTTTGTCTAGTGCAAAGTCAAGCTGGGGTCCACACTCACACTTGAGCGAACCAAAGGCTTCACCGGTGATGCACTCAGAGTGCATGCGGATCAAAACATCTTCACCGGTTGGGTTACCGGCAATGATTGCCACGTGATCGGCAGTGGTGCGAATGTCGTAGTAGCCACGCACGCGGAAGTCTCCGTGAGTGGTTGGCAATTTGGCTTCAGCCTCAAAGCGAATGCGATCGTTTACGGTTTCCGCGGCGAACTCAACTGAGTCTAGGCGCGATTTTACAATCTGATCGATGGTGATCACCGGAAGGCTATATTTTTCTCCAATTGCGAAGGCCTCTTCAAGGCGAGTCATGGTTCCGTTTTCGTTTGTCAGTTCACCAATCACACCAACTGGTGCCAGACCGGCAAGTTTTAACAGGTCAACGGTTGCCTCGGTGTGACCGCGGCGGTCAAGCACACCGTTCTGGTGAGCACGAAGCGGAATCACGTGACCTGGGCGAATAAGCGAATCCTTTGTGCTTTCGGCATTTGCCAGAACGCGAAATGTTTTGGCGCGGTCAGCCGCAGAAATACCGGTTGTTACACCTTCGGCAGCATCAACTGTGATGGTGTACTGAGTTTTGAATGGATCCTGGTTGGTGGTTGCCATCAGGTTTAAGTCCAAGTGATTTGCGCGCTGCTCGGTCATTGGTGCACAAAGGTATCCAGATGTGTACTTAATCATCCAGGCAATCCACTCAGGACTGGCGTGCTGGGCAGCCATAATCGCATCAACTTCGTTTTCGCGATTCTCGTCATCGGCAACAAGCACCGGCTTGCCATCGCGAAGCGCAATAAGCGCATCTTCAATACTTGAAAGTGGCATTAGTTAGTCCTTGCTTCGATTAGTCGTTCAATATGCTTGGCCATTACGTCAACTTCCACGTTGACCTTGCTTCCAGGCTGCTTGCTACCAAGGGTGGTTACTGCCAGGGTCTCTGGAATCAGTGACAGCCCAATGTAGTCTTCGCCCATTTCGTTTACGGTAAGTGAAATGCCATCGATGGTGATTGATCCCTTAAGTACCACATATTTCATGAGTTCCTTTGGAATCGAAACTCGTAACCATTCCCAGTTCTCGCTTGGCGCACGCGAGATTACCTCGCCAACGCCATCAACGTGACCAAGTACTACGTGGCCACCAAATCTGGTAGCCGCAGTCATGGCACGCTCAAGGTTTACCGAGTCACCCACTTTGACACCATCCAAGCTGGTTTTACGCAAGGTCTCTTGCATCACATCTGCGGTAAAGGAAGTGGCATCGTGCTCAATGGCGGTCAGGCAGGCGCCGCTCACTGAGATCGAGTCTCCACGCTTTACGTCAGAGACCACAAGCGGCCCCTCGATGGTGATGCGCAGAGAATCTGGCTGAATGTCAATGGCTTTTACCTTGCCCAGTTCTTCAATAATTCCGGTAAACATTAGTTCTCCTTTTTTACAGCACGAATCAGAATGTCCGCACCAAGCTTTTTGGTTTCAATAAATTCAAGCTCCAAAGCATCGGCAATGTTGCCTACGCCAATTTCGCGAATCGCGGTTGCTGGTCCACCAATTACTTTTGGCGCAACATAAATCAAAAACTCGTCGGCAAAACCAGCACCGATAAGCGCTGACTCAAGTTCCGAGCCACCCTCAACAAAGACCTGGCGAATGCCACGATCAAATAGCTGCTGCATTACTGAATTCAAATCGTGTGTCTTGAACTGCACGGTCTCCGCATCGGAATTGAAGATACGCGCTGAAGCATTCAACTCGCGCTCACCAACAATCACACGTAGTGGTTGAGTTTCGTAAAGTGAACCGTCCGGTTTACGTGCGGTAAGTTCTGGGTCATCAAGTTCAACGGTGTTGGTGCCAACCAAAATCGCCTGCGACGCGGCACGACGAGCATGTACATCGGCACGCGCTTCGGAATCGGTGATCCACTTGCTGGTGCCGTCGGCAGCGGCGGTTCTGCCATCAACGCTGGCTGCCCACTTTATTACTACGTATGGACGCTTGTTGAATTTGTTGGTGAACCAAGGCGCAATAAGTTGCAGGCATTCATCACGAAGCACATCGCTAACCACGGCAACACCGGCTGCTTCTAGGGTGAAACGCCCACCGCCTTCGGTCTTGCCCGGGTCGTAGGTTCCAAAGACAACCTGCTTCACACCGGCTTCGATAAGCGCCTGTGCGCATGGGCCGGTTTTACCAAAGTGGTTGCAAGGTTCAAGAGTCACGACGGCGGTTAGGCCAGTTGCAGTTAAATTTTTAGCAGCAAGATTTCTAAGTGCATCGATTTCTGCGTGCGGGGTACCGGCACCCTTATGCCAACCCTCGGCGATGATCTCACCGGTGTCGTTGATTAAGACCGCACCTACCTGGGGATTCTCCCCATATAAAGGTGAGTTACCCGCGAGTGCGAGCGCGCGACTCATAGCCGCGACAAATTTGTTGTCGTTCATGTTTCTTTCTTCTACCATCCGGACTTTAACCGTCGGCATCTGAATTTCACAGATTCAACCGCCAATGCTTTCGCACAGCCGGGTCGCGGGCTATAACCGCCGGTTCAGACTTACACTGACCCCGAAGAACTATTCAGTTGTATTGCAGTTCAAGACTAATGGCTGGCTGGAATGAAGCCAACCCGCTCGTAGACGGTTGCCAGAGTCTTCTCAGCAAGCTCATTGGCCTTGGCTGCGCCCTTTGCCAGCAGGCGATCCAGTTCGGCCGGGTCTGCAAGTAGTTCATTGGCACGATTACGAATCGGCTCAACGGCGGCCAAAACCACCTCGGCTACTTCACCCTTGAGGTCGCCGTAGCCCTTGCCATCAAAGTGGGCAACCAAAGAATCAATTGATTTACCCGAGATTGCAGAGTGAATTCCAAGCAAGTTTGAAACTCCTGGCTTGGCCTCACGATCAAAACGTATAGCGGCATCGGTGTCTGTAACCGCACTCTTGATTTTCTTTACGATCACCGAAGACTCGTCCATGATGTTGACCAGGCCCTTAGGGTCTCCAGACTTTGACATCTTGGCTTCTGGGTTTTGCAGGTCGTAAATCTTGGCGGTCTCTTTGAGGATTACGCCTTCTGGAATTACAAAAGTTTCGCCAAAGCGTGAGTTGAAACGAGTAGCCAAATCACGGGTCAGCTCAATGTGCTGACGCTGGTCTTCACCTACTGGAACCGCCTTTGGTTGATACAAAAGAATGTCGGCAGCCTGCAGCACCGGATAGGTGAATAGACCAACCGATGTTGAATCGGCACCTGCCTTTTGCGACTTGTCTTTGAACTGAGTCATGCGACCGGCTTCACCAAAACCGGTGAGAGTCATTAGTACCCAGGCAAGTTGTGCGTGAGCCGGAACGTGTGATTGCACAAACAGTGCCGACTTGTTTTCATCAATACCAGCGGCCAAATACTGAGCGGCGGTGATGCGGGTGTTTTGTCGTAACTCGGTTGGATCCTGCGGAACGGTGATAGCGTGCAAATCAACTACGCAGTAGTAAGCGTTGTAGTCATCCTGCATCTTGGTCCAGTTGACCAAAGCACCAAGGTAGTTTCCAAGGTGAAGGGAACCAGCAGAAGGCTGCATTCCAGAGAGCAGGTTTGGCTTAGTCATACGGCAAGTTTAGACGAGCCGATTAGAACACCGATGATCTTCCGCCGGCTTAACTAAACCGCGTAGTCAACTACCACTGGGGAGTGATCGGTCCAGCGGGTGTCATAGCTTGCAGCGCGGTGCACCTTGTAGTTGCTGGCCTTGGCCGCAAGTTTTGGTGTGGCTAAGTGATAGTCGATGCGCCAACCGGCATCGGTATCAAAAGCCTTACCTCTATATGACCACCAGGTATAGGGCCCAGGTTCACCAGGGTGAGCTGCACGACCAATATCAACCCAGCCTTGCGCATTCATAAATGTGTCGAAGTAGGCGCGCTCTTCGGGCAGGAAGCCGGCGTTCTTGAGGTTTCCCTTCCAGTTTTTGATGTCCAGTTCTGTGTGACCAACATTCAGGTCGCCAACCACAAGCGCGTAACCACCGGCATCAATTAGCTCGGCCATACGCTCTTGCATTGCCTCTAGGAACTTGTACTTCTCAACTTGCTTAGGGGTATCAACCTCACCCGAGTGCACGTAGGTGCTGATCACGGTAACAACTTTGCTGCCAACTTTGAAATCGGCCTCTAGCCAACGACCGGCGGAATCAAAACTGTCTGGACCAAAAGTTGTGCGAACGGCAATCGGCTGCGTCTTGCTTACAATCGCAACACCAGCACGGCCCTTGGCGCTAGCCGCATCGTGCGAGAAAAACCACTTACCTTGGGCTGGGGGATTGGCCTCGAACAGGTCAACTAGATCTTTTGTTTCGGCGCGAACCTCTTGCAGCGCGAATACATCTATATTTTGGTTTTCGCTAAGCCAATCGGCCATGCCATTTTTGAACGCCGCACGGATTCCATTGACGTTGATTGTGGCAACTTTGAGCATTAAGGCTTGCCGCGAAGAATTGCTTGCTTTACTTCAGCGATTGCCTTGGTAACTTCAATTCCGCGAGGGCAAGCATCGGTGCAGTTGAAGGTGGTGCGGCAACGCCATACACCCTCTTTATCGTTCAAGATGTCTAGTCGAAGCTCGGCACCTTCGTCACGAGAGTCAAAGATGAAGCGGTGCGCGTTCACGATTGCTGCCGGACCAAAGTACTGACCGTCGGTCCAGAACACAGGGCAAGAAGTAGTACAAGCTGCACACAAGATGCACTTGGTGGTGTCTTCAAACTTTGAGTGCTGCTCTGCCGACTGCAGACGTTCCTTAACTGGCTTGTCGCTGGCGATTAGGAACGGGTTGATGTCTTTGTAAGCCTGGTAGAACGGGTTCATGTCTACGACAAGATCCTTCTCTACATTCAGACCCTTGATTGGCTCAACGTAAATTGGCTGGGTGATGTCTAGATCTTTGATCAGGGTCTTACAAGCCAAACGGTTTCGGCCGTTGATGCGCATTGCATCTGAACCACAAACACCGTGTGCACATGAACGACGGAAGGTCAGCGAACCATCCATCTCCCACTTGATCTTGTGCAGCGCATCAAGCACGCGGTCGGTGCCGTGTACCTGAACGTCAAAGTCTTCCCAACGAGCTTCTTGACCATCTTCTGGGTTGAAGCGGCGAACAAAAAGAGTTACCTGAAAAGAAGGTACGGCACCTAGTTGTTCGAATTCGGTTCCGGTAGCTACTGCAGTTGCCATTAGTACTTACGCTCCATCGGCTGGTAGTTGGTTACGGTGACTGGCTTCCAGTCAATCTTGATGTTGTCACCAGGTTTCTTTGCTGGCTTGTCAGTTAGATAGGCCATTGAGTGAACCATGAACTTCTCGTCGTTGCGAGTATCGAAGTCCTCACGGAAGTGACCACCGCGGCTCTCGCGACGCTCGCGTGAAGTAAGCGCAAGGACCTCGGCAAGGTCTAGTAAGAAACCAAGTTCAATTGCTTCAAGTAGATCGGTGTTGAATCGCTGGCCCTTGTCTTGAACGCTGATGTTCTCGTAGCGACCGCGAAGTTCAGCAATCTTTTCCAGGGCCTCGTTCAAAGAGTCCTCGGTGCGGTACACCTGAGCGTTCTTGTCCATGGTTTCCTGAAGTTCCTTGCGAAGCACCGCCACCTTCTCGTTGCCCTTTGATTTGCGAACCTTCTCAATCATCGAGATAACTTCGTCGGCAGCATTTGCCGGAACCGGAACGTGCTTTGCAGTCTTTGCGTATTCAACCGCTGCAACACCCGCACGCTTACCAAAAACGTTGATGTCTAGCAGTGAGTTTGTTCCCAAGCGGTTTGCACCGTGAACCGATACGCAAGCGCATTCACCCGCGGCGTAAAGACCAGGTACTACGGTCTTGTTGTCGCGAAGAACCTCTGCCTGCACGTTGGTTGGAATTCCACCCATTGCGTAGTGCGCGGTAGGGAACACCGGAACTGGTTCTGTGTAAGGCTCAACACCAAGGTAGGTTCGAGCAAACTCAGTGATGTCTGGAAGCTTTTCGTCAATAACTTCTGGCGGCAAGTGAGTTAGGTCTAGCAGCACGTAGTCCTTGTGTGGGCCAGCACCGCGACCCTCGCGAACCTCGTTAGCCATTGCACGCGCAACCATGTCACGCGGAGCAAGATCCTTGATGGTTGGTGCATAACGTTCCATAAAGCGCTCGCCAGATGCATTGCGCAGAATTCCACCTTCACCACGTGCGGCTTCTGACAACAAAATGCCTAGACCGGCTAGACCAGTTGGGTGGAACTGGTAGAACTCCATGTCTTCCAGTGGAAGGCCCTTACGCCAAATAATTCCAACGCCGTCACCGGTAAGAGTGTGTGCGTTCGATGTGGTCTTGAAAATCTTTCCGAAACCACCGGTTGCAAAAATGATGCTCTTGCCTTGGAACACGTGAAGTTCACCGGTGGCAAGCTCGTAAGCAACCACTGCAGATGGACGCTCTTCGCCATCAACCTTGGACATTACAAGATCAAGAACGTAGAACTCGTTGTAGAACTCGATACCAAGCTTTACGCAGTTTTGGTAAAGGGTCTGCAGAATCATGTGACCGGTGCGGTCAGCTGCGTAGCAAGAACGACGAACCGGAGCCTTACCGTGGTCGCGAGTGTGACCACCAAAACGACGCTGGTCAATTTTGCCGTCTGGTGTGCGGTTGAAAGGCAGACCCATGTTCTCAAGGTCAATTACGGCCTGAACTGATTCCTTCGCAAGGATTTCTGCAGCATCTTGGTCAACCAAGTAGTCGCCACCCTTAACGGTGTCAAAGGTGTGCCATTCCCAACTGTCTTCTTCAACGTTGGCAAGTGCTGCTGCCATTCCACCCTGTGCCGCACCGGTGTGCGAACGAGTAGGGAACAGCTTAGAAATTACTGCGGTCTTTGCGTGTGGTCCGGCCTCAATCGCCGCGCGCATACCTGCGCCACCCGCACCCACGATTACAACGTCGTACTCGTAGTGATGAACCTTTGGCTTACTCAATTTTTATTTATTCCTTTAGTTGTTACGCAGCTCAATTAAGCAGCTGGGCAGAAAGAAGGTAGTAGCTCAGGCAGTGCACCTGCAGGACATGGATCAAAAGTAAAGACCACAAGAGTTCCAAGTGTTACTAGAACTGCACAAATTCCCCAAAGAGCCCAAACCAGGGTCTTACGAATTCCCTCGCGAGAGGTGTAGTCGTTCACGATTGTGCGCATACCGTTGGTTCCGTGAATCAGCGCAAGCCACAGCATTGCAAGATCCCAAACTTTCCAGAATGGGTCCGACCACTTGCCACCAACAAATGCAAAGTCAATTGCCTTGATCCCTTCACCGGCAAACAGGTTGGTAAAGAGGTGACCAAAAATAAGAATTACAAGAAGTGCCCCCGAAAGGCGCATGTAAAGCCAACCGTACTTTTCCCAGTTGGCACCCTTACGGCTGCGAGGTGAGCGAGGCTGTTCGATAACTACTGACATTTCGCTACTCCTTAACCGAATACGTGAGCTAGGTGACGAGGGGCAAAGCCAAGGAACACAATCAGGGCGATCGCTATAACAATCCAGAACATCACGTTCTGGTACTTGACTCCCTTGCGCCAGAAATCAACCAAAATGATTCGCACACCGTTTAATGCGTGGAACAGGATGGCGGCAACAAGACCAAGTTCAGCCAGACCAATTAGAGGGGTCTTGTATGTGTTGATAACCGCGTTGTATGCCTCTGGGCTTAGGCGAACCAGGGCAGTATCTAGAACGTGTACTAATAGGAAAAAGAAGATGGCTACACCTGTAATTCGGTGGAGTACCCACGACCACATTCCTACTTTTCCGCGGTACAAAGTACCGGCTGGCATGGTTGGCACTGGCCATCCTCCTTGATCAACTTTGACTCAAAAATCACTTCTAGTCTAAACCCGTAAAAACCCCGCTCTCGCCCATATAGTGGCATTGGGCTAAGGTTTTTATTAGTTATGACTACTCAGCGAGATCCACTGGATCGATTCTTTAGCATCATCCCAGCCGGCGGCATCGGTAGCCGACTTTGGCCACTATCTCGCGCCTCGGCACCAAAGTTTTTGCACGACCTCACCGGCTCCGGCCAGACTCTGCTTCAAGACACCTGGGACCGCCTAACACCGATAGCCGGCAAGGATCGAATTCTTGTAGTTACCGGAAAGGTTCACAAGTCCGCCGTTCTCGAGCAGATCGAGGACCTCTCCACCGACAACCTAGTGCTCGAGCTCTCACCGAAAGACTCAACAGCAGCCATCGCGCTCGCCGCAGCTATCTTGATGCAGCGCGAACCAGACGTAATTATTGGTTCGTTTGCCGCCGACCACGTAATTACCGAAGACGATAAGTTCCACAAGACTGTGCGCGAAGCAGTTCTAGTGGCCGCCACCGGCAAGATTGTCACAATCGGAATTGAGCCAACTGAGCCTTCGGTTGGATTCGGTTACATCAAGTCTGGCGACGAGCTTGGCATCGCCGGTGCACCTGAGGCACGCGACGTAATCAAGTTCGTCGAGAAGCCAAACATCGTCAAGGCGCGAAAGTACGTTGACTCTGGACAGTACCTGTGGAACGCGGGTATGTTCATCGCCCCGGCTCGTTTACTTCTTGAACAATTGGCAAAATCTGAACCGGCCTTGCACTCCTCAATCATGGAGCTTGCCGCCGAATGGGACACCGATAACCGCAAGGTCGCGATCGAAAAGATTTGGCCAACTCTAAAGAAGGTCGCTATCGATTACTCGGTTGCCGAGCCTGCGGCCGCCGCCGGTTTGGTCGCGGTGCTTCCGGCCAGCTTCTCGTGGCACGATGTTGGTGACTTTGCCGCTATTGCCGAGCTGCAGTCGCAGGGCCGCCGCGGAAACCTAGCAGTTTTAGGCAACGCTAAAGTTCTAGCTGATAGTTCAAGCGGCATTTTGGTTTCCGATACGGATCGACTGATTGCACTTATCGGTGTTGAAGACATCATTGTGGTGGATACTCCAGACGCACTTCTTGTTACGACAAAGGAGCACGCCCAGCGTGTTAAAAGTTTGGTAGACGCACTCAAGGCAACTGGTCATTCCGACGTTCTTTAATCGCTAGGCTTAAATAGCAACGACGCGTGAAAGCCACCGTCGTTATTCCAGGAGGAATCTAATTGAACAAGAACATTCTTAAGGGCCTAGCGCTTGCTTCTGTTGCAGCTCTAACTCTTGCTGGTTGTGCGTCAGCTCCATCGACACCAACCGTAACCCCAGTTGACTACAAGGCATGTATGGTGTCTGACCAGGGTGGTTTCAAGGACGCTTCATTCAACGAAGAGGCATACAACGGTCTTAAGGAAGCAGAAGCTACCCTTGGCGTAAAGATTGCTTCAGTTGAGTCTCCAGAGACTGCAACTCAGACTGACTACACCTCAGGTGTTGACTCAATGATCAGCGAAGGCTGTAACTTGATCATCAACGTTGGTTTCGCACTTGCTGCTGCTACTCGCGATGCAGCGAAGGCTCACCCAGAAGTTAACTTCGCGTTGATCGACTCAGCTCTTTCAAACGACGACTTCTCACCTCTATCTCTAGACAACGTAAAGCCAATCCAGTACGACACTGCTGAAGCTGCATTCCTTGCAGGTTACCTAGCAGCTGCAACTACTAAGACTGGCAAGGTTGCTACTTACGGTGGAATGTTGTTCCCATCAGTAACCATCTTCATGGACGGCTTCAAGCAGGGTGTTGCTTACTACAACGCTGCAAAGGGCAAGAACGTTAAGGTTCTAGGTGCAGAAGCTAACAACAACCAGAAGTGGTCAGCTACCGGTGACTTCTCTGACGTTGCAAAGGGCAAGACTCTAACCGAGCAGTTCTTCGCACAGGGTGCAGACATCGTTCTTCCTGTTGCTGGTCCAGTTGGTAAGGGTTCAGGTCAGGCAACTCTTGACCACAAGGGCACCTACGTTATTGGTGTTGACTCTGACTGGTACGGCATTTCAGCTCACGCTGAGTACAAGCAGAACATCTTGACCTCTGTTGAAAAGAAGATGGCTAAGGCTGTTCTAGAGACCATCAAGTCAGGCGTTGACAAGACCTTCACTGGTGGCGACGCAAACCAGTACGTTGGCAACCTAGCAAATGGTGGTGTTCAGATTTCTGCACAGCACGATGTTGCTTACCCAGCTGGCGTTCAGGCTGAACTAGATGAACTTCAGAAGAAGATCATCGCTGGTGACCTAGTAGTTACTTCTGTTTACAAGAAGTAATCACTTCACTTAAGCGAGTCGGGGTTGGCCTTAGAGCCAACCCCGATTTTCTTTGCGCGGGGAATTGGTTTTTGGTTGAATTCGCCGAGTTAGACTGAAATAAAGAGCCGCTCTTGGGCAGGTTTGAGCAATAGAAACGGAAAAGCGATGAAGCTGGAACTCCGCGGAATTACAAAGCGCTTCGGCGAGATGACCGCGAACGACAAGGTCAATCTGGTTGCTGAGCCTGGGCAAATCCATTGCCTGCTTGGCGAAAACGGCGCCGGAAAATCCACATTGATGAATGTGCTCTACGGCTTGTATCAAGCAGACGAAGGTGAAATTCTGATTGATGATCGCGTGGTCAAGTTCAGCGGGCCGGGCGATGCAATGGCAGCCGGCATTGGCATGGTGCACCAGCACTTCATGCTGATTCCAGTTTTCACAGTTGCCGAGAATGTAATCCTTGGTCACGAGCCAACCAAGTTTGGTGGCGTGCTTGATCTTGAGGCTGCACGCAAACAAGTGCGCGAAATTTCTGATCGGTTTGGTTTTGAAATTGACCCCGATGCCGTGGTTGGCGATCTGCCGGTTGGTGTGCAGCAGCGCGTAGAAATTATCAAGGCGCTCATGGGTGATGCTCAGGTTTTGGTTTTTGATGAGCCAACCGCTGTGCTCACTCCGCAAGAAACCGACGAGCTCATGGCGATCATGAAGCAGCTTCGTGGTGAGGGTAAGGCAATTGTTTTCATCACTCACAAGTTGCGCGAGGTTAAGGAAGTTGCTGACAAGATCACAGTGATTCGTTTAGGCAAGATTGTTGGCGAGGCAAGCCCTAAGTCAACCGCGAACGAACTTGCTTCGATGATGGTTGGTCGCGCGGTTGACCTTGATGTTGAAAAGGGTGCGCCAAAACTTGGTAAAAGCACCTTCAAGATTTCTGGACTATCTGCTTGGAACCACGCGGGCACTCAGGTGCTTGACGATGTAAACCTTGAAATTCGCGAGGGTGAAATCTTGGTCATTGCTGGTGTTCAAGGAAACGGTCAGACTGAACTTACCGAAGCAATAATCGGAATGCACGGTCGCACCGCAGGTTCGATCGAACTTGACGGTCAGCAGCTGATTGGAAAAAACGTCAAGCAGGTGTTGGACCTTGGAGTTGGCTTTGTTCCTGAAGACCGCACCGAAGACGGTTTGGTGGCTGAATTCACTATTGCCGAAAACCTTATGTTGGACCGCAGCGACCGCAAGCCATTTGCCAAGGGTTTGAGTTTGCAACTGGCTTACCTAAAAAAGTTTGCGCAGGAAAAGTTGCAGCAGTTCGATATTCGCGCTCAGGGAATTGAATCAAAGGCATCTCAGCTTTCTGGTGGTAACCAACAGAAGGTTGTTTTGGCTCGTGAACTTTCTAGAGACCTTCGCCTTTTGGTTGCGTCACAGCCAACTCGTGGTCTTGACGTTGGCTCAATTGAATTCGTGCACGAACAGATTGTGGCCACTCGCGACTCTGGCATTCCCGTCTTGATTGTTGCCACAGAGTTAGATGAGGCAACTCAACTGGGTGACCGAATTGCAGTTATGTATAAGGGTAAGGTGGTTGGCGTTGTGCCATCAAGCACCTCGCGTTCGGTTTTGGGTCAGATGATGGCAGGTATCAGCGCATGAACAAAATAGTCAAAGAGATTTTCTCACCAAGCATGCGCCTAACGGTTCTTGCGGTAGTTGCGTCGTTCATCTTTGGTGGCGTGCTGATAGCGTTCTCAAGCGCAAACGTTCAGGCTGCTGCTGGTTATCTGTTTGCTCGTCCAGGTGACTTTTTTATTGCACTTTGGAACGCGGTGTTTGGTGCATACGACGCATTGTTCCGCGGCTCAATTTTTAACTACAAGGGCACCAGCGCGTTGCTGATGATCAAGCCGATCACGGAAACATTGGCATTTGCTACACCTATCACCCTTGCTGGTCTTGGGCTGGCAGTGGCATTCCGTTCGGGGCTTTTCAACATTGGTGCCACCGGACAAATCGTTTTTGGTGCAATGTTTGCTGGCTTTGTTGCCATCAAGGTTGATGCACCGGTTGGATTGCACTTTGTGCTTGGAGTGCTTGCCGGAATCTTGGGTGGTGCGCTTTACGGTGCTCTAGTTGGCTATTTGAAGGCAGCCACAGGTGCCAACGAAGTTATTTTGACCATCATGTTCAACTACATTGCTTCGTTGCTGTTGGCCTACTTCTTGAAAACACCAATCCTGCAGGCTCCGGGTGCACAGAATCCAATCTCAGAAGCCGTGCCAGAAACCGCAAAATTCCCATTCATCTTTGGCGACCAGGTTCGGATTCACTCTGGCCTAATCGCCATGCTGCTTGCCGTTGGTTTGGTGTGGTGGTTGCTAAACCGTTCATCGACTGGCTTCCAGTTCCGTGCGCTTGGTCACAACCCATCTGCCGCCAAGGTTGCCGGTATCAACATTGGCTTGACCTACATTTTGGTAATGGCGGTCTCTGGTGCACTTTCTGGTCTTGCCGGTGCAACTCAAATCTTGGGAACAGAAAAATTCCTAACCACTGGTGTTGCCGCCAGTTTTGGTTTTGATGCGATTACCGTTGCATTGCTTGGGCGAAACAATCCATTTGGTGTCTTAGCTGCCGGAATCTTGTTTGGTGGTTTGCGCGCTGGTGCAGTGACCATGCAGGCCAACCAGGGTGTACCAATTGACATCGTGTTGGTTGTGCAGTCGCTGATTGTTTTGTTTATTGCTGCTCCGCCATTGGTGCGCACCATGTTCCGAATTAAGGAACAGAAGGGAGGTGCAAAGTGAAACAGTCACTAAGAACTCCAATTGCACTTGCCGTGCTGTCTTTGGTTGGCCTTTGGCTTTGGTTGGGTTCAACCGGTGCAATCACCAAGATCAAAACTGCAACAGAAACCGATATTCTTGCGCTTCCTGACTTCGCAGTCGACACCAAGATTTCTGGTGCCGTTGCCTTTGTGCTGATGGCAGCCGTGGCAATCAAGTCGTTCTATTTTGCTCGCAAGTTAAATAAAAAGACTCCACTTTGGGAAATCCTGATTTTTGGTTTCGCCATGATTTTTGGAATTTTGATTTCACTGTTCGCCGGTGCAACCATGCCAATTTCGGCCTTGTTATCGGGTTCATTGGCTCTAGCAGTTCCACTTATTTTTGGTTCGCTTGCCGGTGTGCTTTCAGAGCGAGTTGGCATCGTAAATATCTCGATTGACTCACAGCTACTTGCCGGTGCGTTTATCTCGGCAATGACCGCAACACTTTCACACAATCTATACGTCGGTTTGATCGGCGCAATGATTGGTGGCGCACTTGTTTCGTGGGTACTCGCCACCTTCAGCATCAAGTACCTGGTTGACCAAATCATCGTTGGTGTGGTTTTGAACGTGCTGATTGTTGGACTAACCAGCTTCCTTTACTCAACCCTGTTCGCCGAGAACGTGGAGCTGTTCAACCAGCCGCCGCGCTTTGATCGCATTTTGATTCCGCTACTTGGTCAGATCCCGGTGATTGGTCCGGTGTTGTTTAACCAAACGCTGATCGTTTACCTGATGTATCTCGCGGTTGCTGGAGTGTGGGTAGCGCTATTCAAGACCCGTTGGGGTTTGCGCGTTCGTGCCGTAGGGGAGTACCCGAAGGCAGCCGATACCGTGGGTGTCAATGTGTTCCGCACTCGCTACATGAGCGTGATGATTGGTGGCGCACTGGCCGGTTTGGGTGGAGCATTCTTCACGCTTGGCCAGGTTGGAGCATTTGGTAAAGAGATGACCAACGGTGCCGGTTACATCGCGCTAGCCGCAATGATCTTTGGTCGCTGGAACCCTATTTACGCAGCCTTCGCTGGTTTGCTATTTGGTTTCGCACAAAACCTTCAGTACGGTTTAGCAATTATCGGTTCGCCGGTGCCAAGTGAATTCCTGTTGATGCTGCCTTACGCGCTTACCGCAGTTGCCGTTGCTGGTTTAGTTGGCAAGGTTACTGGGCCAGCCGCAGCCGGCAAGCCATACATCAAGAGTTAGGTAACGCATGTCTGAGATTAATTGGAGCGCGCTGCGTGACGCAGCAAATGATGCCATGAGGAAGGCCTACGTGCCTTACTCTAAATTTCCAGTTGGCGCAGCTGCACTAACCGATGATGGCCGGATTGTTTCCGGTTGCAACGTTGAAAATGCTTCGTACGGTTTGACGCTGTGTGCCGAATGCACGCTGGTTAGTGAGCTGGCGATGACCGCCAATGCAGGCAAGGGACCGGCAAAGTTGGTGGCTTTCACGTGCGTTGATGGGCACGGAAATATTTTGATGCCATGTGGTCGCTGCCGTCAGTTGCTCTTTGAGCACTCGGCAAAGGGAATGATTCTTGAAACTGTCTCTGGGTTCAAAACCATAGACGAGGTAATTCCAGATGCATTTGGACCTCGCGACTTAGAAGATAGAGCGTAATGTCAACTTTTTCTGCACCGGAACTTATTGTTGCCAAACGCGACAAGGGTGAACTAAGCACCGAGCAAATTAATTGGCTGATTGCCAATTACACCAGCGGGGTAGTAGCCGACGAACAGATGTCGGCAATGGCCATGGCTATCTTGCTAAACGGCATGAGCCGCCGTGAAATTAAAGACTTAACTTTGGCAATGATTGCCTCAGGTGAGCGCCTTAGCTACGAAGGCCTTGGCGTGCCAACCGCAGACAAACACTCAACCGGTGGCGTAGGCGACAAGATAACTTTGCCCCTGGCTCCACTTGTTGCCGTGTTTGGTGTTGCAGTGCCGCAGCTATCGGGTCGCGGGTTGGGCCACACCGGCGGAACGCTAGACAAACTTGAATCAATCAAGGGTTGGCGTGCGCAGATTTCTAACGACGAATTCCACCAGCAGCTTGCCGAAGTCGGCGCGGTGATTTGTGCCGCCGGTTCTGGACTAGCACCTGCAGACCGCAAGCTCTACTCGTTAAGAGATGTCACCGGAACCGTTGAAGCCATTCCGCTTATCGCGTCATCAATCATGTCTAAGAAAATTGCCGAGGGCACTTCTTCTTTGGTGCTTGATGTGAAGGTTGGTTCTGGCGCGTTTATGAAAAACATTGATCGTGCCCGTGAGCTTGCAACCGTGATGGTCCAGCTTGGTCAGGATGCTGGTGTAAATACCTCGGCACTGCTCACCGATATGTCGACTCCGCTTGGTCTAGAAATAGGAAATGCACTTGAGGTCAAGGAATCGCTTGAGGTGCTTGCCGGTGGCGGACCAGCCGATGTGGTTGAGATCACCGTTGAGCTTGCGCAAGAAATGTTGCGCCTGGCCGGCAAGGTTGATGTTGATGTTGCCGCCGCGCTTAAGGACGGCCGTGCAATGGATAAGTGGCGTCAGATGATTTCCGCTCAGGGCGGCGATCCGGATGCCGCACTGCCTAAGGCAAAAGAGCACCATGTGATCACCGCACCGGTATCGGGATATTTGTCACAGCTTGATGCGCTGCAGGTTGGTACCGCGTCTTGGCGACTTGGTGCTGGTCGCGCGCGCAAAGAAGATTCGGTGCAGTTCGGTGCCGGAATTACATTGCACGCACAGCAAGGGC
>CAZWHL010000009.1:25901-30541 GCA_964633625.1 uncultured Rhodoluna sp.
AAAGAAGATTCGGTGCAGTTCGGTGCCGGAATTACATTGCACGCACAGCAAGGGCAGCAGGTTCAAGCCGGGGCCCCTCTAATGACATTGCACACCGACGAACCGGGGCGTTTTGATCGTGCGATGGAAGCGCTTGATGGTGCGTTTAAGATTGAAGCAACAGCACCAGAGCGCAAGATTGTGCTTGAGCGCATTAAATAGAAATAGAGGCAACATTCATGGCTAACTTCGACATCCGTTCGTTGCCAAAGATTTCACTTCACGATCATCTAGACGGTGGCCTTCGTCCGCAGAGCATCATCGAAATGTCAAGCGAAATTGGTTTTGCACTACCTGCCGACAATTCCAAGGACTTGCGCAAGTGGTTTGAGAAGTCTGCAGACTCTGGTTCGTTAGTTGAATACCTAAAAACTTTTGACATCACCACTGCCGTCATGCAGACTCGTGAACACCTAACTCGCGTTGCTCGTGAATTTGTTTTGGATCTTGCCAATGACGGTGTCATCTATGGTGAAGTTCGTTGGGCACCAGAGCAGCACTTGACCCGCGGCTTAACCCTCGATGAAACCGTTGAGGCAGTGCAAGACGGACTCGAAGAAGGCATGCAGTTAGTTGAAGAACAGGGTGGATTCATTCGAACCGGTCAGCTGGTAACCGCCATGCGTCACGCCGACCGAGGTTTAGAGATTGCCGAGCTTGCAGTGCGCCACCGCAACAACGGCGTGGTTGGTTTCGATATCGCGGGTGCCGAAAAGGGCTTCCTGCCAAGCCGTCACAAGGTTGCCTTTGACTACTTGGCTAGCGAACTATTCCCTGTAACCGTTCACGCGGGCGAAGCAGACGGTGTTGAGAGCATCAAGGATGCAATCGTTTCAGGCCGCGCGCTTCGACTAGGTCACGGTGTGCGCATCGTCGAAGACATTATGTTTAGCCGCACCGATGGCGAGACAGATTTAGTTGTGCTTGGCCCAGTTGCCGAGTGGGTGCACGATCGCGGAATCGTGCTTGAGACATCGCCATCTTCGAACTTGCAGACTGGCGCAATCTCGCTGCTTGGCGAAACTATGAGTGATCACCCGTTCGATATCCTTTACGATCTTGGTTTCAAGGTGACCGTCAACACCGATAATCGCTTGATGAGTGGTACCTCGTTAACCCGCGAAATGGAACTGCTGGTAGACACATTCGGTTACGGTCTTGAAGACCTAGAGATTTTTCAGATGAACGCCGCCGAAGGTGCGTTCCAGGCAATCGATGATCGTGAAGAGCTAATCGAAATGATCAACGAAGGATTTGCCGAGGCTGGTCGTTAGTGAGTTTCCCAAAACTTGCCGAGGCCTTTGGTGAAAACTCAATCCGTGTTCTTGCCGCGGCACTCGATCGCGAACACGCAATCCAATTAGCCGGTGATCTACTGGTAGCTAGCGGGCGAGTAACACCCGAGTACACCACTGCAATGGTTGAGGTGCTGGATTCTCACGGCCCATATTTTGTAATTGCCCCTGGCATCGCTCTGGCACACGCCAAGCCGGCGGAATCGGTGTTGGCAACAGGGCTTAGTTTGGTTACCCTTGCCGAGCCAATCGTGTTTGGTAACGATGCAAATGATCCAGTGAAACTTGTTTTTGGGCTATCTGCCGTTGATCACGATTCACACATTCAAATGCTTGGTGAGCTGTCAACCTTGCTATCGGATAACGAAACTGTAAACATCCTGTTAAATGCGGGGGATACCGAACACATTCGAACTTTGTTCTGAATCCACAAGGCAGAATGGTCTTATGAAGATCATCGCGGTATGTGGCATGGGTATTGGAACATCTGTACTGCTGAAGATGAATGCAGAAAAGGTGCTTTCTCAGTTGGGCATTGATGCAACTGTTGAAGCCACCGACATGAAGACAGCGCGCGAATCACGCAGCGCCCAAGTTATTTTGACTACTCCAGACCTGGCCCCGCTGTTGGTTGGTTTACCTTCAGAGATCATCACGATCGATCACTTCTTCGACCTAGAAGAGATCACCAAAAAACTCAGCGCATCTTTACTTTAGAAGTTCCTTCATTGCATCGTTCAGTGATGCCAGCGCGCTAGTTGCCGCCTCTTTGCTTTCCCCAATCGCCTGCAGGTAACACTTGAGTTTTGGCTCAGTTCCCGAAGGGCGCACAATCACGCGGCGCCTGTCGGCAAGATCAAAGCGCAGGCCATCGGTTGGGCCAAGGTCGGCGGTGCCAACTGCAAGATCGGTGAATTTGGCGGCAACGCCATCGATGATTGTCGGCGGGTTGGAACGTAGGTTTTTCATGATGTTGGCAATTACCGATAGGTCGGTTACGCGAATCGAAATCTGGCCGGTGGCGTAGTGTCCGTAAAGCTCGCCAAGCTCGGCCAGGTGACTGGTAATGGTCTTGCCTTGGGCAGCTAGTTGGCAGGCTAACGCGGTTGTAATCAGTGAGGCTGAGATGCCGTCTTTGTCTGGGGTGCGTTGTGGGTCAACGCAGTAACCAAGTGCTTCTTCGTAACCAAAGATGAGGTTTGGAACTTTAGAGATCCACTTGAAGCCGGTGAGGGTCTCGCGGTAATCAAGTCCAAAGTGGGCGGCAACTTTTGAAAGCGCCGAGCTAGAAACAATTGAACAGGCCAAGGTTCCGGTACGTCCTTCGGCCACGGCACGCTTTGCAATTTGGTGACCAAGCAGCAAACCAATTTCGTCGCCGGTTAGTCGGCGCCAGCCTGCATCGACGGTGGAATCAGGAACACCTATTGCCAGACGATCTGCATCTGGGTCATTAGCCAAAATTAAATCCGCGCCAACTTCTTGAGCCTTTGCAAAAGATAAATCCATCGCTCCCGGTTCTTCCGGGTTTGGAAATGCAACGGTCGGAAAATTTCCATCCGGAAGTAACTGGGCATCAACGGTGAATGGTTCCGGTAAACCTACCGCAGCAAAAAGATTTTGCGTCACTCGCCAACCAACACCGTGCATCGCGGTGTAAACAATCTTTAGCGAATCACCGTTTTCAATTTCGCCGGTAAGCGATGCTGTCTCGGCAACATATGCCTGACGAATTTCATCGCCAATGATTTCAAAGTTGTTTGATTTAGGAATCTGGTCAAAAGTCTGTGAGTCTGCAATCGCGCGAATCTTGCTGGCGATTTCACTATCGGTTGGTGAAATTATCTGCGAGCCCCCGTTGCTTCCGCCCAGGTATACCTTGTAACCGTTGTCGCGCGGCGGGTTGTGTGAAGCGGTCACCATAATTGCAGCCGATGCGTTTAGGTGCTTGCCCGCAAAGGCCAACACCGGGGTAGGGACAACGCCATCAAACAACATGGTGCTGATTCCAGCGGCTGCAAAGATTTCTGCCGAGTCACGAGCAAAGATGGCGCTGTTGATGCGGCCATCAAAGCCAATCACCACAGAGGCATCGTTCTTGAAGTGTTCGTTCACGTAGTCGCGAATACCGGCAGCGGCTTGGGCAACCAGAACGCGGTTCATGCGATTTGGTCCGGCACCAAGTTCGCCACGCAAACCAGCGGTACCAAAATCAAGGCGAGTACCCATGCGTGATTCGATTGCAGTGGTATCGCCAGCTTCAATCAGCGCAAGTAATTCTTCACGCGTCTCTTGATCTGGGTCCTGAGCAGCCCAAGCGCGGGCCGCGTCAAAAAGCTGAGACTTCATAATTAAATCTTGGCCACAATCTGTGCCAGCAACGAACTGATGCGAACTTCAGCATCCTTGCCGGCTTGCAGAACCTCGGCGTGGCTTAGTGGTTCCTTTTGAATTCCAGCTGCCAAGTTGGTGATTAGCGAAAGGCCAAGAATTTCCATTCCTGCTTCGCGCGCGGCAATTGCCTCCAGCGAAGTAGACATTCCAACGATGTGACCACCAATGTGCTTGGCCATTTGAACCTCGGCCGGAGTCTCGTAGTGTGGACCACGGAACTGGCAGTACACGCCCTCATCGAGGGTCGAGTCAACGGTGCGTGCCAGCGCGCGTAGGCGCTTTGAATAAAGATCGGTGAGGTCAACAAACTTTGCGCCCTCTAGTGGGCTATCGGCGGTCAAGTTAATGTGGTCGCTAATCAACACTGGGGTGCCAGGCTTCCAGGTCTCTTTGATTCCACCGGCACCGTTGGTAAGAATCATGGTCTTCACGCCCGTCGCGGCTGCGGTACGCACGCCATGTGCCACGCGGCGAACGCCGTGCCCCTCGTAATAGTGAGTGCGCGCACCCAACACCAAGGCATGCTTTCCGCTCGGCAATTTAATTGAGCGAATTGTCGCCACGTGACCCTGCACGGCGGGTGCCGAGAAACCAATAATTTGGGTGGCGTCAACGGTTGCCACGGTCTCACCGATAAGGTCGGCGGCCTTAGCCCAACCCGAACCTAGAGTCAGTGCAATGTCGTGCTGCGCTACGCCGGTTAGCTCGGCAATCTTGGTTGCCGCCTGCTTTGCAATTTCAAAAGGGTCTGCCGCTGAATTGTCTAGTGGGTTGTTCATGCTTCGAGTCTACGACTGGCAGAATGGGGTAAGTGAGCGATAACGAAACCAAAAAACACCACATTGTCATCATTGGCGGCGGCCCGGGTGGCTATGAAGCAGCCCTAGCCGGAGTTCAGCTGGGCGCCGATGT
>CAZWHL010000009.1:30641-37104 GCA_964633625.1 uncultured Rhodoluna sp.
AGCGGGGTAGAGGTAACCCTTGCCGACGGCAAGGTGCTGAAGGGTTCCCACTGTTTGATGGCGGTTGGTTCAATTCCAAACACCGCTGGTCTTGGTCTTGAAGAAGCAGGTGTACTGCTTACCGAATCCGGTCACATTCAGGTGAACAAGGTAGCCCGCACCTCGCGTGCAAATGTTTACGCGGTGGGCGACTGCAGCACCTTCTTGCCTCTGGCATCGGTGTCTGCCATGCAGGGTCGCACAGCTGTGTTTCACACAATGGGTGACGTTGCTGCACCTACCGAGGTTCGCAATGTTGCATCAAATGTTTTCACCTCACCAGAGATTGCCTCTGTTGGTTGGATGGAACAGGACATCAAAGACGGCAAGGTCAATGGCTATGTCGAGAAGATTGATTTGAACACCAATCCGCGCGCAAAGATGCAGGGACTTGACTTTGGTTTCATCAAGTTGATTTGTTCAACCGGTGGCACCGTGATTGGTGGTGTAGTGGTTGCACCGCGCGCTTCAGATTTGATCTACTCAATTGCCATCGCAATTGAAAACCGATTGACAGCCGATGAGCTCGCTAGCACATTCACCGTTTACCCATCGCTGAGTGAAACCATCAGCAACGCAGCTCGTGCTCTGCACAAGCCGAACGTTTAATCTTCTAGTTCAAGAAGTACAGTTCCGGCAGGAACCGTGGTTCCAACTTCGGCGGTGATTGACTTAATCTTTCCGGCCTTGTGCGCGTTCATTGGTTGTTCCATCTTCATGGCTTCAAGCACCACTACTAGATCGCCTTCTTGAACGGTGTCACCAATGGCAACGGCAATCTTGACCACTGTTGACTGCATTGGTGCCTTGATGCTGTTGCCAGAACCACCTCCGGCGGTGGCGTGCGAGTGGCTCTTGCGCTTAGGCGCGTGGCCAGCATTTACCGGCCCAGCAGAGCCAGCGCCAAGCAATCGCTTAGGCAGAGAAACCTCAATTCGTTTGCCATCGACTTCAACTACAACATTGTTGCGTTCGGTTGGTTCTTCAGCAGGCTCGGCAACACCACTCCAAGCAGGAATGTCGTTTACCCACTCGGTCTCGATCCATCGGGTGTAAATTCCAAATTTGTTGGCGGTAACATCACCGATAAACGCTGCATCGTTAACGATCTTGCGGTGGAACGGGAGCACGGTTGGTAGACCGGCAACTTCCATCTCGGCAAGTGCACGACGTGAACGAGCAAGCGCTTCTTCGCGAGTAGCACCGGTAACGATTAGCTTGGCTACCATAGAGTCAAACGAACCAGAAATTACATCGCCAGATTCAACACCGGTATCAACGCGAATACCTGGGCCAGAAGGGGCCTTGAACACGTGAACCGGACCAGGCGCTGGCATAAAGTTGCGGCCAGCATCTTCACCGTTGATGCGGAATTCAAATGAGTGACCCTTAATTACTGGGTCTGCGTAATCAAGTACGCCACCCTCAGCCAAACGGAATTGCTCGCGTACAAGGTCAATGCCGGTTACTTCTTCAGAAACCGGGTGCTCTACCTGAAGTCGAGTGTTTACTTCTAGGAACGAGATTGTTCCGTCCTGGGCAACCAAGAACTCACAAGTTCCAGCGCCCTGGTAGCCAACCTCTTTCAAGATTGCTTTTGATGATGCGTACAAGCGATCAATCTGCTCCTGCGTTAGGAAAGGAGCCGGTGCTTCCTCGACCAACTTCTGGTGACGACGCTGCAGCGAACAGTCACGAGTTGAAACAACTACAACGTTTCCGTAGGCATCAGCAAGACACTGAGTCTCAACGTGGCGAGGTTTTTCAAGATACTTTTCAACAAAGCACTCACCGCGACCAAACGCTGCAATTGCCTCACGAGTAGCTGATTCAAAAAGTTCCGCAACTTCATCTTCTTTGTAAGCAACCTTGATGCCTCGGCCACCGCCACCGAAAGCTGCCTTGATTGCAACTGGTAAACCGTGCTGCTTTACGAAATCTAAAACTTCTGCTGCGCCCGATACTGGATCAAGAGTTCCAGGAGCAAGTGGTGCGCCAGCCTTCTCGGCAACGTGACGAGCCGAAACCTTGTCACCAAGTTGATCGATTGCCTTAGGTGATGGACCAATCCAAATCAGACCAGCATCGATAACTGCCTGCGCGAAGTTGGCGTTCTCGGCAAGGAATCCGTATCCCGGGTGGACTGCATCAGCTCCTGACTTCTTGGCAACACCCAAAATCTTTTCGATTACCAAGTAGGTCTCTGGACCGGTGG
The DNA here is from genome assembly GCA_964633625.1 of uncultured Rhodoluna sp. Lineage (GTDB taxonomy): Bacteria > Actinomycetota > Actinomycetes > Actinomycetales > Microbacteriaceae > Rhodoluna. The sequence continues at coordinate 32,896 of CAZWHL010000009.1, forward strand.
TGCCGTGCAGTGCATAAGCCTCGTCGGCTAACTTCACGTGCATTGCATCGCGATCTTGGTCTGCGTAAACCGCTACCGACTGAATGCCAGCATCCTTGGCCGCGCGAGCAATACGAACAGCAATTTCGCCGCGGTTAGCAATAAGGACCTTGGTGATCTTTTTTGGGGTTGAAGTCATAATTGCCAAGCCTATTGGCTAAAAAGGGGCATTTATTGGCCCAAAATCACAAAAAAATCGGGAATCTGTTGTGAAAAGGTCTATCGGGGTTCCGAAATTGGGTCTTATTTATTCCACAGGCTTGGATATTCAACGCCCAGGCTGATGACCAGCTCGCGCAAAACCGGCAGGCTTAGGCCAATCACCGTATGGGCATCGCCCTCGATCGAGCGTAGGAATGCGCCGCCCAGACCGTCAATCGTGAAGGCTCCGGCTACTTTTAGAGGCTCCCCGGTAGCCACGTAGGCATCAATCTCGGCATCACTGATGTCGGCAAAATGCACAATCGTGCTGCTTACTCGGCCCGCAGCCGGAGGTAATTTGCCAACTACCGGATTGCGGTTGTCGATTACCCAGTGCCCAGAAAATAGTGTGCCGGCTCGGCCACGCATTGCCTTCCAGCGCGCAACGGCTACCTCTGCCTGGTGTGGCTTTCCCAGTGCCTTGCCATCAAAATCCAAAGACGAGTCACAACCAATGACGATTGCGCCAGCGGCATCGGGGTGATTCAAAACTGCCTCAGCCTTAGCTTTGGCCAAAATTTGCACCATGTGTGCGGTGGTGTCGATCAGTCCAGCCTCAATCGATCGCGCGGTCAGCGCCTCTTCGTCAACGCCGGGAGAGATGGTGATTGGTTCAATTCCGCCGGCACGAAGCAGCGCCAGGCGGGCGGGTGAGGTAGAGGCAAGTACTAAACGAGTCACACCGATACTCTGGCACACTTGTCAGGTGAACAAAACTACAAACTGGGTCGGCCAGAATCTAACTCTTACCATCGACAAGGTGGCCCACGGCGGCGTCTTTGTTGCCCGTCACGATGGGCGTGTAGTTTTTGTGTCTCACGTTTTGCCGGGTGAAAAAGTAAAGGCAATGGTTTACGAGGACCGGGGCGGTTCTTTCTGCCGTGCGGAACCTACCGAAATTCTTGAGGCCTCGCCGGATCGCGTAAAGCACTTCTGGAAGCAGGCCGGACCTGGCGGTGCAGGTGGTGCCGAGTTTGGTCACATTGCACTTTCGCGTCAGCGCGAGTTGAAGGCCGATGTCCTTGAAGAAGCGCTGGACCGCATGGCTGGCATCAAGCTGCGCACAGTGGTTGAGGCGGCGCCGGGTGATGACGAAGCGAATGGCCTTGGTTACCGCACTCGTGTGCAATTGCACGTTGATGAAGCAGGAACCGTTGGTCCGTATCGCGAACGCAGTCACGAAGTCGTGAAGGTGCGCGACCTACCATTAGCGGTTGAAGAAATTCGTGAGTTGGAATTTCAAAACAAGAACTTTCAAGCTGTAAAAAAGATTGAAGTTGCGGTTTCCAGCACGGGTCAGGTGCAGTGGAAGATCGATAAAAAACTCAAAGGTGACGAGCGTCTAATTGAACGCGCATCTGGTCGCACATTCCGCATCAGTGGCGGTGGTTTTTGGCAGGTCCACAAAAAAGCCGCCGAGGTTCTGACCGGTGCGGTTAACGAAATGATTGCCGCAGTAGGCATTGATCTTGAAGCAGACAATCTTGACTTGTACGGCGGAGTTGGTTTGTTCACCGGAACTATTGCTGCAAAGTTTGGCAAAGACTTACGCATGACTACGGTCGAGTCATTCCGTGCTGCAACTGAGGACGCAGCCTTAAACCTTGCCGACTTGCCAAAAGTAAAAGCGGTTTGCTCGGCCACCGAGCGTTTTTTGAACGAGCGTGTTGGAAACTTAGATAAGGGTGGCAAGGTTGCCAGCCCGCGCAATTCAACAATTGTGCTTGATCCACCGCGTGCGGGTGCTGGTGCCAAGGTGGTTAGCCAGTTGTTGGCGATTGCACCAGCACACATTGTTTATGTTGCCTGTGATCCGGTTGCTTTAGCTCGAGACCTTAAGCCGCTTCTTGCCGGAGGATACGAACTTAAAGCACTACGTGCCTTTGACCTTTTCCCACACACTCACCATGTTGAGGCTGTAGCCAGTTTGGTTCGAAGGGCCTAACCATGCAGTTGCGTGAGCGTGATAAGCCAATTTGTGTTGCGATCGTTGACGATCACGATGCAATTCGCTTTGCGTTCAAGGCTGCCTGCAGTGAATTTGGTTTTGAGTTTTGCGATTCAGCCGGCTCAGTTAGCCTGCTGCTCCAGAAGAATCCGGATATCCGGTGCGATGTTGTGGTGATGGATCTGTCGTTGGCCGACGGCTCCATCGTTGCAGAAAATGTGACCAAGCTTTTGAAGACTGGAGCGCAGGTAGTTATCTTTAGCATCGCAGACAAGCAAAACTTAGTTCGTGCTGCTTTAAAGGCGGGTGCGGCAACCCTGGTACCAAAGTCGCAATCAATGGAAGATCTGGCTTCGGCAATTCGCTTGGTTGCCGATGGCGTGTATGTAAACACTTTGCAGACGGCGGCGGCTATTGACTCAGATACGGAGTTCAAGTCTGCGAATCTGTCACCGCGAGAACGCGAGGTGCTCAGCCTTTATGCATCGGGATTTGCGCTGAAGCAGGTTGCCACCGAATTGAACATCAAGATTTCGACTGCCAAAGAGCACATCGATCGAGTACGTGCAAAGTACTCTGTGCTAGGCCGCCCGGCTTCAACCAAAACTGAACTCTTGGTTCGTGCGATTGAGGATGGAATACTCGAAGAGAGTTCGTTGTAGTGTTGCGCATTCAGCGCGTTGAGCCAAACCAGACTTTGGCTCTGTCAAGAGTCAATTCATTACTTGAAAAAGTTTTTAGTGTTGCCGCATCGCTAATTGGCCTTCAAACTTTCACCAACGCTCTCACACAATTCAGCACTCATGCTCTTAACCCATTTTGGTTTTGGTTAAACCTTGCATTGGTGGGTGGTTCGCATCTCTTAATTGTTTACTTAGTTTGGATTCATGGCGATGGACGATTTGGGTTCGTGGCCTTAACCTTGGCTACGGTGTTTGCCTTGGTCACCTGGACTTTCCAGTTAGGCAACACAACCCTAAGTTCTGGCGAGCAGCCTTGGATTTGGTGGTCAGTAGGTCTTGCCGGCATTGCATCGGTGGGTGGTTTTAGTGTTTTCCTCTCCAGTTTCTTCTTGGTAGTTCTGCCGACCATGTGGTTTTTCTTGCAGATTTCGGAAATTGCACCTGTAGTACCACCGCTGCTTGCACTGCAGGATGCGAGTTTTTCGTTCTTGTTTAGCTCTGTGCTTGCCGGTTTTGTTTGGGTACTGCGTTACGAGTCATCAAAAGTAGACGAGGCAAATCAGAACGCTAACATTGCGGCAATTGATCTTGCTCGCGCCGATGCGGTCTTGCGAGAACGCGATCGAGTTGACGCCCTAATCCATGATTCCGTCCTAACCACACTCTTGGTCGCGGCAAAGGCCGAAGATGAGTCTGCGCAAAGGCACGCACAAGAACTTGCCGAAACAGCCATCGAGAAATTAATAACTGCCGATGCCCTTTTGAATACCGATGAATCGATATCGGTTAGCTCTCTCTTTAGTGCCCTAGAGGTTGCGATACATCGACAGTCAGACCGGATTGAAGTTGCGATCGAGGGCTCTACCGATCACTTAGTGCCGGGTGAGGTTGCTGATGCGGTAGCCGAATCGACTCTGCAGGCGTTGGCCAATGCACTTAACCACGCTGGCGCCACGGCTACGGTTGAGGTCTTCTTGAAGGGAACCGCTGGGGGCTTCAAGATTGTTGTCAAAGATAACGGACGAGGCTTCAGACCTTCGCGAGTGCCAAAGAATCGCCTGGGTCTAAGGCTTTCAATTGTTGGTCGCGTTCAGGCAGTTGGCGGCAAGGTGTTTATTGATTCCAAAATTGGAATCGGCACCAATGTGATCATTGAATGGACTGCAGCATGATTCGCATCCCTAGATGGTTAGTGGCAATCCTTGGTGTGCTATTTGGCATGTTGCATGCAGGTCTTGGTTTTGCATCTTTGAATTCCTATTCCAACCCGGCCATGTCTACCACTGCAATTTGGATTTACATCATTGCGATGGTTGCCTCGATGGTTTTTTATCGCGG
>CAZWHL010000010.1:0-33847 GCA_964633625.1 uncultured Rhodoluna sp.
TACTTATTCGCCATTTCGATTAGCAGTTCGCGCACGCGCCCCGCATCTGCAGAGCCCTTCATAGCCTGCATCACGGCACCAATAACTGCACCTGCTGCCTGCATGCGACCTTCGCGAATTGCTTCAAGAACGTCCGGCTGCTTGGCCAGTGCTGCCTCGATTGCGGCAATTAATGCACCGTCATCAGAGACAACTTCAAGTCCATGCTTGGCAACAACTTCTGCCGGGCTGCCTTCGCCATTAAGCACATAGGTCAGAACTTCGCGAGCCAATCGGTCGTTGATCTTTCCGGCATCAACCAAACCAGCAAGTTCGGCAACGTAAGCTCCCGAAATTTCTAGATCAATCACGTCTTTGTCTTGGCTGTTTGCAATTCGAGCAAGTTCACCAGTCCACCACTTTCGCGCAGCCTGTGGCTTGGCACCAGCTGCAACGGTTTCTTCGATCTGATCCAGCAAACCTGCATTTACCACATCGCGGAATTCTAGGTCGGCAAAACCCCACTCAGCTTGCACTCGCTTGCGACGCTCGGCTGGCTTCTCTGGAAGACCGGCACGAAGCTCCTCGATCCAATCCTTTGAAGGCTGAACCGGAACCAAATCAGGTTCTGGGAAGTAGCGGTAGTCATCGGCGTCGGACTTTGGACGACCCGATGAGGTCGCACCCTTATCTTCGTGCCAGTGACGAGTCTCTTGGACGATTGCAGTGCCCTTGGCCAGAAGTGCTGCCTGACGCTGAATCTCGTAACGAACCGCACGCTCAATTGAACGAAGCGAGTTAACATTCTTAGTCTCTGTGCGAGTACCCAGTTTTTCTTGACCGTGTGGACGAAGCGAAACGTTTGCATCGCAACGAACGTTTCCACGTTCCATCCTGGCGTCAGAAACGCCAAGACCCTTTACGATTTCACGAATTGATCGAACATAGGCGGCTGCAAGTTCTGGAGCCTCTGCCCCAGCGCCATAGACCGGCTTGGTAACAATTTCAACCAGTGGAACACCAGCTCGGTTGTAATCAACCAGCGAATACTCGGCACCCTGAATACGACCGGTAGATCCACCAACGTGAGTCAACTTGCCTGCATCTTCTTCCATGTGTGCGCGTTCAATCTGCACGGTGAAAGTTTTGCCCGATGGCACATCCACCTCCAGTGAACCCTCGAACGCAATCGGTTCGTCGTACTGCGAGGTCTGGAAGTTCTTGGCCAAGTCTGGGTAGAAGTAGTTTTTGCGAGCAAAGCGGCCAGTTGGTGCGATCTCACAACCAAGAGCCAAACCAATCTTGATGCTTGATTCAACTGCGCGCTTGTTTACAGCAGGCAGCGAGCCAGGTAAACCAATACAAATTGGGCAAACGTTGGTGTTTGGCTCGTCACCAAACTCGTTGCGGCAACCACAGAACATCTTGGTGTTGGTGTTCAACTCAACGTGAACCTCTAGACCAATGACTACTTCAAATTGCTCAATTGCCTTTTCGTAGTTCATCAATTCGTCTTTAGCCATTATTTGCTCACCTCCAGCTCAGGCGCAAAGTCAATCATTCGCTTTCCCCAAACTTCTTCATGCATCTTCTCGAGCGCGGCGCCTACCTGATACAAGCGGGCATCGCCGCGAGCAGGAGCTAGCAACTGAATACCTGAAGGCATGTTGTTCTCGGCCATGCCGTTTGGAATTGCCATGCCCGGAATACCGGCAAGGTTTGCCGGAATAGTTGCAATGTCGTTTAGGTACATGGCAAGCGGGTCTTCAAGCTTCTCGCCAAACTTAAACGCGGTAGCTGGCGCGGTTGGTGAAACCAAAACATCTGCTTTTGCAAACGCAGCGTCAAAGTCACGTTGAATTAGAGTGCGAACCTTTTGTGCCGCACCGTAGTAAGCGTCGTAGTAACCGCTAGACAACGCGTAGGTGCCAAGAATTATTCGGCGCTTAACCTCTGGCCCAAAACCTGCTTCACGGGTAGCCGCCATCACGCGCTCAATGGTAGGTGTACCTTCCGGTGTTACCCGCAAACCAAATCGCACTGAGTCAAACTTTGCCAAGTTAGAAGATGCCTCAGCCGGAAGGATCAAGTAATAAGCGGCAATTGCATATTCAAAGCTTGGGCATGAAACCTCAACAATTTCCGCTCCGGCATTCTTCAACAGCCCTAAGCTCTCGTTGAATCGCGCAGAAACCTCAGGCTGAAAACCTTCGCCGGTCAACTGCTTAATAACACCGATGCGCATTCCCTTGACATCAAGTTTCTTCGCGGCGTCGGTCATTGAACCAAGCGACTCCGGAAGAGATGTGCTGTCGTGCGGGTCGTGCCCAGCAATAACATCTTGAAGCAATGCAGCATCAAGCACATTACGAGATACCGGACCAATCTGATCTAGCGAACTTGCCAATGCAACTAGTCCGTAGCGGGAAACTGCTCCATAGGTTGGCTTGGTCCCAACTGTTCCGGTTACAAAAGCCGGGTAACGAATTGAACCACCTGTGTCTGAACCAATTGCCAGCGGTGCTTGGAACGATGCCACAACGGAACTTGAGCCACCTCCGGAACCACCCGGAATGCGGCCCAAATCCCAAGGGTTTTTGCTTGGGCCGTAGGCAGAAAATTCAGTTGATGAACCCATCGCGAATTCATCGAGGTTAGTTTTACCAAGAATTGGCATGCCGGCAGCGCGCAACTTCTTAACAACGGTTGCGTCGTACTGCGGAATCCAGCCTTCAAGAATCCTTGAGCCAGATGTCGTCGGAGCATCGGTGGTTGTCAAGTTGTCTTTTACGGCAATCGGCAAACCAGCTAAGTCGTGCAGTTTCTCACCGGAGGCGCGGCGGCGGTCAATGTCAGCGGCGGCGGCAAGAGCCGCCTCTGGTCCAACGTGCAGGTAGCTGTGCACGAGGCCGTCAACCTGGGCTGTGCGGTCAAGGTGAGCCTGAGTCAACTCAACCGATGAAACCTCGCCCTTTTTAAGCAGTTCAACAAGTTCAGAGGCATTTTTGCGGATTAGTTCTGACACTGGGCTTACTCCTCGTCCAAAATTGCGTGAACGCGGAAACGGCCGTCGGCGCTGTCTGGTGCTGCCGAAAGGGCTTCTGCCTGGGTCAAAGATGGCTCAACCACGTCTTCGCGGTACACATTGGCCATTGGAATCGGGTGGCTGGTTGCCGGAACATCGCCCTCAACCGCGGCCTTAATGGTGGCCATTGACTCAACGATCAGCCCCAGCTGACCGGCAAAAAGGTCCACTTCTTGGTCGGTGACGTCGATTCGGGCAAGGTTGGCAAGGTGCCTAACCAGGTCGGGGGTAATTTCAGACATAGATCCACTCACTGGGCAATTGATGATTTACCCATAGCCTACCAAACGGCCAAATGTGGAGTTCCCCGAACAAACGCGCTACAGCCTAGGATTTTCGGGCAAACTAGGCCAAAATGCCTGTAAACTCAGACAAGCAAATGTAGTGGCTACCCCCATAGTTGCTATCTGCAGACCCCTGATAAGCGAAGGCTCATTATTTTGGAAAACGAACAGTTCACGATTGCTTTCCGTGGCTACGATAAAGACGAGGTAGACCGCGTCTTGACCGAGCTACGTGCCGAGCTCGAGCACGTTCGCGAATACAACTTCAGTGCTTCAAGTGAAGTTGAGTCATTGAAAGCGGAACTTGAGTCACTTAAGTCTCAGGTTAAAAAGGGTGGCGCTCCTGGCTACGCAGAACTTGGTGCCCAGTTTGAGCAGACTCTTCGCCTCGCCGAAGAGCAGGCCAAGAAACTTGTTTCTGACGCAGGTCAGGATGCAATTCGAATTCGTGAAACCGCAAAGGCTGAAAGCGAACAACTTACTCGTAAGGCTCAGGCTAAAGCCGACCGCGTAATCGCAGATGCAGAAGCAAAGCTAAACGAAGCTCGCATCGATGCAGAGCGCCTTGCAGCAGAAATTCTTAGCAGTGCAAAGACTCGCGAGTCCGAGGCTGCAGAAAAAATTGGCACCGCACAGCGTGAAGCAGCGGCGATCAAGTCTGAAGGTGAGCGCTACGCCGCTGAACTTCGTGCGCAAGTTCACCGCGAGACAGAAGAAGCTCGTGCACTTGCAACTGAACTATCTCAGAAGACCGCTCAGGCACGTGTTGAGTTAGAAGCAGAAATCAAGGCAAAGCGCGACGAAACAGAACAAGAAGCGCTACGCCTTTACCAGAACGCTGTTTCACAGGCACAGCAGGTTACCGACGAAGCCAACGCAACTCTTGCCGAAGCATCTGCTCGTGCGGCACAACTTATTTCTGAAGCAGACAGCATCATGCGTGACGCTCAAGAGAATTCAAGTCAGCAGCTTGAAGATGCAAATCGCACTGCAACCAACTTGATCAACCAGTCTCGCCGCCGTGCAGACATGCTTAGCCGCAAGGCAGAGGGCTATGCCAACAACGCAATCAAGGACAGCGAAGAGCGCCTTAACCGCATGAAGGCTGAACGCGCAGACATCGAAGAGTTCCTTGGCACCTTGCGCAACCTAATGACCACTGAGTCAATGGTTGCCGCCGACGAGAACTCTGCTGTGGAACAGCTTGAAGACCACTAAGACTTAAAGATAAAAATCCTCGAGATCAGTCTCGAGGATTTTTTATTTCGCAAAAATTATGCGTTCAACCTTCGCTGAAATTCTTCCTCATCAATAATTTCAACGCCAAGTTCCTCAGCCTTCGCCAGTTTTGAACCTGCATTATCACCGGCAACCACAAATGAAGTTTTCTTCGAAACGGATGATGCAGCCTTGCCTCCATTAGAAATGATTGCCTCTTCAATTTCTTCACGGGTGAAGGACTTGAGTGAACCGGTAGCCACAATGCTCATGCCCGCGAATACTCCCCCTGCAATTACTGCTGCACCAGGTCCAGCGTGACCAGGAACTTCCAACAGCACTCCCGCCTTGCGCCAGCGATCAACCACTTCTTTGTGCCAATCAACCGCAATCCACTCTTTAATTGACTGAGCAAGAGTTTGACCAACACCATCAACTTGCGAAAGTTCTTCTTCACTCGCACTAAAGATTCGATCTAGTGACCCAAAGTAAGTTGTCAGCGCTCTGGCTGCAACCGGACCAACGTGACGAATAGACAGTGCTACCAGGATTCGCCAGAGGGGCCTAGTCTTTGCTTCTTCTAGATTCTTTAGCAGCTTGATGGCAACCTCTGCAGGGGTTCCATCTTTCTTCTTGAAGAAATCAACGATTTTTGGTTTGCCGTCCGAATCTAGCTTTGGCAAGCCGGTGTCGGCATCTAGAACCGCGGCCCTAATTGGCAACAGATCTTCCAGAGTCAGGTCAAATAGATCAGCCTCTGATTTCAGCGGCGGCGTCTGACCGGCAAGCGGTTGCGTCAACGCACAAGCCGCAACGTATCCAAGTGCCTCAATATCCAGCACTCCACGCGATCCCAGATAAGCAACCCGCTCACGCAATTGCGCTGGGCAGCCCTTGGAATTCTGGCAACGCAGATCAACATCGCCTTCACTTGATGGTGCAAGTTGTGAATTACAGTCCGGGCACTTGGTTGGCATTACGAATGCATGTTCCGAACCATCACGCAATTCAACAACTGGTCCAAGGATTTCGGGGATTACATCGCCAGCCTTGCGAAGCACAACGGTGTCGCCAATCAGAACGCCTTTAGCCTTAACAACGTCTTGGTTGTGAAGCGTTGCAAATTCAACGACAGAACCGGCAACCTTCACCGGTTCAACAACTGCGTAGGGGGTAGCACGTCCGGTACGACCAACTGATACGCGAATGTCAACTAGCTTGGTATTTACCTGTTCAGGTGCGTACTTATAGGCAATCGCCCACCGCGGAGCGCGACTTGTGAAACCAAGATCGCGTTGCTTGGCAAGATCATCAATCTTCACAACCACACCGTCAATCTCGTGCTCCAACTTATGACGGTTCTTCTCAAACTCATCGATGTACTTGAGCACCTCGTCAACACCTTTGACTACGCGGAATTTATCGGTGGTTGGCAAACCCCAACCCGCAAGCAAGTGGTACAAATCCGATTGATTCTTTACCGGGGCATCCGACCAAGCGCCAATTCCATGGACCAGCATCTGCAGTGGTCTAGAGGCAGTGACCTTGGGATCCTTTTGACGAAGCGAACCAGAGGCTGAATTGCGCGGATTAGCAAAAGGTGCCTTGCCCTCAGCAACCAGTCCCTCGTTAAGTTTTGCAAAGTCAGCTACGCCAAAAAATATTTCGCCACGAACTTCAACCTGCTTTGGATGTCCGCTGCCCTTTAGCTTTTTAGGAATCGATTTGATGGTCAAGACATTTGCGGTCACATCTTCACCAACAACGCCATCGCCTCTGGTGGCTGCAGAAACTAGTTCGCCATCTAGGTAGCGTAGGTTTACCGCCAGCCCATCAATCTTTAGCTCACAAAGATATGGCCCCTCACCGGCGCGTTCAGCCCAGGCACGAAACTCCTCAAATGAGAAAACGTTGTCAAGGCTCATCATGCGCTCTAGGTGCTCAACCGGTGCGAATGCCTGGTTAGCAGAACCGCCAACGGTTTGCGTTGGACTATCACCAGTAATTAGCTCTGGGTACTCGCGCTCAAGTGATTCAAGCTCGTGATGCATTGCGTCGTATTCGGCATCGCTGATCAGCGTGGTGTTACCTTCGTAGTAAGCGCGGCGATGCCGATTTAATTCATCTACAAGTTCTGCAACGCGCTTAACTGCAGCGTCGTGCTTTTTATCGGCCACTACGCACCAACCGGAACTGCACTGACCGTGCGATCGATGGTGGTCTGGCCAAGTACTCGGGTTCCGACATACAAAACCGCTGTCTGCCCTGGTGCTACGCCAAGTAGTGGCTCAACAAGTTTGATCACCATTTCGCCATCAACAATTGCGAACTTTGCTTCAAGCGCTTCACCGTGAGCACGAACCTGCACCAAAATTTCAGTCCAGTCATCGGTGTTTGCCGGAGCCTTGCCACACCAGGTGTACCTACTGCCAGCCATTTCCGATATCGCTAAAGCAGCCTGTGGCCCGACCACGACGGTGTTAGTCTTTGGTCGAATTTCTAAAACGTAGCGAGGCTTTCCATCTGCTGCCGGGCGCCCAATCGAAAGCCCCTTGCGCTGGCCGACAGTAAATTCGTGAGTGCCCTCGTGATTGCCAAGCACTTCGCCCTCGCGGTCCACAATCAGGCCAGGTGCTTTGCCAACTTTTTCAGTTAGCCAATCTTGGGTGTCACCCTCTGGAATAAAGCAAATGTCGTAACTGTCTGGCTTATTTGCCACCGATAATCCCCGACGATCTGCTTCTTTGCGAATCTCACTCTTGGACGCGGTGGCGCCAAGCGGGAACATCGAGTGCTTGAGCTGATCTTCGGTCAGGACTCCCAAAACATAAGACTGATCCTTGGCCACCTCGGAGCTGCGGTGAAGTTCAAGGTTTCCTTCCGGGTCGGTAACCAAGCTTGCGTAGTGGCCGGTGCAAACAGCATCAAAGCCCAGAGCCACTGCCTTTTCCAAAAGTGCAGCGAACTTGATTCGCTCATTGCAACGCATGCAAGGGTTTGGCGTTCTGCCGGCTTGATACTCGGCAACAAAATCATCAACTACGTCGGTTTTGAATCTCTCAGAGAAATCCCAGACGTAATAAGGAATACCCAAAACGTTTGCTGCGCGCTGCGCGTCCATCGAATCTTCGATTGTGCAACAGCCACGCGAACTGGTTCTAAGTGTTCCAGAGTTTCGCGAGAGCGCCAGGTGAACCCCAACCACTTCGTGGCCAGCATCAACGGCACGAGCAGCAGCTACGGCAGAGTCCACTCCGCCAGACATCGCTGCTAAAACCTTCACCTGACCAGTCTAACTTTTGACGCGGGTCTAATTAGAGGGCAAACCAGCCTTGTGCGCGCCGGCGTAGGCAACCGGAAACGCCTGAATAAATGCATCAACATCGGCTTGAGTGGTGGTGTAGCCCAAAGAAATTCGTAAACTGCCGCGAGCCTGGTGCTCAGTCCTGCCCATAGCCATGATCACGTGCGATGGTTGGGCAACACCGGCACGGCAAGCCGATCCGGTAGACACCGATACCCCGGCCGCATCAAGTAAGTAGAGCAACGAGTCACCACTGCATCCCGGGAAGGTGAAGTGGATAATTCCAACAAACCCAGGCTGGTCTCCCCTGGTGAATTCTGCATCCTGCGCAACAGATTTGATTGCCGCAACAATTTGATCCCTGAATTCACTAAATCGCACCGATAGTTCTTCGCGCTCTTTTTCGGCGAGCGCCGCTGCCTTTGCCAACGTGTAAGCAAGTGGTGCGCTCAGAGTTCCAGATCTAATTCCGCGTTCCTGGCCGCCACCGTGACTGGTCACTGCAACCTTGGCATCTCGTGCAACAATCAGGGCGCCAATCCCCACCGGAGTACCAATTTTGTGCCCAGAAATCGCCATGGTTGCCAAACCGCTAGCGGCGAAGTTGGTTGGCACATGTCCAAACGCAGCCACTGCATCCGAATGAACCGGAATTCCATATTTTGCAGCCAATGCGGTTACCTCGGATATCGGTGTAATAATTCCGGTCTCGTTGTTGACCCACATCAGTGAAATAAGCGCTACCCGAGCAGCGTTTGCGGCCAAGTAAGTTTCCAACCAAGCAAGGTCGATGACGCCATTGCCACTAACCGGTACCCATACCGACTCTGCGCCTTCTTGTGCTTCCAACCACTCCACCGGATCAATACCCGCATGGTGTTCGGTGCCGGCGCTAATCACTACCGTGCGATTGGCATCTTCACTCTTCCGTTGCAAATAAAGGCCTTTGATGGCTAGATTGTCGCTTTCGGTTCCACCAGAGGTGAACAGAACCTCGCTGCGGTGGCAACCCACCACCTTGGCGAGCAGGTCTCGGGCATCTTCTAGAGATCGCCTGGCTGCCTGCCCTGAACTATGCACCGATGATGGGTTTCCAAGCACCTGCAATTGCTCCAAGTAGCCCTGAACCAGCTCCTGCCTGAGCGGAGTTGTGGCTGCGTGATCCAGGTAAATAGCCATTTCATAAGCCTACTTTCCCTTTGGGCCCCGTAATCTAATCGAAACTAGCGCTGGTTAGGATTGAGGGATGCCAACGCCAGCGATGCCAGCCCCGGGAACCATGGGGGTCACTCTAGACAATGGCGTGGGCACAATTCGGGTCTATTCCGAAACGGCAACCAGCATCGAGCTGTGCCTTTTAAACTCCGATGACCCTCGCACCGTGGACACCGCCGTGCTTTTGACTCAGGGCACGGACTTCATTTGGTCGGCAAGTCACCCTGGCCTAAAGTTGGGGGCCAAATACGCTCTTCGAGTTGATGGCCCGGAAGGCCCGCGCAACCGATTCAACAATTCACTATTCCTGATCGACCCATTCGCCCGAGGCGTTGTTCGTGAAAGCGCTCGTGAATATCACTGTGTAGTCGTTGGCGAGGATTTTGACTGGCAGGGAGTCAGCAAGCCAAACATTCCTCTCGAGGACCTTGTAATTTACGAAGCTCACGCCCGGGGCCTTACTCGCGGCAACAAGCAGCTACCCGATGACCTTCGCGGAACCTACGCCGCCCTTGGTCACGAAAGCACCATCGCGCACCTGAAGAAAATCGGTGTGAACGCGGTTGAGTTGCTACCAATTCAGATTTTGATTTCTGAACCACACCTAATTAAGAATGGCCTCATCAACTACTGGGGCTACAACACCATCAACTTTTTTGCACCTCATCACCGATACGCCACCACGGCCGCGATACAGGCAGGACCTGAAGCAATCATCGCCGAACTTAAGACCGCAATTCGCGAGCTACACCGCAACGGCATCGAAGTCATCATGGACGTGGTTTACAACCACACAGCAGAGGGTGGCGCCGGTGGTCTTACATATTCATATCGTGGAATCGATAACTCAAGTTATTACCGTCAAGACGACAACGGTCACTATCACGACACCACCGGTTGTGGTAACTCACTTAACTTTGCCAACCCACACGTAATCAATCTAGTTTTGGAATCGCTGCGCTATTGGACCAACGAGATGCAAGTTGACGGTTACCGCTTTGATCTAGCCACCACTTTGGCCAGAAATGAAATCAATCACTTCGACCCAAATCACCCCCTGCTTGCCGAGATCAACGCGGATCCAAACTTCATCAACACCAAAATGATTGTTGAACCTTGGGACGTTGGTCTTGGCGGTTGGCAGACTGGTAACTTCCCGGATCGTTTCAGCGAATGGAATGACCGTTTCCGCGACAGCACCAGACGTTTTTGGTTGACCGACATCGCCGCCGCTAGAAGCGGTGGCTCACACTGGAACGGCGTTGCAGATCTGGCAACTAGGCTTGCTGGCTCAAGAGATATTGTTGACGGCCCATCGGGTCCGCTTGGTGGTGTGAACTTTATTACCGCGCATGATGGCTTCTGCTTGCATGACCTTGTCAGTTACAACGTGAAACATAACAATGCCAACGGCGAGGGCAACCGCGACGGGGCCAACAACAACAACTCTTTCAACCATGGCCACGAAGGCGAAGGCGCTAGCGAAGAGATTCGTGTACAACGTCGCAAAGCAATCAGAAACATGCTGGCAACTTTGCTGCTTTCAACTGGAATTCCAATGGTTACTGCAGGCGACGAGCGCGGCAAGACTCAAAATGGCAACAACAACGCCTACTGCCAAGACAGCGTAATGACTTGGCTGAATTGGGATTTAACCCGCCAGCAACAGGATCTTGAAGAAACTTTTTCTTTCCTAACAAAGCTGCGCCGCGAGAACCCTGTACTTAGGTCGCGAACCTTTGGTGACTTCAACACAGCCGACGAAAACCACGACCTGCTCAAGTGGTACAACGCAGCCGGCGAAATCATGACCGAAGATGACTGGCATAACCCAGAATGCCGAACCATTTCACGCCTTAGTCAACGCGTCTTTCCAGACGGTAGCCACAATTCAATTCTTTTGGTAATCCACGGATCAGAAACGAGCACCACAGTCACCTTGCCAACCGTCGATGGAGCCGGCGAGTTCGAATTGCTGTGGAACAGCGCACACGAAGTGCCGCAGGTAGCCGATTCAAAGCAGTCAGCTGGCTCGAGCGTTGAGGTATCTGGGACTTCTATTCAGTTATTTCGCGTCCTATAAATGGGTCTAATCTAACAACTAGGTAAAGCCTTACTATCGGGGTGAAATCGCTTACAAAACCTCAGTAAGTTATGAAGGGTGAGCAAAATGACTGGAATTAGCTACCAAAACGAACACCCATTTGGTCGGCTGCCGATTTTGAATGTCACCCCAAGCGTTGAAGCCGGACGTTGGCCTGCCAAGGCGTACGTTGGCGAAGTTATTCCATTTGGTGCCACTGTTTTTCGTGAAGGGCACGATTCACTCGGTGTAGAGCTGCTGCTGACTAGCCCAGCGAAAAAGACTAGCGTGCACCGTCTATCTGCAGGCAGCCTGGGTTCCGACCGTTGGGAAACCTCGCTCTTGATTCGCGAGCAAGGTCAGTACTCGTTTCAAATTCGAGCCTTTGCTGATGATTTTGACACCTGGCACCACAACGCAACTGTCAAGATTGCTGTTGGCGTTGACGAAGAACTAATGATGCTCGAAGGCATTGCCGTTCTGTCTAAGGCCCTTGCCGAGAAGAATCGTTCAAAGGGCAACGCCAAAATCTTAGGTGCCGCAATTGAGACTCTAAAAAACAACAAGCTGACTCCAAAAGCGCGTCTAGATGCAATCGAGTCCGATGAAGTTCTTCAAGCAATTGCCGCTGAACCAATCCGAAGCTTGATTACTTTGAGTGAGACTTTTGTAATTAACTCAGAGCGCGAGCGATCCGGGGTTGGTGCTTGGTATGAATTCTTTCCTCGCAGCGAGGGTGCGGTATTCGACGAAAAGACTAAGACTTGGACCTCGGGTAATTTCAAAACTGCAGCCAAAAGACTTCCCGCAGTAGCGGCAATGGGTTTTAACGTGCTGTACATGCCGCCGATTCACCCTATCGGTGTTGCATTTCGCAAAGGGCCAAACAACACTCTCGTAGCCGGTCCGCAGGACCCGGGATCACCGTGGGCAATTGGTTCAGAAGCAGGCGGTCACGATGCCATTCACCCAGATCTTGGCTCCGAATCTGATTTCAAGGCATTTGTTCGCGCGGCCAACGACATAGGGATTGAAGTTGCGCTTGACTTGGCGCTTCAGGCTTCGCCGGATCACCCGTGGGTAAAAACCAATCCGGAATGGTTCACCACTCGAGCAGATGGGACCATTGCCTACGCAGAGAATCCACCAAAGAAATATCAAGACATATTCCCTATCAACTTCGATAATGACCCCGCTGGCATCTATGCAGAAGTGCTTCGAGTAGTAAATCACTGGATCAAACTAGGCATCAAGATTTTCCGCGTGGATAATCCACACACCAAGCCCGTTGCTTTCTGGGAATGGTTGATTCAACAGGTAAATACCAAAAACCCAGACGTGGTTTTCCTTGCCGAGGCATTCACTCGACCAGCAATGATGCACGCGCTTGGAAAAGCCGGTTTCCAGCAGTCGTATACCTATTACACCTGGCGCAACACCAAGTGGGAGCTTGAGTCTTACCTGAAGGAATTGGCCTACGACAGCGCTACGTTCTTTAGGCCAAACCTTTGGGTGTCTACTCCAGACATCCTTACCGAATACCTACAATTTGGCGGACCGGCTGCACACAAGATTCGTGCTGCAATTGCCGCAATGGCCTCGCCTAGCTGGGGTATGTATGCCGGATATGAACTCTGCGAATCGGTGGCTAGACCAGGTGCCGAAGAGCACATAGACAGCGAAAAGTATGAATACCGCCCTCGCGACTGGAATGCAGCCGAAGCAAGTGGTCGCAGCATTGCTTCATACATCAGTAGGTTGAATCAAATTAGAAATGCGCATCCAGCGGTTCGCCAACTTAGAAACATTGAATTCCACCACACTGATGACACCGCGATCATGGCATTCTCTAAGTACCTAAATGCAGAGCACAGCCCTGCCGGCAAATCGGATGCAATCCTTGTAATCGTCAACGTTGACCCACATGCTGCGCGCGAAACCACGGTGCATCTCGACCTAGCCAAGTTAGGTCTTCCTTACGAATCGCGCTTTGAAGTGACTGATCTGATTACAAACGAAACCTACGTTTGGTCAGCGGATAACTATGTTCGCCTTGATGCATTCCGCGAGCCCGCTCACGTCTTCCAAATCGGCAAGATAGTTAAGTAGTGCCTGCTATGGCAATCATCAGAAAGAAGACTGCAATTACACTTCCCGAACTTGCCGAAGACTTTGTTGCGCGCGTTGCCAACGGAGCCCACCACGATCCGCACTCGCTACTTGGTATTCACCCACACGAAAAGGGTTGGGTGATTCGCACACTTAAGCCTTTGGCCAAGAGTGTTGCGGCAGTAATCGACGGAACCGAACGGGTTGAACTTGTCCACCTAAGCCATGGCATGTGGCAAGGCTTCGTGGATTCAAAAAAGTCACCCGACTATCGAATCAGCGCCAAATATGAGGCTGACGGCGATGACGTTGAATGGCGGGTCGACGACCCTTACCGTCACCTGCCAACTATCGGCGAACTTGACCTGCACCTGATACGCGAAGGACGCCACGAAGAACTTTGGACTGCTCTTGGTTCGCACATTATTTCCGTTCAAACTGGCAACTCAACAAGCAGTGGTACCAAATTTGCCGTCTGGGCACCGAACGCCCAAGCCGTTCGAGTTGTAGGTGATTTCAACCATTGGAATGGCACTGCACACTCAATGCGCGTAATGGGAGCCTCCGGTGTTTGGGAACTATTTATTCCAGGCATTGGTGCTGGAACCAAATACAAATACGAAATTCTAACTAAGGCTGGGAACTGGATCACCAAGATTGATCCACTGGCTAGGGCAACAGAAGTTCCGCCATCAACCGCTTCAATCGTTACTGAATCTAACTACCAGTGGAAAGACTCGGCCTGGCTGCAAAAGCGTGCAGAACGTGACGCACTCAAGTCACCAATGTCGATTTACGAACTGCACGCAGGTTCTTGGCGAATGGGATTGAACTATCGCTCACTTGCCGAAGAGCTAATCCCCTACGTCAAGGAATTGGGATTCACTCACGTTGAATTCATGCCACTTGCCGAGCACCCTTACGCACCATCTTGGGGTTACCAAGTTACCGGTTACTACGCGCCAACTTCTCGCTTCGGAAACATGGACGACCTCAAGTATTTGATTGACCGTCTGCACGCGGAAAATATCGGTGTAATTATCGACTGGGTTCCTGCGCACTTCCCAAAGGACGAGTGGGCTCTTGGCCGCTTTGACGGTCAGCCTCTTTATGAACACGAAGACGCACGCCGCGGAGAGCACCCGGATTGGGGCACCTACATTTTTGATTTTGGTCGAAATGAAGTCAAGAATTTCTTGGTGGCAAATGCCCTTTATTGGATCGAAGAATTCCATGTCGATGCGCTTCGAGTTGATGCTGTCGCGTCAATGCTCTACCTCGACTATTCGCGCGAGGGCGACAACTGGCTCCCAAATCAGTTCGGTGGTCGCGAAAACCTAGACGCAATTAAATTCATGCAAGAGGTCAATGCAACGGCCTATCGCCGCAACCCGGGCATCATGATGATTGCAGAGGAATCAACAAGCTGGGGCGGAGTGAGTGCACCAACCGACGGCGGCGGTCTTGGCTTTGGATTTAAGTGGAACATGGGCTGGATGAATGACACTCTCGAATACATCCAGAAAGACCCTGCTTACCGCAAGTATCACCATGGGGAACTAACCTTCTCAATGCTTTATGCCTACGATGAGAAATTCATTTTGCCGATCAGTCACGATGAGGTCGTGCATGGCAAGGGCTCACTGCTTTCAAAAATGCCTGGTGATCGTTGGCAGCAACTTGCAAACGTTCGTGCCTACCTAGCATTCATGTGGTCTCACCCTGGCAAGCAATTGCTTTTCATGGGTTCTGAGTTCGGCCAACAATCTGAATGGTCCCAAGAGCGTGGACTGGAATGGTGGATCCTTGATCAGCCAAGCCACCGCGGACTTCAGTCTTTGGTCTCGATTATGAACCGCTTGTACCTAGAGAACCCTTCAATGTGGCAGCTGGATCACGATCACCGCGGTTTCGTTTGGATCGATGGTGGCAATGCTGACGCAAACCTACTTAGCTTCTTGCGCTACGACGAGCAGGGTAATCCAATCGCAGTTGTGATCAACTTCGCTGGTCACCCACACCACGACTTCAAACTTGGCTTACCAAAATCTGGAACCTGGAACGAAATCCTGAACACCGATGCTACTGAGTTTGGTGGCTCTGGCGTTGGCAACTTTGGTTCAATTAATGCTCAGGGCGAAGGCACTCACGGGCAGCCTCACTCTGCAACCATTTCTGTTCCACCATTGGGTGCGGTCTGGTTTAAACCAGCAAAGTAATTTTGATTTAGTAAAGCAACGCAGCTAGTGCTCGTCGAGCCGCAGCAAGCTCCGGCGCATCTGGTGTCGAAACGCTGAAAAGTTCCAGCAAGTGTTTCCGTAATTTTTCACGCTCATCTTTATCGGCAAAGGCAAACCTAGTCAAAATTGTTTGGTAGCCCTCGGCCGCGTGACCAACAGCAACACAGGCATCGGCCTTCAACAACACGGCTTCCAAGTCTTCCGGTGCACTGGCCAACACGTTCTCAAAATCAATGTCTTTAGTGCGAATCAACAACTTCGACTGCGCTAACCCGGCCACCGCCATTGAGTCGCCAGGGTTCTCATTTAGCGCCGATTCATAGTGACGCACGGCCGCTTCGTAGTCACCAGCATCAATGGCGTCGTATGCTGCCTTGTGTTTCGGTGGCAGTTCCTGAACCTCGGGCTCGGCAAATTCGCCGCTTACTTCTAGAATTCCGCTGACTCCATTTTCGTTGGCAACATCCAGCAATCTGCTCAGCACAGATTGGATTGTGTCTGCGGTCTGATCGCCTTCGAAGAGCGGAATCGGCTGCCCCTTGATAAGCGCAACCACGCTTGGTACTTCCTTGACGCCAAAAGCCTGCGCCACATTTAGCGACGCCTGAGCGTCGACGCGTAGCAAAAACATTTTGCCATTCAAGCTACGAACCAAACCGATTAGTTTTTCGCTCAACAATTTGCTTGATTCAAGGTCTGACGCAAAAAAATCGATCAACACCGGAACCGTGCCAGAAATAGTCACGAAGTTCTTTAGGTTTGCCTCGGTACCAAGTGCCATCACGTCGGGCACTTTGATTGCCGGCCCGGCGGCTGGAGTTGATGAAGCTGTATTTTGTGCTGCCGACTGAGCAATTGGATCGCTCTTTTTCAGCCCAGACAAATCAACTGCGCCGGCCAGGCTAGCCCGTGACATGAAATCCGCCACTACAGGCTCCTAACGCTAACGAGTCCCTGAGTCACGCCAAGCAGGCGAATGCCGGCAGTATCGCTAAGCGCTGGAACGTAGAACAGCATCATGTCTCCATAAATGCTTCGTACTCCCCTGGTTGAACCATCGGCACCCAATAAGACTTTTTCTTGACCCGATACCGCAACTGCAGAACCGCGCTTCTTTGGCTTAATTACGTAGGTGTCAGTCATGTAAACCGCAACCAGAGCACCAGCCTTTGTAGTCGAAAGTGAAATCACATTCGGACTACCCAGTGTGTGCTTGAAGGTGATTGTTCCGGTCTTCAAGTTCGCGACCTGACTCTTCTGACTTTCAGAAACTTGCTTGTAGAACTCATCTTTGGTCAGGTCAAAAAGCCCCTGACTCAAACTCGATGCCCCGCGGTTCAAAACATCGCCGTATGCCGATGCAATATCCTGTGGTGCAAGCTTCAAGAACAATGATTTGATGTCCACTGGAATTGCACCGGTATTGCTCGACGGTACCTCAGGAATCTTCGCTCCTGGCATTAGTCGAATGTTGTACCAAAGCATGTATTTGCTTCTTGGGGATTCCTGTTCAAAGACCAACATCTGTGGCAATGCCTCATCACCCGGCTCGTCAGTTACCACCATCAAAGTTCTTGGCCAGGAATCAGTTGCCGCTGGCAAACTAAAGGAAATTGGGCTAGCCACAATTTTTGGCAACTTGGCAACGCTTGCAGATCGGGTTCGCAAAACGTAATTTGCGGTGCGTTGCGCAAGTGCCGGTCCAGTGAATCTAGATAGCAAGACCTTCTTGTCCGAAACCAGATCAGCATCGGCTGCAGTTTTTTCGACGTCTTTCAGGATTTTATCTACCTGCGAGCTTGTCAAAGCAACCGGTGGCACATTGATAGCGCTAATCGATGGCGATGGGCTGGATGTTGGCTGCGCCTGGCTGGTGCAACCAGTTGAGATTCCCAATAGTGAGATCGTCAATGGCAACGCAATGTATGCGCGTCTCGCGGAACGGCGCCCACGAACGGGTGCATTCGCTTTATTGCGCTTTACCTTGTAACGAGGTGGCTTTGGTGGTGTAGGTGTGCGGCGACGAGGTCCACGCGACTTGCGCATGTGGCGGTAAGCCAAGAAATTCATTACGAATGCAGCCAGCAGAACTACTGCACCGGCAATCAAAAAAATGTTCGAGCGGGTTAGGTTATTTGGAATCGGCCAAATAATGGTCAAATTTGTGGGCACCGGTTTTGAACCGTCGCTGGCAATTAGCGCTGCACCTTGACCCGATCGATTGATTTGGAGCTCCGTGTAACTTGTGGCCTTTTGCTCGGCTCGCCAAAGGTCCGATCCAGCCGGGTTATCGATGTTTTTTGCTCCAACGGTTGGTTGGTTGGTTAGGCGCTTTGTTTTAGGGTCGAACGAAATCGTCTCGAATTCCGAAACACCAATCCATGCTTTGATATCGGCTTCGCGTCCTGAAGCCACAAAAACTGGCTTGGCACCAGAAATCTGAATGGTTGGGTTGCCTGGGTGTCGCGCCAAGGTCTCAGCTGGAATAATTGCGAGAGGTCGAGTGCTCTGCAATTTCAGGGTGGCTGAGTAATTAGCCGGCGGGGCCCATATCGTGCGTTCCGCAAGGCCAAATAACAGCATAAAAATCGAGATTATGAACAGCGCGGCAGCAATCAAGAAGCGCATGCGATATCCAATCAGGGTAAACTTGGCACGGGCAGGATTGCCCTCATTATTCTAACCAAGTGCCTAGGAGCCCACCTTTTGTCAGGCGAAGAGACCCAATTTCCAGTAGTCATGCGTGGCTACGAACGTGGGGCAGTCGACGACGCGATTTTGGACCTCCGTAAGGAACTTATGCTCCTTTCGGCTCAAAACGCCCAGTTAGCCCAGGAACTAAAAGAAGCGGTAAAGGCTAGCGAAGAGGCCCAAGCGGCACTCTCCGAAGCTGCGGATCCAACCTATTCGGGCGTTGGCGCCCGAGCAGCCCTAATCTTGAGCACCGCCGAGGATCAAGCCCAAAATCTCCTTTCGGATGCAACTCGCGAAATAGAGCGCCAAAAGAAGGCCCTGCACGATGAGATTGAAGACCTTCGCGGCGAGGCAAAGGGCTATTACGACTCTCTGGTAGCCGAAGCTCAGCGACGAGCCGACCGCATTGTCACTGCAGCTCGAACTGACTACGACGAAATGCTTTCCCAGGCCCGATCAGAAGCCACCCGATTAAAAGAAGAGTCAATTCGTGAGGCTGGTTCAATCAGGGGCGCCATATCAACTGAGGTTGCGCGCATGAAGGCCACTGCAAAGCGCGAAATCGAGGCCCAAAAGGCGGCGGTTGAACGAGATCTAGCCGAACGTAAGCTCCTAGCATTCCGAGAAAACTCACGCGGCCTTGATTTTGAGCAAGCCAACGCTCTCCTTACTGACCAGGCAAGAATCGATCTAGAGCTCGAGTTAACTGCTCGCCGTCAAGAAGCCGAGGCCGAATACCTGCGCAAACACCAGGAAGCTGTGGCAGCCACTCAGCGCTACCTTGATGACGCAAATGCTCAACTCACCTCTGCCCTGACCCGCGCAAACGCGGCTCGACTTGAGGCTGAAACCCTTGAGGCTGCAGCAATTTCAATCAACCAACAAACAACGGACGCTGCCCGCAAAAAATCTGATGCAATAATTGCCGCGGCTGAGGCCGAGGCTCGTAGCGTTGCCGCTCAGTCACAACAGCAATTGGAATTACAAATTGCGACCGCCAAGGCAGAGCTCGATCGCATCAAGTCAGAGCGCGAATCGGTTGAGGTTTATCTACGAAATCTTCGAAACGTGCTTCAGGTTGCCGGCGGCAATCAATCTCCCCTGGCTTGAAGTTAAGCGGATAGGTTAGAGAGCATGCAGGGGAACTTCAAAATATCTAACGCCTTTCAGGTTGGTCTTTTAGGCGGTCTGGGCGTTCTTACCGCTTTGGTAATCGGCGGCGCAATAACCACTTTGGCAAACATCATCACCTATGTGGCGGCATCCATTTTCATCGCTTTGGGCTTAGAGCCGATTGTCGCGAAACTCACTCAGCTTGGACTTCGCAGACGCTACGCAATTCTTACCGTGATGGTCTCCCTGCTTGCGATAATCGCATTCCTTATTGCGGCAGTATTTCCTACCCTTGCCTCTCAAACCGCGCACTTCGTAAAAACTGCACCGGCATTTCTATCTGGCGTAAATGAAATTCCACTAATCGTCAAACTTGACTCGCAATTGGGCGGAGCAATTTCTGACGCGCTTAGCAACGCTGGCGCCTACCTAGGGAATTCATCGAATTGGCCGAAGATGCTTGGCGGTGTTGTTCAGGTTGGACTTTCAATTTTCAACGGCTTTTTCGGAGCATTGATTGTTATTATCTTGAGCCTGTACTTCATGGCTTCAATGGAATCCTTCAAGCGATGGCTATACAGTTTGGTGGCAGTTTCAAAGCGTGAAAAATTCGCCGACCTTTCCGAACAAATCGCTAACTCAGTTGGTCGCTACGTGATGAGCCAAGTTACCATCGGGATCATCCAATCGGTTCTAGTTTTCATTCTGCTTACAGTGACCGGCGTGCCATACGCACTTGTGATTGCATTCATCGCGTTTATCTTGGCCCTGATTCCGCTTGTTGGATCTGTGACCTCAGCAATTATTGCTTCGCTTGTTGCACTAAGCGTTTCACCAACTACCGCGATTATTGTTGCAGTTACCTATGTGGTCTACATGCAGATTGAGGCCTACATCATCACTCCAAAGATTATGAGTCGCGCGGTAGAAGTGCCCGGCGCTGTTGTAGTGGTTGCTGCACTTGCCGGTGGTGCTTTACTTGGCGTTCTAGGCGCACTAGTTGCCATACCAATCGCTGCATCGATTATCCTGATTATTCGTCAGGTGCTAGTTCCCTATCAAGAACTGCGCTAGACCTACCGACTCGGAGTCCAGCTATCTGGCAATGGATACGCAGACGGATTCACCTGGCGAACAATTTCATCTAGCACTCGCTTTGTGGCCGACTCACCTACCCAAAGATGCTTGGCTCCATCCACACCGATAATCTCAGCATGTGTAATCTTGGCGAAACGCGAAGTAGCCTCGGCGGGCTGAAGATAATCGTCGAACTCGGGAACCAGAGCAACTAGTGACCTGGGATTTTCCACCCAGCGATCAAGGTCTTCCTCGCCAGCACGGTGCAAAGGCGGTGAAAGCAGAATTGCACCAACGACATCTTTATCTGCCCCATACTTCAATGCAAGTTCGGTACCGAATGACCAGCCGACCAGCCAAAGGTTTGGCAAATTTCTAGATTTTGCAAATTCGATTGCGGCTTCAACATCGTGTTGCTCGGTAACTCCCTCTCCAAACACTCCCTCGCTCTTGCCGCGAGGTGACTCGGTGCCTCGGGTGTTGAAGCGTAACACTGCAATACTTGCCAGCTCGGGAAGGCGATTAGATGCCTTACGCAGAATGTGCGAATCCATGAATCCACCATGAGTTGGAAGTGGATGCAGGGTTATCAAAGTAGCCACAGCGGTCTTACCAACCGGCAGCGCAAGCTCCCCAACCAGATTCAAACCATCGGCTGTCTTTAGGGTGAACTCCTCGCGCAGCGCAGGTAGCTCAACTCCGGAACGAATCTCTATCGGTGTGGTCATAGCAGTTGCCCCTGGAATGAATTCCAGCAGGCGTTATGAAAATGCCTGCGAGTTTCTACGCCACGAACCGAATCCCAAGCAACTATGTGACTGAGCCCCTTTGATATTTGTTGATGGCAGTGTGGGCATACCCAAGACTTATCGTCATCGGCATTGGCGCCAATACTGGTTTGAGTTGTGTACTCCACGCCGCGCTTTATTTCAGTCCGGCGAATTCCCATGCGGACTGCAGAAAGATCCAACTCTTCTGGCTCACTCGATCGCCTGGAACGCTTAGGGCGATTGTTGCGAGGCATTAGTACCAACCAAGCTTGTCCGAGTGCGCCAATGCACCACAAGGTGAGCCGTAACGACCCTTGATGTATTTCACTCCCCAACGAATTTGCGTCTCTGGATTGGTCAGGTAATCAGGTCCCTCGGTAGCCATTTTTGTACCAGGCAACGCCTGCGGAATACCGTATGCGCCCGATGACTGGTTGCGAGCAGTGTGGCGCCAATTTGATTCACGGTCCCAAAGTTTAACCAAACATGAATATTGATCGTCGCCATAATTCATCGCAGTCAGTAGGCCAAGCGCATACGCTTTCGCTGTTCCAGGATCCGGCGCACCGGCCGCCTCCACGAACATTGCTGCCGCATCGTCACCGGTGACGATGTTGAAGCCACCACGTGAGTATGAAATTTTTTGTGTGCTGGCGTAGCCATAGGTTTGCTCCGGCGAACCGGTTTCATAGTCATAAACCTGCATTGTGTTGGCGCTTGCCATAGTTCCGGAGTACGGATCAACAATGCTGACCAGAATAAAGCCAACTGCAAAGACAAATCCCCACACCGGACGAAGAGCGTGCTTTTTAAATTTCGGAATTCTTGGACGGGAAAAAGGGGTGTGGGCCAAAGACTCATCTAGAGCCTTAGCCATACGGTGCGTGAGAGTGGTTCTCTCAGCCTCGTATCTGCCCATCAGTTGCCCTCCGTCACGCGGTGAATCGCAATCCGCAAAACTCCAGTTTACCTTGGGCTAGATTGATGCGCCAGAGCAATAAACCAGCTGAAATACCGATACTCCTGCTAGGGCAGGCCGGGAAAGGCAGAATTTATCGATTTTTCTCGATCTGCAAGATCTCCACGACGCGATCTATGAAGGCATCAACCTGGCTCTCCACGTAACCACCGCGCTTGGCTTTGAAAATAGCTCTGCGCACCAAATTCAAATTAATTTGGTTGCCTGACTTAATGTGATTCTCGATTTGGGCACAAAGCTGATCAACTTGCTTACGGTCGTAACCGCGAAGTAAGAACCCAACACTGGCAAACTTCTTACGTTTTGGGCGCTCAAGACGACCCATCACGATTTCAGAAATTCTTGCAAGGCGATCGGTAACTGCGTGCTCTCCCCTTAGTAGCATCTGTCGTCGAATTTCTCGAGCCGAAAACGCATCTTCCAAGCGATCCATAGCCGTATCTACGGCACTTAGTTCGTACCCACCGTGAACTAAATCAAACTCTGTGTTTCTCAGTTGACTTGCCGGAAGAATTTCCTGGTCGGCATTTGAGTATTGAGCCCTGGCAAGAGCAATAAAAGTATCAACCTGGGACTTCTCGTAGCCAGGCTTATCTGGCGCTGCCAGTGGAAAGGTATAACTCACGGTTCTAATTCTAAAGCGGTAGGAAAGCTTGGGCGAAAAGATAGGTAATCAAAGCGGACGGCAAGATTGAATCCAGGCGATCCATGACTCCACCGTGTCCCGGCAGCAAACTACTCATGTCTTTTACGCCTAGATCGCGCTTGATTAGCGATTCTGCCAAGTCGCCGAACACGGCTGCCAGCAACAGCACCGCAGCAAGCAGAATGCCCACCCACCAGTCCAGCTGCCAAAAAACCTGAGTGAAAATCACTGCAGAAACAACTCCGGCAGAAATCGATGCAACGAGACCTTCCCAAGTTTTCTTTGGGCTCACGCCCGGTGCCAACTTGTGCCTGCCAAATTTACGACCTACCAAGTAACCGGCAGTGTCAATCATCGCAACAGTTACCACAAATGTGATTACCCACTTTGCACCATCTGGGCGCCTGAGTAGCAACATTGTGAAGCTCGTCATCAGGGGTAGATAAATAACCACAAATGCCGATGCAGCAAAATCGCGCAGTGTATGAGCGATTGCCTGTCGCGGTGCTTCTCGTGCTTCCCAAATTAAGTGAACCGTGCGCCACAAAATTAGCGCCGCCACGATTGAAAGTGAAACCAGCCATTGCAATTCCGCACCGCCATAAAAAGCAGCCGGCATAATCAAGACCGATCCAACTACTGCCGGAACTCTAGGAACGTACCAGCCCTTGATTCGAAGTGCAGATGACAATTCCCACGCACCGGCACCGGCTGCTGCTGCTGCCAGCAGCATGAAAAGTTCTTTGTATATCAACACCGATAACAGAAAGACGGCGCCAAGCAAAAGGCCAACAGCCACAGACTTAGAAAGACTGCGGCCGCCGGTTGAAGGAGTTGACAATTAAACCTCTAGAAGTTCTGCTTCTTTACGCTTCAGCGCTTCATCAATCGCATCAACGTGAGTCTTGGTAAGTGCATCAAGTTCTTTTTCGGCACGAGCAATGTCATCGTCACCGGCTTCGCCATCCTTTTTTAGAGCGGCTAAATCGTCGTTGCCCTTACGACGCAAGTTGCGAACAACGACGCGGTGATCTTCAGCTTTCGCCTTTACCAGCTTCACGTATTCTTTGCGACGCTCTTCGGTTAAGTCAGGAAGAGTGATGCGAATAAGGTTTCCGTCATTCTGCGGGTTAGCATCTAGATTTGGCATCTCGCGAAGTGCAGCTTCAATAGCTTTTAGCGCGCCCTTGTCGTAGGGGGTTATGACGATTGTGCGTGCTTCAGGGTTTGCCAACTGACCTAACTGACCAAGCGGAGTTGGCGTTCCGTAGTAATCAACCATTACCTTTTGAAATAGCTGAGGGTTTGCGCGCCCAGTGCGTACACCGGCAAAGTCTTCCTTGGCAGACTCAACGGCCTTCGCCATTTTCTCGCCAGCGGTCGCAATAATTTCTGAAATCATTTGTTCTCCTGTTTTATGAAATCTTTAGGCTGTAACGAACGTACCGATTTTCTTGCCCTTAATGGCATCGGTGATATTGCTCTTGCCCTGCATGCCAAAGACGCGCATTGGCATCTTGTTGTCCATGCACAAACTAAATGCAGTGGAATCCACAACCTTTAGGCCCTGAACCAGGGCATCCTGATAGGTAATTGATTCAAGTTTGGTTGCAGTTGGATCCTTCTTTGGATCAGCTGTGTAAACGCCATCAACGCCATTCTTAGCAACCAAAACTTCATCGGCTTTAATCTCGAGCGCTCGTTGCGCCGAAACGGTATCGGTTGAGAAATAAGGCAGGCCAGCACCGGCACCAAAAATTACTACGCGACCCTTTTCAAGGTGTCGAATCGCGCGTAGTGGAATATAGGGTTCAGTAACCTGCGACATTGTGATTGCAGACTGTACACGCACGTCCACGCCAGCCTGCTCAAGAAAGTCTTGCAGCGCCAGGGCGTTCATCACGGTACCCAACATGCCCATGTAGTCGGCACGCGAGCGCTCCATGCCGCGCTGAGACAACTCAGCACCTCTAAAGAAGTTTCCGCCACCAACAACGATGGCTACTTCGGCATGCTTTGCACCTTCGGCAATTTCCTTAGCCATCTCTGCAACGATGTCCGGATTAACACCAAGAGTGCCACCACCGAAAGCCTCACCCGAAAGTTTTAGCAATACACGGCGCTTTTTTTGTGGCACTTGGATCCTCCTGAATCGAGCTGGATACTGCTTCTATCCTAGGTGCGGCAACAAAAAAGGCCCGGCCGAAAACGGCCGAGCCTTTCTCAAATTTGAGCTTAGGCGCCTACGCGGAAGCGCAGGAAGCCTGAAACAGTAACGCCAGCGGTCTCAAGAACCTTTGAAACGGTCTGCTTGGTGTCCTTAGCGAAGTCCTGCTCAAGTAGTACGTTCTCCTTGAAGAAGCCAGTAACTCGGCCTTCAACGATCTTCGAAAGCGCAGCCTCAGGCTTGCCTTCGTTGCGAGCGGTTTCTTCCGCAATGCGACGCTCGGTTGCAACTACGTCTGCATCCACATCTTCACGCTTAAGAACACTTGGTGAGAACGCAGCAATGTGAACTGCTACGTCGTGAGCGGTGTCAGCGTCTGAACCTGAGTAAGCAACCAAAACACCAACCTGTGGCGGAAGGTCCTTGCTGGTGCGGTGCAAGTAAGCATCAACCGCTGCGTCCTTTAGAGAACCAACCTTACGCAACTCAACCTTTTCACCCATGATTGCGGCTTCATCGTTGATTGCATCCTGAACGCTCTTGCCGCCAAGATCAGCTGCAAGTGCCGCCTCAAGTGTGGTCGCGCCGGCAGCTGCGATTGCGTCAGCAACCTTGTCAGCAAGTTCGATGAACTTTGCTGCCTTAGCTACGAAGTCTGTCTCACATGCAAGTTCAATTAGGTAACCGGTGCCTCCATTTACTCGAGCCACGATCAAACCATTGCTGGTTGTGCGACCTTCACGCTTAGTAACACCCTTCAGGCCCTTTAGGCGAAGAACTTCCATCGCCTTATCTAGGTTGCCATCTGCCTCATCAAGGGCTGCCTTGCAGTCCATCATTCCGGCGCCGCTGCGCTCACGCAGGGCCTTTACGTCTTGAGCTGTGTAGTTTGCCATGTTTACTTTGCTTCCTCTACTGCAGCTTCAGCTGCTGTTGCGGTTTCCGCTGCTGCGTTGCTCTGCTCTAGAAGCTCGCGCTCCCACTCAGCTAGAGGCTCAGCTGCTGCTTCTGGCTTTGAGTGACGTGCGATAAGACCTTCGGCAACAGCATCTGCGATAACGCGGGTTAGCAACTGAACTGAACGAATTGCGTCGTCGTTTCCAGGAATACCGATAGTTACTTCATCAGGGTCACAGTTGGTGTCCAAGATACCGATAACTGGAATACCAAGCTTCTTAGCTTCAGTGATTGCTAGGTGCTCCTTGTTGGTGTCTACAACCCAGATCGCTGATGGAGTCTTGGTGATGTTGCGGATACCGCCTAGTGCCTTCTCTAGCTTGTCCTTCTCACGACGAAGGATAAGAAGTTCCTTCTTGGTTAGACCTGTCTTGGTCTTACCGGTGAAGTCCATGACTTCTAGTTCCTTTAGTCGTGAAAGACGCTTCTGAATTGTCTGGAAGTTGGTCAAAAGACCGCCTAACCAACGCTGGTTAATGAATGGCTGACCAACACGAAGGGCTTCGGTCGCAATGGACTCCTGAGCCTGCTTCTTGGTACCAACGAAAAGAATGCTGCCGCCGTGTGCAACAGTCTCCTTCACGAAGTCATATGCTTTGTCGATCAAAGCAAGTGACTGCTGAAGGTCAATGATGTAGATGCCTGAACGGTCGGTCAGAATGAAACGACGCATCTTTGGGTTCCAACGACGGGTCTGGTGCCCGAAGTGAACGCCGCTGTCGAGCAGCTGGCGGATTGTTACTACTGCCATGAGCAGTGTCTCCTTTTTTGGCGCGCGAAGGCGCCACTCAGTTTTACTGTTTCAATCGGTTGATTGACACACCTGGTGCCGGATCCCTTTCGCCAAATTACTTCGGACTGAGTGAAAGGTAAATCTGATTCGACACGCGAAGTCGGCATGCTTTTGAAGGCCTCAAATTGGGGATTTCGCGAGTTTGCCGCTAACAGACAGTCTAGCAGCGGGATACCGGGGTTATCCACCGTTTTCTCAATGTTTATCTGGGCTTGAGCCCCTTAAGCCACCCTGAACTCATGCTAAAAAACCTAAGAACATCTACCCTGGCCTGCCTGATATCTATGGGGCTAATGGTCTGGCTTCAAACCGATGCTGTTAGTGGACAACCCCTACCCTCAAGCGAATGGAATCCCCCGCTTGAAGCCCCAATTCGCCTGGTAAATCAATATCGCCAACCGAATAGTGACTATTCTGCGGGGCACCGTGGGGTGGATTACCTAGTTAAACCTGGTCAGGCGGTTTTGGCACCAGCTTCCGGCGAAATCTGGTTTGCCGGCAAGGTGGCTCAGCGGCCAGTTATCTCGATCCTGCACCCAAATGGCTACATAACCGAATTCGAACCAGCCTGCACAGATCTCTCCAAGGGTGAGGCGGTGTTTGCTGGGCAGCAAATAGGTGTTATCTGTAGCGGCGACTCCTCATATCTGCCCCACTGCACCAATGCAGCCTGCTTGCATTTCTCACTAAGGATTGCCGGGGCGTACATCTCACCTCTCGTTCTGATTGGTGGATTAAATCCAAGTCGGCTCTTAGCTACGCCCTTGGGTGTGCGTTCTGATAGCCCGCGCGTAAACGCTCAATAGAAACGTGGGTGTAAATCTGAGTGGTACCCAAACTTGCATGGCCAAGCAATTCCTGTACGGCTCGCAAATCTGCCCCACCGTCCAGAAGGTGAGTTGCTGCGCTGTGTCTTAATGCGTGTGGTCCGGCGGCACCGGTTGGCGTGGCCTCTAATAAGTTGGCAACCAAACTGTAAACCTGGCGAACGCCAATTCTCTGCCCGCGCGAATTAAGCAACAATGCCTGACCACTTTTTTCAGTGGCTAACGTAGGCCTGGCAATTCGAATCCAGAGGTCAAGTGCATCTCGAGCGGGTTGACCAAATGGAACCATTCTTTCTTTCGCACCCTTTCCCATAACACGCATGATATTTCTGCTGTAGTCAATACTTTCCAAATCCAAACCAACTAGCTCACTCACTCGCGCACCACTTGCATAAAGAAGTTCAACTGCAACCAGATCTCTCACGCCCTGCGGATTGTCATCGGTTGCTTTTTGCTGAAGTGTTTCAAAAACCATAGCTAGGCTCTCGCGAGAAACAACTTTGGGTAG
Source organism: uncultured Rhodoluna sp. (assembly GCA_964633625.1). Classification (GTDB taxonomy): domain Bacteria; phylum Actinomycetota; class Actinomycetes; order Actinomycetales; family Microbacteriaceae; genus Rhodoluna. The sequence continues at coordinate 28,049 of CAZWHL010000010.1, forward strand.
TGTCCTGCTAGCTTTCGGTGAACGCAAGCGCAACCCCGGATCCGATTCGGTATGCCCACTCTTTAACGCCCAAGCAGTGAATGATCGAACGGCGGCACTCTTGCGTGCAATAGTTGTCTTAGTTAATCCAGACTGGGTTGCTTGCCAGAGCCAATCACGCAAATGTTCCAGATTTAGATCATCAATATTTTCGATGTTCTTCGTTTTCAAGAAATCAGCAAGGTCTTGAACATCAATCAGGTAAGCCTTAACCGTATTTACAGAGTAGCCGCGACCGGCATCCAGGTGTGATTCAAAACCTGCGATCGCCTTTTCGAAACTCGTAGCCACATATCAAACTGTAGTTTGGCTTTTGGTCCAGGCGTTGTCACGCCTCAGCACTAAACCGTCTAATTCCAGATTGGCAAGCCCCAACCTGGCTTCGTCCCGGGTAAGGCCGGCAGAACTACAAATCTCTGCAATCTCCAAAATGTCGTATCCAAGTGCATCAAAGACGCGTTTTTCAAGTGCACCAAGTCCGTCAAGCTCTGCCTGATTAGTAAATCGAACCGACTCGCCAAGATGTTCAAGTAGGTCATCTCCGTCAACCACTAATTGAGCACGGCCTTCGGCAATTAACTTATTCGTTCCAGCAGATTTGGGTGAGGTGATTGGCCCCGGCACTGCATAAATAGGCCGCTCCAACCTTTCACAATGAGAAACAGTGTTTAGCGCCCCGGATCTCCAGTTGGCTTCAATCACCAGAGTTGAATGACCAAGAGCAGATATCAGCCTGTTCCTCTGTAAAAAGCGCCACTTGCTTGGAATGGTTCCAGGCGGAACTTCACTGATTACGGCTCCGGTTTGCGAAACACGCCTAAGCAGGTCGCTGTTTCCCGATGGGTAGAACTTATCCAGACCACCCGCCATCACGGCTACTGTGTTGCCGCGAAGCGCCAGAGTCGATCGGTGTGCAATTCCATCGATTCCGTACGCACCCCCGGAAACGATTGAGAAACCTTTGGGCACCAATGCCGACACCATTAAGTCGGTTGCTAATTCGCCGTAGCTGGTTGCACCTCTTGACCCAACAATAGAGAGCGATTTTTCCAGGTTCCCAAGTGCCGAACTGTTTCCCCGAACCCAAAGCACAAATGGCGAATGCAGGTCCAAGTCACCCAGTTGCTCCGGCCAGTTTGGATCCGAGGGTGCCATAACAAAACCACCAACCTTAGTAATTTTGAAAAGAGCAACGCGAATCCGTTCCAGGCTGATTCTAGATTTCCATCGCTCGCGCGCTTCAGCATGTGCCCTTTCAAAAACGCCAAAAGCATCAAGCTCTGACTCACCTGCACCAGCTGCCAGTAATTTTGCCTTTAGGTTATTGCTGGTTAGACCCTGCACTTCGACTTCAAGGGCCGCTGCAGCACCAATTTTTGAAACAACAAAACCGGCAAACCCATCCCCTGGTTCGCAAATAACGCTCCATGCACTTCTTGAGAAGACCTCTTCTAGGTTGTCTTGTGACACATCGGGAAGCATCGCCTGCAAATCACTCATAGAAATTTTTAGATCAGCCATTAGCGCCACCAACTAGTGAATCCGAGCCACGAAGAAAGATAGCTCTGGCAATGTCGTATTCATTTGGCGACTCGCGACCAGCTAAATCTGCTACTGACCAAGCAACTCGCAGGCAGCGGTCGTATCCGCGCATGCTTATTCGTCCCTGATCTAACGCCTTTTCCAGGCGCGCAACAACACCACTTGAAATTGGAAAATACTTTCTCAGGTATGGTCCAGGAACCTGAGAGTTTGTTTGCCATGGTGTTCCCGAAAGTCTGCGTTCCGCCCTGTTCCTTGCAATTGCTACCCGCTCTCGCAAAACTTGCGTACTACGTTCTACCTTTGTGCTTGCGCTTAACTCGCTTCGTGCGATTGCCATTTGAGCAGGTGTTGCCGCTCGTATTTGCAGCCGAATGTCCACTCGATCCAAAAGAGGACCTGAAAGTTTAGCTAGATACTTGTCACGCTGTTGCTCGGTGCACCGGCAGGCTTTTCCAGTACCAACCGAATTTCCACAGGCACAAGGATTTGCTGCTAGGACGAGTTGAAATTTTGCCGGAAATTTCGCTGTGCCGGCAGATCGATTAATTATTACTTCGCCAGACTCTAACGGTTGCCGCAGAGCCTCTAATACGGGCTTTTGAAATTCGGGAGCTTCATCTAAAAATAGAACTCCGTTGTTAGCCAGCGAAATCACACCTGGTCTTGGCATGCCTAGGCCACCGCCAACCAAAGATGAAACAGAGGCTGTGTGATGTGGAGCTTCAAATGGTGGCCTTAGTAAAAGCGAACCTTCATTGATTCGACGATTACCTGCAATCGATACCACTGCTGTGGTTTCTAGAGCTTGTTCAAGTTTCAAGTCAGGAAGTAAACCTGGAAGTCGTTCCGCCATCATTGTTTTTCCCGCTCCTGGTGGCCCTACCATCAGTAAATGGTGGCCTCCCGCGGCGGCAACTATCAAAGCTTCGACGGCATCTTCTTGGCCAAGCACATCAGCCATATCAAGACTCAGAAAACTGTTTTCTTCGCTAACATCGGCCGACACTTCTGGGCTGGAAATTAGGTTTGTCGCAAAGTTAGCCGGCCCAACTATTGATCTCAATCCGTGCATTTTGGCGACCTGCTGAAAATGCTCCACTGCCACGACTTTTATCCCCGCAACCAAGTTTGCCTCTGCAAAATTTGCTTGCGGCACAACCGCTTTCTTTATTCCAGCAGCCTTGGCAACCAATAGTGCCGGAAGAATTCCAGTCACCCTACGCACGGAACCGTCCAAGCCAAGCTCCCCAAGATGAACCCACTGCGCCACCGATTCAGTGTTCAGAACACCTGCCGCTGCCATCACGCTAGCCGCGATAGCTAGGTCAAAACTAGACCCCTGCTTCTTGACTGATGCGGGCGAAAGATTAACCGTCACTCTGCGATCGGGCATTTTCAATCCAGAGTTTTGAATCGCAGCACGCACGCGGTCTTTGGACTCACTTAATGAAGCATCCGGTAGTCCCACAAGAACAAATCCCGGTAAAGTGCTAGAAATCTCAGATTCAACTTCAATAACTGTTCCGGCAAGGCCCATCAGACTGATCGCATAGGCCTTGGCCAACATTTTCTTGCCTGACATCAGAACACCTGCTTCAAGTGTTCTATCGCTACTCGTCCACCGCTAACTAAAACCGCAATGGCATCAAGCCTCACTTTTACACCGGCTTTTTGATTCGAGCTACACCACTGAGCAACCAGTTTTCGCATCCGAGAAACTTTAACTTGGGTGATCGCCTCAAAAGGGTGCCCGAATGCAGTTCCGTTCCTAGTTTTAACCTCAACGAAGATGAAGCGACCATGGTGAAACGCAACTAAATCAATTTCCCCTATTGAACACCGCCAATTTCGCTCTACGATTTCGTAACCGCGATCAGTCAAATATTGAGCGGCTAAGTCTTCGCCGTATTTGCCAAGGATTTGTTTTTGAGCCATGCACAAATGATGTGCGCGCCAAATGGTGAATTGAGTGGAAAAGCAAAAACTGTGGAAAAGTGGCTACTCGCCTACTGCAAATTCCTTTGGGAGGTTGAAGCTAGCGCCAGTTAGCTCCTCGACGTTCACATCTTTAAAAGTCAGAACGCGGACGCTCTGCACGAATCTATCGGTGCGATAGATGTCCCAGACCCAAACATCTTTCATATTCAGTTCAAAGTAAAAATCGTTTACTGTGTCTATGCGCTGTAGCTCAACTTCGTTGGCCAGATAGAAGCGACGCTCGGTCTCGATAACATACTTGAATGTGCCTACCACGTCGCGGTATTCGCGATAAAGAGCAAGCTCTGCTTCTCTGTCGTAGTCTTCGAATTCGTTCTCGTCCATTGCCAAAAGTCTATTCCCCCGCCGGCACCTGTTCGCCAATCGCATCATCGCCACCGGCCAAAATTTTGGTCAACCAGGTAACTCTGTGATGTTCGCTGGGTCCCAGCCGGCGCACGGCCTCAATGTGGCTAGCCGATGCGTACCCCTTGTGACCTTCCAGCCCAAATTCAGACACCGATCTACTCAACTCAATCATCAGATTGTCTCGGGCTACCTTGGCGATTACTGATGCAGCAGCCACCGATACGCAGTCACGGTCTGCCTTAGTTCTCACCATCACGTCAATGCCGCTGGCCTTAGGGCCCAGCCAGTTATGAGAACCATCCAGGATGATTACCGCTCCATCGCGAATAATTTCTTGGCGAAGACCTTGGTCTTCAAAAATTTGTGCCAGCGCCAACGAACCTGCAGTTGCCAACGCATCAACGATTCCGCGCTCATCAATGGCGGCCGCTGAAACCATTCCTACAGCCGATCCAGAGACCCACTCTGAGACCGGGCCAACGATTTCGTTTCGAACTTTTTCGCTAATCAGTTTGGAATCACAAAGTTTTTCCGGCCATGGCAATTGAGAGCTCTCCGATTGCTTATCAAGAATTGCAACGCCTACAGCAACCGGACCAGCGATCGCCCCGCGACCAACCTCGTCCATGCCAATAACGAACCGTGCGCCTTTGGCCCACAATTCATTTTCTAGATCAAGGCTTGGGTACTTTTTTAAAGACATCTGGATAGTTATCCAACCAGGTGAAGTGATTGAACGGCCAAGTCAAAACGAACGCGCGACCAACCACAAATTCTTTACCAACAAACCCCTTGCTAGGTAGATCAGCATGAAAACGCGAGTCAGCCGAACCATCGCGGTTATCTCCCATCACCCAGTAAGAATTCGCTGGAACGGTCACGTCAAAGTTCATGTCTGATGGGTGCTTGCCCGCATCAAGATATTTTTCGGTGATTGCCACGCCATTGATAGTCAACTTGCCGTCGGCATCACAACAAACCACGTGGTCACCACCAACACCGATAACTCGCTTCACCAAGTGCTGACTGCTGTCAGGAGCAGTTATTCCAAATGCAGATAACACCCAGTCTGTAGCGGCCGTAATTGGGTCTAGTTGAGTCTGATCAACTGATCCAAGCCACCCCCCTGGGTCTTTGAATACCACTACGTCACCTCGCTGTAGCGGAATAACATCTGGCACAAGCTCGTTGACGATGATTCGATCGTCAATGTGCAGAGTGCTCATCATTGATTCAGATGGAATAAAGAATGAACGAAGCAAGAAGGTCTTGATTAAAAGAGAAAGCACCAACGCTGTTCCGGCAATGACTAGTAGGTCAATAAAGAATGAAACGAAAATGTTTTTTCTAAATCGACGCCACTTGCTGCGGCTGCGTGGTGCTTTTCTGCTTGGGCTTTCAAACTGCCCTAGGTCTGTCATATTAAAAGGCTAAGCGCTTTTATGAAAGTTTTAGGAATTACGCGTTGTCGCGCTTTTCCTGAATCTTTGCCTTCTTGCCACGAAGATCACGAAGGAAGTAAAGCTTTGCGCGGCGAACTGAACCACGGGTTACAACTTCGATCTTCTCGATTACTGGTGAGTGAACTGGGAAAGTACGCTCAACGCCAACCTGGAAAGAAATCTTGCGAACGGTGAAGGTTTCACGAACTGATTCGCCTGAACGACGAATAACAATTCCCTTGAAAACCTGAACACGGCTGCGGTTACCTTCGATGATGTTTACGTGAACGTTCACGGTGTCACCAACGCGGAACTCAGGAATGTCTGAACGAAGTGACGCTGCGTCTACTGAGTCAAGAATGTGCATTTTTGTATCGCCTTCTGTTACTGCGCGCAGGTCAACAACGGGTAAGTAGTAAATGGTTTG
>CAZWHL010000010.1:33947-36993 GCA_964633625.1 uncultured Rhodoluna sp.
CCATTCAAAACGTAATCACCAAGGCTAATTAAGCGAACCTTCGCCTTGGTCTCGGCGTAATCAACCACACGTTGATCAATTCCCTCATAACGACCACAGGCAAAAACTAGGTGATCTAATTCCGCTAATTCATGAGCGGTAGCCTGTTTGAATTGCTCCCCGGCCGGCGAAGTAAAAATAACGGTGCAATTTCCATCTTCCGGAAGAATCTCATCAAAGGCCAAACCCCACGGTTCAGGCTTCATCAACATTCCGGCGCCGCCGCCATAGGGGCTGTCGTCTACAGTCTTGTGCTTATCAAAAGTGAAGTCGCGCAGATCGCGAACGCGAAGGTCAATCAAGTTTTTTTCGCGAGCTTTGCCTAACAGCGATAAATCCAGTGCCTTGAAATAATCCGGAAAAATCGAGATTGCGTCTATGCGCACTTATTCGCTCCGGTTTGAAGAACTGCTATCCTCGTCTGAATTTAAGGTGCGCTCTAGCTGGTCGCGAATCGCCGCGAATGCCGCTGGTTGCTCCTCAAGTGGCAAAGCCGATACTCGAGCAACTTCTTCTTTTACCTGCTGGGTTAGATCTTCAGACATATCTCAAGCCTATTCGTAAAGCGAGGGTTCTACATCCAGCGCATAAATTGGGGTTTCCGAGTTGTAGATCACAGCGCATGCTGCCCTCAATGCACCGATGCTCTTAGGGTCGCCGTGCGTCACAATGACTTTATTACCAAGTAGCTCAACCTCTGCGCCCTTGCAGGAATAGCCGTGTTTGGTCTTTTTTGGCTGGTCATAGTCTCTCAACAACTCAGCCATGGTCTCAATGATGTAGGTTGGGCGATCTTCAGCCTTTACGCCCAGAACCTCTTTGCGAGTGCTGATGCCGGTCATTACCAACACCGATGATATCCCGGCACGATTTGCACCTCGAATATCCGTGTCAATACGGTCGCCAACGAACATTGCAAGCTCAGCGCCAAAGTGCTCAACCGCAGTATTGAAAATTGCCGGCTCTGGTTTACCCGCCACAATCGGCAACTGCCCAACCGCAGTGTGCACAGCTGAAACCAAGGTTCCATTCCCAGGGGCAATACCTTTTTCACGCGGAATGGTCCAGTCCTGATTGGTGGCAACCCACTTGGCTCCATTGGAAATCGAGTATGAAGCCTCGGCAAGGTCATTCCAAGCAACACTCGGATCAAACCCTTGAATAACTCCCGCGGGATTTTCGTCAGAACTCTTAACTAGTTCAAAACCAGCCTCTACAACGCGTGAACGCAGCCCCTCGCCGCCAACTACCAAGACTTTTGCGCCAGCCGGAATCAGCGTGGCCAAAATATCTACACCCGTCTTCGCCGAACCAATTATATTTTCCGGGGCGGTCTGAATTCCAAAACCGGCAAGCTGAGCTGCGATGGTTTCCGGCCTACGCGACGAATTATTGGTGACATAACCAACCGGAATCCCCTTTGAAATGATGGCGTTGACGGTCTCAACCGAATCAAAGATTGCGTCGGTTCCTTCATAGATAACGCCATCTAGATCACAAAGCAAAGTGTCATACTTGCCCCAAATGGTTGCGTTCTTCTTACCAAACATATTCAGAGATTCAATTCATCAAAGATTATTCGAAGCGGTCTTTAGGCTCGCCTGAGCAAAAACTTCGATCGCCTAGCGACCGCGGGCACTTCCACCCGGACGAGTCAAACCGCCACCCTTGCCGCGGCTGTTTCCGCCACCAATCTTGCCGCCACCAAAAGCGCCGCTGCCCCCAAATGTGTTTCGAGACTTGCGAATCTCCTCAAGCGACGGGCGCTTTTTCTCCACAGGCGCTGGGGCTACCGGCTCTTTAGCAGCGGACTTCTTTTCCGCAGACTCTGCGGATGTTTGCTCTTTTGCAACTGACTTATCAGCGGCAGGTTTTGCCGCCTTTGCTTCAGGCTTGTCGTTTGCTTTATCGGTCATCTCTTGCCTCTCGCTTCCATGGCCCACGCTCTGTTGCATCGCGGCCTCTAGGCCCACGATCGCGACTAACTTCATCACGTTCGCGTGGCTTCTCTACATATTCTGGAATCTCTATTTCTTCCAACACAGAAAAAACTTCGTCCTCAGGCTCGTTGTAACCCGAGTATGCCTGCTCTGCTCGCTCGGCCAAACTTCGCCAACGCTTCGATTCCTCATCACGACCCAACACCGATAGAGTCTCGGCATAGGCGTGGAACAACGGAGCCGAATAATCAAAAACCTTTTCCGGATTTAACTCAGGAATCTGCAATTCAGCAAGAGCCAAATCATTCTGACCCAGGTCAAGTCGAGCACCTGACATAACTATTGCCAAGTTCACGCGCACCTCAGGTGAAAGTGTGGTTCGATCTACCTCTCGGCCCAATTCCAAACCGCGTTCCGGGCGACCAAGGCCGCGTTCGCAGTCAACCATCAACGGCACTTGGTCATTCGAACCAGAAATTCTGCGGTAAGTCAAAAGTTCGCGAAGGGCCAATGCAAAATCGCCAACGCCATAGGCTGTAACACCTACAGTTTCACGCACCATTGCAATTCGCCCCGCACGCTCGGCAGCCGCAAGTGCATGCTTGTGAGCGAGCTCAGGGTCCTGGTCGTGCAGAATGCTAACCATCGCCAAATGGCGGGCCACCTTTTCCGCATTTTCTGGTGTCAAAGTTTTTAGCTGCACGCGAAGACCCAGTTCAAGATCCTTTTCAGTAATCTCATCGGGAATTGGGGGGCTCTTTGGCTTGTCGTAGTCGATCGGTCGAGCTACGCGTTGTTGCCAAGCGGGGCGCGAATCGCGTGATTTTGCACCTCTACCACTTGGTGCATCTTGACGACGATCCCGACCTCCTCGGCCAGAACCCTGCCCTGAATCACGTTCACGCATATTTATCTCCTGTAAGCATTCTACAAATGCCTCGTAAACCAACAGTCGCCCATGAGCGAATGCAAGTTAAACCAAAATGGCCACCTCGAAAGGTGGCCATTTTGTTAAATTAAGTCCGGCGGTGTCCTACTCTCCCACAAGGTCACCCTTGCAGTACCAT
>CAZWHL010000011.1:0-5519 GCA_964633625.1 uncultured Rhodoluna sp.
ACCTCCGGGTTATGAGCCCGGCGAGCTACCGAACTGCTCCACCCCGCGTCGGTAGTACCAGTGTATCACGCGAGTCGGTGCCTCGAAAACCCCCGATTAATTCAGCGATCAAATTAATTAGTCAGGGCAAGTGCAGCATCAAGCGCCGCCTTGAGGGCAGCATCTGCTTTTCCATAAGCAGTCCAGTCACCCTTGGCCATTGCGCTTTCCTTTGCGATCATCGCATTTCGCGCTGCCTGAAGTGCCTGCTTCAATTTGGCTGAATTACTGGTTGCTGGTGCGTTTGGCGTACCCGGTTTAGTTGGCACATCAATTGCAGTTCCATCGCCGGCACTGGCTCCAGAGTTGCCGCCAAATAGTGCATCGAGCGCACCATTCAATGTGTCTTCGAAAGCGATCTTGTCACCAAATGCAACTAGAACTTTCTTAAGCAACGGGAAGCTGGTCTCACCAGTTGACTTAATGTAAACCGGCTGCACGTAAAGCAAGCCACCACCAACTGGCAGAGTTAGCAAGTTGCCGTTGAGCACCTGGGTGGAACCCTGTCGCAAGATATTCAGCAATCGGCCAACCTCGGCATCGGTGCTGAATGCATTTTGCACCTGACCCGGGCCCGGCACGATTGTGCTGGCCGGCAAAGTAAGCAAGCGCAACTTTCCGTAGTTTGGTGAAACCTGACCGGCAACATTTCCAGCATCGGAATCAGCAACTAGGTAGCCCTTCAAAACGTTTCGGCTTGACTCACCGGTGGACTTCGGAATGAAGGTTGTATACAGCGAGAACGCCGGCGCCTTGGTGCCCGGCACCTGCATGGTCAAGTAGTACGGCGGCTGCAGCGAACCGTTGGTGATGCTGTTTCCGGTAACCGGATCGTTCGGGGTCATCCATGCATCTTCTTGTGAGTAGAAAGAACCTGGATCGCTAACGTGATACGCGCCAAGCACCGCACGCTGCACCTTAAACAAATCGGCTGGATAACGAACGTGACTTAGAAGATCTCCAGACATATCCTTGATCGACTTAATCGTGTTTGGGAAAATCTTTGACCAGGTCTTAAGAATTGGATCCTTCTGATCCCACGCGTAAAGCTTGACACTACCGTCGTATGCATCAACGGTTGCCTTCACCGAATTGCGAATGTAGTTCACAGAGCCACGAGCAAAAGTGTTTCCGGTTCCGCTGTCTGCAATTGCCTGGCTCAAGTTTTCAGAGCGCGAGTATGGGTAGTTGTTCGAAGTTGTGTAGCCGTCAACAATCCAAACCACTCGCCCATCTACTATGGCCGGATAAGTATCGCTGTCGAGAGTTAGGTAAGGGGCAACCGCGGCAACACGAGAACGTGGATCGCGGTTGTAAAGAATTTGCGAATCGTTGCTGATTGCATCCGAAAGCAAAATCTGCTCACTCTGGAACTTCAATGCATAGGCCAAGCGCGCGGCGATGTTGTCTAGCTTTGGTCCACCGTTGCCATTGAAGGTTGTGTAGGTTTGGTCGGCCTGACCATCACCGGCTGGATAGTCCAGCTCGCGAGGTTGCTTACCTGGGGCTGCACCAACGATTGAATAAGCCGGTGAGTTTTCACCAAAGTAGATGCGCGGTTCATATTTTCCAAGCGAACCGATAGAAGGAATACCCTTCTGCAAGAAAACCGGCTGGCCCTCACTAGAGCGTTGATTTCCGTAGGCAGCAACCACACCATAGCCGTGAGTGTAAACAATCACGTTGTTGTACCAAGACTGCGAATCTCCAAGACCAGATTGCTGCAATTCACGAGCTGCAATTACGGTGTCTTGGGTCTTACCGTCAATTGTGTAGCGATCAACATCTAGATGCTGAGCAAAGCTGTAGTACTGCTTGTACTGTTCAAGCTGTTTGAAAGATGCGCTTACCAACGCAGGGTCAATGATGCGAATGTTCGCGGTGGTTTCTGCGTCATGACGAAGCGCGCCCGCAGCGGCATCGGTGCTTGCTTGGTAGTCCAAAGACTCAACAGCATCCAGACCATATGCATCTCTGGTTGCCTCAATGTTGCGCTTTATGTATTCGGCTTCAAGGGTGCGCTCGTTCGGTACCACCTGGAAGGTCTGCACAATCCATGGGTAAAGCCCACCAAGCACGATTGAGCTAATCACCATAAGTGCGGTACCCATTACTGAGATGCGCCAGCGACCGATGAAAGCAGTGAGTAGGAACAGCACGGCAACCACAATAGAAATCAGCGCCATGATTTGGAAGCCAGGAATCCTTGCGGTGACATCAGAGAAAGTTGCTCCGGTATAGAGACCACTTGAGCTGGTCATTGTTGAGTACTGATCAAGCCAAAGACTTGCGCCCTGCAGCAGCAAGTAGATTGCAACCGAAACTGCAATTTGAATGCGTGCCGCCTTCGCCACCTTGGTGTCACGACCGTTGAAACGAATGTTGCCGTAAATCATGTGCACTGCTGCGCCAACCAAGCCGGCGATAAGTACCGCTGCAGAAAGGTAGCCAACCAGTGCCGTAAGGAATGGCAAATCAAATAGGTAGAAAGAAATATCAAGACCAAACTGCGGATCAACCTGACCGGTGTAGGTGCGATTCAACCAGGTGAGCACGAGCTTCCACTGCGAAGCGGCGGCAACTCCACCAAGCACACCAAGCACGATTGGCAAACCAATCATGATTACTTTGCGCAATTGGTCAAGCAGAATTCGGTAACCGGCAAACGGGTCACGCTCATCACTAAATTTCAAATAGATAGGTCGAGTGCGATATGCAATGTAGAAACCGGTCCAGGCCAGCAGCGCAACCACAATTGCACCAGCAGTAAACACCGATGCCTGCGCAATGATCTGGGTGGTGAAAACAGAGCCGAAGCCAAGTTGTCCGAACCACAGCAGATCGGTGTAAACGCCAAGCAGACCTAGCGCTGCCACACCAAGCACAACCACAATAAGCGTGGCAATTCTTGCCGGTGATCCATTACGTCCAGGCACACGATTAGTGGTTGCGTTGCTATTGCTCATGGTTCTCCTGTTGCTATTTGGTGGTGCAGGTTGGTAGCGCAGAAAGATCGGCTCCACTGCCGATGGACTCTACCGCTGTTAGGGCATCTTTAAAGTTGGTGACCTTGAATACTCTTAAGCCAGTGGGAATGTGCCCCACCACTTCACTGCAATTATCTTTTGGCGCCAAAAAGAACTGCGCCCCAGCTTTCCTTGCACCAAACATCTTTTGTTGAATACCTCCGATTGGTCCAACCACACCGGCACCATCAATTGTTCCCGTACCGGCAATATCCTTGCCACCGGTTAATTGACCTGGGGTTAGCTTGTCGTAAATACCAAGAGCAAACATCATTCCCCCAGACGGGCCACCTACATCGGCAAGCTCAAGCTTCACCTTTACCGGGAAGTCATATTTGTAACCCACCATGATTCCGATTCGGTAGGCGCCGGTCTCATCTTTCTTTGGAGTGATGGAGAAAGTCTTTGGTTCACCATTACGCAGCAACTCAACGGTTAGCGGATTTTTGCCGTCGTATTGATTAACCTTTTGGCGAAGTTCTTCAATGGTGGCAACCTTGGCCCCATTTACTTTTTGCACAAAGTCAGCAGCCACAATCTGGCCGCTCGAAGGTGAGTTCTTGGTGACTTCGCTTACGTACAACTGCACCGGAACCTGGTAACCCAAGTTTTTCAGCGCAACCGCTATTGCCTCTTGCTGAGACTGCTCCATCATCGCTGTGCTCTCGGCGGTTGATTGCTCTACGGTTTGATTGGCCGGAAAAATTTCATCAATCGGAACCACGCTCTTAGATGGGTCCATCCAAGCGTTCAAGATTTCCAACCAGCTTGGTGTCTTGGAACGATTCCCAGCAATCTGCACGGTTAGCAGATCAAGACTTCCTGAGGTGGCATAGCTGGTTGCATTTTCAACAGAGATGATCTGCTTGCCGCTATCGGTGCCTAGAACGTTATAAGCAGGACCCGGCTGTTCGATTACGTAGGGAGTCGGAAACGACCAAACCGCCAACAGTGATCCAATTCCCAGCACCAGGAACGCCAAACCAACTGATCTACGTGACTTCGATTTCGCACGCGCATCAAAATCGGTGTTGTAACTCAAAGGGGCCCTCACTACATTCACAGGAATGGCTTAAGCCTAAGCGTGATTAGTCTTAGTAGGTAAGGACGCAGATGAACGATAACCAGAACCCGGGCGGCCAGGCCGGCATGAACCCCGATGACTTCGAGGCTTTGATGCGCCACTTTTTGAACCGTGAAGGCCCGATTGACCCAGAACAACTGGCCGAGGCAGCAGGGCTTGCAAAAGACCCAGCCGCAATGGCAGCCATGTTGGAGCAAATTAAGCGGGCCATGAGTTCGCTACAAGCGCAGGGCGCGGAAGCCGGAGTCAATTGGGAATTGGCGACCACCCAGGCTAAGGCGATTGCACGTTCTGGCAGCTTTGCGATTTCCGATTCAGTGCGTAAGAGCATTCAAGATGCGGTTGTTATTGGTTCGCTTTGGCTGAACGAATCAACCGCAATTCCGGAACTGGTTGGCGAACCTAAATTGCTATCTCGTGAACTTTGGGTTGCCGATGCGATGCCACTATTCCAGGCCCTAAGCGAGCCGGTCGCGAATCGCATGAGCGAGGCGCTAAGTGAAAACTTAACCGCGAACGCACCAGAAGAAATTCAAGAAATTTTGGGCAACGCCAGTGGCGTAATGAAGTCTGCCGGTGGTGCGTTGTTCGCGATGCAACTTGGTCAGGCCCTTGGCAAGCTTTCGCACGAGGTGCTAACCGGTGGAGACATTGGCTTGCCGCTGTTCAAGGATCAACGCGCGGCATTCATTGCACAAAATCTTGAAGGCTTTGTAAAGGGTCTTGAAATTGAACGCGATCAGGCCTACATCTATCTTGTAATTCGCGAGATGGCCCACGTGCGATTGTTCAAGCACAGCAAGTGGTTGCGTGACGCGGTGGTTTCACAAATCGCCAAGTATGCGTCTGAGATTTCAATCGATAACTCTCGCATCTCAGAAATTGCAGAAGACTTTGATCCAGAAAATCCAGACGAGCTTCGAGTTGCACTGGAGTCAGGTGCTTTCATTGCAGATCGCACCGATGACCAGAGCGCGGCACTTGCATCGATTGAAACCCTGCTGGCATTGATCGAAGGCTGGGTGGATGTAGTTACCGAAGAAGCAACCCGTCGCATGCCGCGAGCCGCAGCAATTGCCGAGGCAGTGCGTCGCCGCAGAGCAACCGGTGGCCCTGCCGAACTAACCTTTGGCGCTTTGGTGGGCTTGGAACTTAGACCTCGTCGCTTGCGCGAGGCTGCTTCCATGTGGCGCGAAGTTGGAGCTGCGGTTGGCATTGAAAAGCGTGATGCGCTGTGGGATCACCCGGACCTGGTTCCAAGTGGTGCCGATATTGAAAACCCGGCTGCATTGATTTCTAAATTGCGCGAAGCTGGGCAGTTGCCAGACGCATTTGATCAAGCCTTGCGCGACCTGCTTTCTGAATAAGCC
>CAZWHL010000011.1:5619-16997 GCA_964633625.1 uncultured Rhodoluna sp.
TCAGCAAAGAGCTGGGTCTGAGTAAAGCCGATTCCGATTCGGTTCTAGAGCAGGTGGGGAAAGTCATGCTAGCCGAGAATCCAAAACTTAAATCAAAAGTTGAGTTGACTTCGGATTTTGTTGCCGGCGCATTTGCCGAAATCATTCGTGCCAGTTTGGTGCACGCGGTGGATGGAGAGGCCGTTTTGATTGGCAGAGCCGGACGGTCAATTCATATTGAAGATATTTCTCGCACCGGTTTGGCAATTGCCCAAGGGTTGGCCGCCGCCGGTGTTGGCCAGCTAATCAGTCACGATGAACAACAAGTACTGCGAGCCGACCTTGGGCCCACCGCTTACCCAAGTCAACTACTTGGCCGCCCTCGCATAGATGCACTGCGAACAATGTTGGCCGCATCGCCAAACAAGGCCGTAGTTTCAACGGGCAAAAAGATTTTAGAAAAGCAATTACAAAAAATTGATTGCGCGGTATTGATAGTTCAGCAGGCAATTGAGCCACGCCGATACTCTCACTGGGTAAATCGCGACGTGCCACACATCGCGGTGAGCTTTGACACCGAATACGCATCCATCAGCCCAATGATTATTCCGGGTCAAACCGCTTGCCTATTTTGCTTAGAAAACATGCGCACCGATCAAGATGGCAACTGGCCGGTACTGGCTAGTCAATTGATTGGCAGTCAAAAGAAATTTGATGACTCAGCCAGTCAACTTTTTGCAGCCGGTGTTGTGATTCAAAAGATTCTGGCGCGAATTGACAAGGTTGCCGGCTTTGAACTTAGTGAAGAGAACCTGAGTGGCTACCGAATGAATTTAAATTCGGGTGAAATCACCGAATTCGTTTGGCCCAAGCACAAGGCTTGCGGTTGCTAAACGCGCGGGGCAAGTAGTGCCAGGAACCTAGACGGTTCGCGATCGCGAGTTGAGTTTGCATCTCGTCGCGCCCAAGACAGGGTCAGCTCCTTGCGGGCACGAGTTAGTGCCACGTAAAGCAATCGCTGCTCTTCACGAATCTCTGTTTCAGTTTGGGCATAGGTAATAGGCAAGTAGCCCTCGGTAAGTCCCACAACAAATACCAAGTCCCACTCAAGCCCTTTTGCGGCGTGCATTGTTGATAGCGTTACCGCTGCCTTAACTGGTTCGTGCTGTGAGCGTTGCCGTTCATCAAGTTCTTTGGCAAAGTCGGCAATCGTGGATCCCTCGGCTAGTTCTTCTGTGATCGCCAAGAAGGAATTTAGTGACTCCCACTTTTCGCGAGGCGAACCTTTCTCGGCTGGTTGCTGCGTCTGCCAACCAAGTGAGCGAACGATATCGGTTACCGCTTGATAAAGCGGTTTGTCTGTTGGTGAAACTGCCTCAGCGCGCACTGCTCGAATTGCATTCTGCACCTCTGGGCGATTGAAGAATCGCTCACCACCGCGAACCTGATAGTCAATTCCGGCTTGAGTAAGTGCGTGCTCGATGGCCTCTGACTGCCCGTTCACGCGATACAGAACCGCGATGTCACTTGGCTTGACTCCCTGATCCAGCTTGGTGCGAATCGAAGATGCCAATGCGGCACATTCATCAGCTACGGTTGCGAATGAAAGCGAACGCGGTGCCAGGCCAACTTCACCTTCTGAACGCAGCGGATCAACCACGCTTGAATCGGTGGTCAAGCGGTTAGCAAACGAAACAATCTGTTGAGTCGATCGATAGTTGCGAGTCAGTTGAATCACATTGGCATCCGGGTAACGCGTGCCAAAGTTCTGTAGAAACTCTGAAGTAGCACCGGTAAACGAATAGATGGTCTGATTTGGATCGCCAACCACGCACAGATCAGAGTGATTTCCCAACCAGGTATCCAGCAGCGCGTGCTGCAGCGGAGATATGTCTTGGTATTCGTCAACAGTAAAGAAACGATATTGCTGTTGCACGTGAGCCAGCGCGCGCGGTTCGGCACGAAGCATGCCGAGAGTCAGCACCAGCACGTCTTCCCAATCAACTTTTTGCGACTTGATCTTGGCGTCTTCGTAGGCCTGCTGGAGTTCAAGATTTTTGGCAGGGCTTAATCCGGCAACTTTTGGTCGTGACTTTGCGATTTCCGCGTAATCGGCCATGCTCAGCATTGAGTACTTGCGCCACTCGATCTCACCGGCAAAATCACGTAGCGCTCCGGCATCTAAACGAATCTTGGCTTCGTCGGCAACCTTAGAGATTAATCGAGCTTTTGATTCCAACACCGATGGCGCCGGCACACCAGCAAACTGCGGCCAGAAGAATTCCAATTGTGAAAGCGCTGCAGCGTGAAAAGTTTTTACCGATACCGCACCAATACCAAGTTGGCGCAAGCGCGCGCGAAGTTCGCCGGCTGCGCGATTGGTGTAGGTAAGCGCCAACACGCGATTAGCCGAGTAATAACCCTTTGAAATTCCGTAGGCGATGCGGTGAGTGACCGTGCGAGTTTTTCCAGTACCCGCACCAGCAAGAATGCAAGTAGGGCCAACTAGGGACTCGGCAGCCTGGCGCTGTTCCGGATCAAGATTTTCTAGTAGTGCTTCAGCTTGCAATTAAGTCAAACCATGTTCAGTTGCAGAAATAATTGTGTCGCCGTACCAGTGTTCAATCATCACTCGTGAAATTGTCATGCGACCCGGCAGCAATAGGTCTTTTGCTTCGCGTTCAATATCTTCGCGACTGAACCAACGCAGCTTTTCAATTTCATCGCCGTCTGGAACTGGCACCGCTTGCGCGTGACGCGGATCAACTTTGGCGGTGAAGCCAAGCATCAATGAGTAAGGGAACGGCCAGGCCTGACTGGCCAGATAGGTCGGCTCAACTACGCGCACACCGGACTCTTCATAGATCTCGCGAATCACCGCAGCGGTAAGTGACTCCCCCGCCTCAACGAAGCCAGCAAGAATCGACCACCGATTTTCTTCCCAAACCCCTTGTGATCCAAGCAAGATTCTGTCCTGGTCATCAATCACGCTCACAATGATTGCCGGATCCGTGCGCGGATAAACCTCGTGCTTATCAACCGGACAAATTCTTACCCAACCGGCCTGCGCAACTTCTGTTGCGGTTCCGCACTTTGGGCAGAAGCCATGAGTCTTGTTCCAGTTATAAAGCGCCAAACCCTGCGCGTAAATTCCGGCACCCAAATCACTGAGTCCTGCGCCTGTCCTGCGCAACACATGCCAGTTATCGGTGTTAGGTTCAATCGCATTTGCCGCATCCTGATCAAGCACCTGCAAAAAAATTGCCGAGCCATCCGGTAATTCCTGAGCACCGATAGTTTTACCCAGGTAGGCGCGATAGATAAAGGTAGGAATTTCTTGCGGGCTAAACAGCTTGAGTTCCGGCTGCGGATCTTTGGCCGATCCGGTAAGCAAAACCTTGCCGTCGAACACCGGCAAAATCTTGGTCGTTGGCTTAGCGGCAAGCGTTGCAAATAGATCTGGCTTGGAGCGAGACAGGTAATCGCGATCCACGGCTGAACGAGCCAGTGGCAGGCTCAAAACATCATTCATGGCTTCTCTGTTCGCGTGGCGGTACATGGCTAAGGCTGTGTTTCTGTCTAACCTAATTTTCATGGCCAGATCTCCCTTGATTTTAGCCGCGCTTGCTAAAGCCGCGGTTCCGCACCTGAACTTCGTTGACGTAAAGGGCCTTTCTTCAGGCAGCAATGGCGCTTTTGATACCGCGCTGCTAACCGCCACCACCGGCGAACACTACGTAGTGCGGATTGCAAACACGCAAACAGCGGGGGCAGAGCAAGATGTTGAGCTTCGCGCTCTCAAGACCCTGACCAAGGTTGATCGCATGCGCCTGCCGTTCAAGATCACCAATTTGGTTGGTGAAACCAAAGACGAAAAGGGAAACCGCGCACTGGTCTTTGAATTCATTTACGGAAACCAGACCGACATCACCACCGTTGGGGCCGACACTGCGCTGTCATCAAGCATCGCGAAGGCAATTGCCGCAATTCATAATCTTGATACCGCAATCATCGAAGAAGCACACTTGGCAACCTTTGAACCAGTTGAAATAGTTCGCGGACGTGTAGCCGAGCTTGATCGTTTTGCTGCGACCGGAAAAGTTCCATCAGTTTTGTTGTCTCGCTGGGAACAAGCGCTTGAAGACACCAGCCTTTTCCGATTCAAGCCAACCGTGATTCACGGCGGATTAAATGGTGAGACCCTGCTAACTCTTGATGATCAGGTTTCCGGCGTTCTTGGTTGGAGCACGCTTCGCGTTTCTGACCCAGCCGAAGACTTCGCTTGGATTCTTGGTTCCGGTATTCACGAGCTTTCGGAAAGCATCATCGACTCCTACCGAATGTCACACAACCACGTTGACGACGCACTTCGTTTGCGAGCAACTCTTTACAGTGAATTCGAATTTGCCCGTTGGTTGATGTTTGGTATTACCAAGAAGAACCAAGAGATCATCGACGAAGCGGTCCTTATGCTGGATGGCCTTGCCGAAGACGTTGCCACCGGCGCAGTTGGCAAATTGGTTACCAAGCAGGTTTCACCAGCGATTCTCGTTGACGATGTGGCGACTCGCCCAATTGATCTACCTGCCAAACCAGACAACGAACTCTTTTAATTAGCCGCGGCTGCCCAGAGTTCAAGTAACTCGGCTTCGTTTGGAATATATTCCGGCTTAATCTCTTTGTTCTCGCCAACAAAGTAGAAGCAAACCTGAATCTTTTCAATTGGCATTCCGGTAAAGCGCGAGTATGCCAAGCGATAAAGTGCCAGCTGCAGAGTCTTTAGTTCTTGATCCGAAGCATTCTTTGGCGACTTTCCGGTCTTCCAGTCCACAATCTCAACGCCGTCATCTGTGGCAAAAACCGCATCGAGCTTACAGATAAAGGTGTTCTGACCAATGGTCAACTGAATCTCACGCTCAATGTCAATCGGCTGAAGTTTGGCAAACCTTGAGCCTTGGAAATTTTCCTGCAGCTCTTGAATGTTTTCCAGCTCAAGCGCTGCCGAATCAGCATCATCTGAGGTTGCCTGGCCCAGCAGTTGCCCAGCGTGAGTTGCCGCACCAAACGTTGATTCCACCCAACTGTGGAACAGAGTTCCGGTTCGGGTTTGCTTGTATGGCGGTTGCGGCATTGGTCGGCGCAATCTAGCAATCACCGAATCAAAGTCGGAAATGTAATCCTTGAAGCTTGAAGCAGGAATTCGCACCGGTAAGTGCACGGTGTCATTGGCAACAAGCGCGGCGTCTTTCTCTGCTAGTAGCAAGGTGATGTCTTGCTGAATGCGATCTCCTTCGAGGATTGCATCAATCTTTCGAGGCAAGCTCTCAATCGCCGTTGTAGTGTGTTTGGCTGCGCGTTCAACGTCAAGTCGGTGTCTTTCGCCAAGCGGATCAAGTGGCCAGCTTTCGATGAGTTCAATCTCTTCAAGCGGATTGATGTCAGAGCCAAGCTCGGCAATTTGGATTCCAAATTTTTCAGATGCCGATACCAAGAACTGCGACGGCTTTCGTGCATTCTTATTGCCGGGCTTCCAATACGAACCGGTGAGCAGTAATGCCTGACGCGGACGAGTAACGGCCACGTACATCAGGCGAAGCTCTTCGTTTAGTAAGTGCGCGCGCATGCTGTCTTTGAAATCGTCGATGCTCTTTTTCACTTCAGGTTGCGACGCATGATTTTTGTAATTCCAAATCGGTAGCGATTCGCGGTCACCGCGCAAAGGGAATGGCAAAGTGCCGGTTGCTAACCAGCCGGATGAACCTCTGCCCGAACTTGGAAAGTCGCCATCAATCAAGTTGGCAACGGCAACGTGATCCCACTCCAAACCCTTTGCCGCATGAATCGTGAGCACCTGAACAACCCCGCGCTCCGGATTGGTACTTGGAATTTCAAATCGCTCGCGCTCATCGGCGAACTCCAACCAATTCAAGAAACCACCAAGATGCGGTTGATTGTTGCTGCCCGCGTATCCGGCAACAATTGAAGCAAATGCGTTTAGGTGTGCCATTGGATTCTTGCGACGCGGATTCGCCTGCACTTCAATGTCTAGCCAAAGCTCCTGTTCAACCGAACGCACAAATTCCACCAACGACATGCCAGTCTGTTGGCGCATCGCGCGAAGCAACTGGGCAGCATCCCTCATGCGAGCAAGACCGGTTGCGGTGATCCCAGTTGTCTCTGGCGCCTTTTCATCCAGCAACAAATCCAACGCATCAACAATTGAAAGCGAATCCTCTGGCGCCAATCCGGATTGGATCTTTTCGCGCAGTTCTTCTTCGACTCGCGCCTTGCGACTGGCGTACTTGTGCAGGCGCTCGATATCTTTGGCACCGATACGCCAACGCGGACCAGCAAGCAAACGAATCAACTGGGTCCCAGAAGCCGGGTTGTGAATCACGCGCAGTGCGCTGACCAGATCAACTATCTCGGGAACTTCAAGTAGCCCGCCTAGGCCAACTACTTCAACCTCAAGCCCTTGTTCTTCGAGTGCCGAAACAAATAACTGCATCTGACTGCGCTTGCGTAGCAACAATGCCCCGGTTTGCTCACCTGTCATGCGCTTCTTGAACCAACCGGCAACCTTGGCAGCCTCTAGGTTTAGATCTTGTTCAAAATCAATCTCTATTTCACCTGCTCCGGCACCTGGCGCCGGGGCCAACTCAACTACCTTTAGCGAATCAATCAGGTGATTGGCCAGCGACAAAACCTTAGTTGGATTTCGCCAAGAAGTTGAAAGCGGAAAAGGCTTTGCATCGGCAGGTGCCGCGAAATCCGCAAAGAAGGATTTCAAGTTGGATGCGCTAGCCCCGCGCCAGCCGTAGATTGATTGGTTTGGGTCGCCAACTGCAAACACCGATGACCGCGCGAAAAGATTTTGCAAGAGTCTGGTTTGCAAGAATGAGGTGTCCTGATATTCGTCTAGCAGAATCTGCGTGTGCAATTCGCGTTCACGCTCGCGCAACGCAGGAACTTCGCGAACCGCTCGCTCGGCCAGGGCCACTTGGTCTGAGTAATCAACGAAACCCTGGCGTAATTTTTCGACACGATAGGCGTCGGCTAACTTGGCCAGAATTGGAGTCATTGAAAGCGGCTGCAAGCTTGTGCTCATGTAAGCGAACTGTGATTTATCGGTGCCACCTGACTTCTTTGGCAGATCGGTTACTTGCGAAATCACATCTTGGATCACTGCTTCAACCTGATCGGCTGCCACCAGGTTGTCATTCATGCCTTGAGCAAGTGCCAAGACATTCTCAACAATGGAATTCAAGTTCTGGTCTAAGTCACTCAGGCGCTCATCAATCTTTGAGCCTTGCTTAAGCACAACCTCGCGTGCCAACTGGAATGCAGCAGCATCAGTAAGTAGTGCGGCCTCTGGTTCGTATCCGATTGCCAGAGCAAAGTCGCGGAATAAATTATTGGAATACGCGTTGTAGGTAGAAATGGTTGGCGCAGTGAAGTCGTAATCCAACTCCTCCGGCCACATTTCACTGTCGCGCAATTTCAGCAGGCTTTCATAAATGCGCTTGCTCAACTCAGCGGCGGCCTTGCGGGTGAAGGTAAGGCCAAGAATCTGATCTGGGCGAGCAAAGCCATTGGCCACCAGCCAAAGCACGCGCACAGCCATTAGCTCCGTCTTGCCACTACCGGCACCGGCAACCACCAAAGTAGGCGAATCAATGCTGGCGTCTTGAACTGCCGCTTCCTGCTCAATGGTTAGCTCGTAAGGCTTGATTACCTGGTAAACCTGATTTGCACTGTACTTGTAATTAGCCGGCATAACTCACCGCCTTGGTGAGGTGAATCTTGCAAGAACCAAATTCATTTTCATTTGTGCAGTGCGAACCAACTTGTGCAACAAAAACTAGCTCTTCCATTGCCATGCCGCGGGTCGCCGCCGCAATCATGTTTTCAAAATTATTTCGCGCGGCGGAATTGTCATCGATTGATTCCTGCTCGCGCTCGGTTGGCTTCTCACCACTTACCAACAGCAACTTTGCTCCGGCAAGCTTGGCATCCTGAGGATTGAACGCCTCTGGCCACTCCAGCATGCTTTCGAATGCGCCGTTATCAAATGCCAACTGATACAAACCAAGTTGCGGATTCTCGCGCGCTTCTTCTGCGGTGAATGCCTTTGATCCGGTCTTCAGGTCAACAATCATTACTCGACCATCCGGGTAGAGTTCCAAACGGTCCACCTGACCGCGAACCAGCGCCTGATGGATTTTGAATTCAAAACTGACTTCACGCCCAATCACCTGCGCGCCATCTGCCTCGAACTTGCGCAGGTACTGCACCATGTTGCTAATCATCTTCTTGGCTTTGCGCTCGCCCGCTTGCTCAAGCCAATCAGATTCAAAATTTAACGTGTGCCACTTTGACTCAACCAACCTCCAAAGTGATTCTTCATTTACCTCGGCACCAAGTTCCAAAGCCTTATGCACCAGCGAACCAAGATTGGCCGAGAACGTCTTGTCGCCACCACCGTGCGCATTTAGGAACCAGTGCAACGGGCACTTTACAAAATTCTCAAGCTGCGACGGACGAACTACGACATCTTCGTTTTGAAGATCAGCAAGTGGCTCGATCGTAGAAAGCGGTAACAGGCCATACCAACTATCGGGGTGTGCACCGGCAACCCCGGCGCTGGCTAAACGAGCGAGACCAAGCGCATAGCTGTCTGACTCAGGCTCGGAGCTCTGGGCTAACTTGCGACGCAACGTACCTGCCATGCCGCGCAAAGTAAGGGCACCTGATTCGTAATTAGTTGGCTCTGGGATTTCACCCAACATCAATCCGATGAATTGCGATATCTGATTGTCTTCGCTGCTGGTCGCCGAAACCAAGAGGTGCTCGCTTGCTGCACCCACCGACTTGTGCAGCATGCGAAGTTCATCTGGCAACTCTGAACGCTGCGTTTGTGTAGCGTCTTGAATGCGGCCAGACATCAAGCCATCAAGAGTGCTTGCACCAAGCAGTGACGATCGCGGACGCAGGTTCGGCCATACTCCCTCAATCAGCTGCGGAGTTGACACCACGCTAAACCGGCGTCCAATTAACCCCGATGGCGTTAGCAAGAACACCGATTGCTTTTGGTTGTCATTTAGCGCCAGGGTGTCTTCAGGTAGACCAAGTGCCAACTGTTGGTCAACGAATACGCGTGGGTCGGCACCCGGATTGCGCTCTGCGTATCGATTTGCCGCAGCGAACAACGCAACCACGGAATCCAGGTTTCTATTTGCCTGCAGTGCTACTTCGCCAACACCGCGAGACAACTCTTGCCACTGCTTTGCCAAACCAGAAGAATCCCAAATCTGCCACAGCAGATCCTCGATGCTTTGTGATTTATCGCTAGCGAGAGCGGCACCGGCAAAATAGTTTTTCAAGAAGCGATCAACTTTTTTACCTTCTTGGCTCTTGATGGTTACCACCGAACCCTCGGCATCAAAGAGTGCAGCAAGCAGTTCATCGCTATTGCGAGTGCCATCGGCCAACAATTCTTCGCGGCGCAACCCCCTACGCAGCCTGCGAAGACCAAGAGAGTCAAGACCGCAAAGTGGTGAAGTTAAAAGTTCAACGGCGAGTGCAGCATCAACCTGGCGCACATTCAACAAGACATCGGCAACGCGCAACAAAATTCGTGAACCAAATTCATCGCGCAGCGCACTCTGCGAACCGGCAACATCAACCGGCACCGATTCATGTGCCAGCTGAACGGCAAGTTGATCAAGCTGCCCACGCGAGCGGGCCACGACGGCCATTTGATTCCAGGGAATGCCATCATAAAGATGTAATTCACGCAGACGTCGTGCCAACCATGCGACCTCAGCTTGCGGTTGAGTAAACACGTGACCCTCAACTCCGCGTTTGTCGGCTTCAACTAGCGCCTGCTGCGGATTCAAACCCTTGCGCTGTCGCCCAGCACGCGCGGTGTCGATTTGTGAACTAACCTTGGCCAACACTCTAGAAATTGCCGGAGTGCGAATTGCATGCTCCGGTTGCAAGAAGATTTCTTCAACCGCTACCCCGTGCGCTTGTGCAATTGCCTGCGCCAAATTACTCATTGCCCTTGGATCGGCAGCACGGAAGCCAAGCGTTGAGGCATCGGGGTCGCCAACCAAAACTACATCGGCTCCGCGGGAACAAAGCGTCTGCAATAAATTGCTAGCCGCCGGAGTTAGTTCTTGTGCATCGTCAACCAAAATCAACTTGATCTCGGCAATAGCGGCTGGCCATTCGGCGAGCGCATTCAGCCAATCGGCGGCTTCGCGTAACAACATTGTGGTGTCGTAACGACTCTCGTAATCCGCACTGGAAACAATTGCCAGATATTGCTCAAACAAATCTGCTGAGGCCACCCACTCCGGCCTCTTATTGGTCACACCCAACGCACGCAAGGTATCGGGGTTCACGCCGTGTTCCAACGCAGCGGTAATCAAATCGCGAAGTTCGGCACGAAAACCATTTAGACCCATTACCTGGGCGTTGATATGCTTTGGCCAACCATTACCCGACGATTGCTCCAGGCTCAGCCCGATAACTTCGGCCAGTATGCGATCCTGCTCACTACCGCTAATCAGTTCCGGCAGCGGCGAGCCATTGGAGATGGCCTTGGTTCGCATGATCGCGAAAGCAAAAGACGTTAGGGTGCGAGCCAGTGAACCAGGAGTAGCCTGCTGCAGACTGAGCGCCAAATCATCTCGCAGCGCGTTAGCCGCCTCGCGACTGGCAGCTAGAACCAACACCTGATCAACCGATAAACCTTCGGCGACCGCACTTATAAAACGGTTCTTGACCTGGGTAGTCTTGCCCGCTCCCGGAGACGCAAATACCGTAGTCACCCTCATGCGCTCAAAACTACCCTGAGATAGTGACATTCCTGGCGCCCGGGGTGGCACTGGTGTCGTAATGTTGAGTCGTAAAAGAAAGGTCTGCGATGGACATCAAAATCGGCATTCGCCAAAGCTCACGTGAGATTAGCTTCGAGTCAGCACAAACTGCTGCCGAGGTTCAGTCTGCGGTTGCTGCGGCACTAGAAGGTGGCGCCAAGGTGCTGCAACTAGTTGACAACAAAGGACGCGTGTTCGTTGTGCCGACCGATGCCCTCGCCTACGTAGAAATCGGCGAAGAAGAAACTCGCCGAGTTGGATTTATTGCCTAATGGACTTCATCTCACTTCTTAACGTTCTATTCATCGTTATCTATGCCGGAATTCTTGGCCTTGTTGCACCATACGTTGGCGTAAAGAGCGACAACTACGGTTCTTGGGTACCAACTGCACTTGGCGTCATCTCAGGAAGCCTGCTTTGGATCATCGGCACCTGGGCAGGTTTGCACTACGACCAGGTTTGGATTTGGCTAATCGTGATGTTGGGTATGCCGGCGGCAATTTGGTTTGGCGC
>CAZWHL010000011.1:17097-19125 GCA_964633625.1 uncultured Rhodoluna sp.
CCAAGCGCATCCATGCGCATTGTGTGAGCACCGATAAGTTCGGTAATCAATGGTTCAAGCTTTGAATAAGAAGCTAAATTAACCGCGCGTTCTTCGTCTAAAGTCAACTTCTTGGTTTTTGCAATCCCAGCCAACTTACGGTTGTCGAATGCAGCACGAAGCTCTAGCAAAACGTCACCCATGATTCGGCGCCCCCAAAGCGCAAGGCGTGAACCAAGTTGTACGTCGCGAGCCATTGACTCAAGCAACACTTTCTTAGCGAATGCTTCGAACTTAGTGTCCTTCAAAGCCTTCTCTACCTCGGCTCGGGTTATCGGGTCTAAGCCAACTGCAAGACGGCGATAGAAATCATCAAGCAAACCAGACACCAGGTAAATCTTGATCACGGTCTCGTACCAGTCCAGACCATTTGTACGCGAATGGAAAGTCTCGATGCGTTCCACAAATGGGTCCATTGCATCGGTTGGATCAATTCCCATGGCGGCAATCTTCTTTGAAATTGCACGGTATTTTTCAAAACTCTTTGCTGCCGCTTCACCAAGCTCAGCTTTGTATTGGGTGTTTGGAGAGTACTTCAACTCGCTGGTCAGAATCTCAAACTGACTCAACTGAAGGTATGCCAACTGACCAAGAAATACTTTTGGCTCTGGGGTGTATGGCTTGAGGTTTACCTTCTCAGTGTTGCGTGCGCCTCGCTCCTCACGCGCTGGCAATGTGAAATTGCGGGCGGTGGTACGTAGACGCTTTAGCCATTCGAACACGTCATCAAGGATAACCCCACGAGTAGACTGGTCAAGACTTAGGAGCATTTTGAATTTCAAGGAATTAGGCATTGATCAGGACATCGTTGATGCCCTCGGGAGCCGAGGCATCACCAGTCCGTTTCCAATCCAGGAACAGGCTATTCCGCTTGCTCTAACTGGTCAGGACATCATTGGCCAGGCCAAGACCGGTACCGGTAAGACCCTTGGTTTTGGACTTCCGCTGCTGCAAAGCCTGGGCACCAATCCAGAGCTTGGTGCCAAGGCACTTGTAGTTGTGCCAACTCGTGAGCTTGCCATACAGGTTGCCGACGATCTAAAGCTAGCCTCTGCCAACCGCACAACTCAGGTTGCTGCAATTTACGGTGGAAAGTCATACGAAGATCAGGTTGCCGAGATCAACGCGGGTGCTCAGGTAATCGTTGGAACGCCTGGTCGTTTGATTGACCTCTCAAAACAAAACCTTCTAGACCTCAGCAACATTCGTTTCATGGTTCTTGATGAAGCAGATGAAATGTTAGATCTGGGTTTCTTGCCAGACGTTGAAAAACTTTTTGCGTACACACCTGATGGTCGTCAGACCATGCTGTTCTCTGCAACCATGCCCGGCACCATCGTGACCATGGCTCGCAAATATCAAAATCGTCCGGTGCACATTAGAACTAATGACCCCGATGAAGGCCAGACCAAGGCAGACATTAAGCAATTCATCTACCGTGCACACGCACTAGATAAAGATGAAGTTGTTGGTCGCATCTTGCAGGCCGAGGGCCGCGGTAAGACCGTGATCTTTACCAAGACCAAGCGTCAAGCGTCAAAGGTTTCTGAAGAACTAATCGATCGCGGTTTCAACGCATGTGCCCTTCACGGCGACATGACTCAAGAAGCGCGTGAGCGATCGATGGCAGCATTCCGAGCCGGTAAAAAAGACATATTGGTTGCCACCGAGGTTGCCGCTCGTGGAATTGATGTTGATGATGTAACTCACGTAATCAACTACACAATTCCAGAAGACGAGAAGGCTTACCTTCACCGCGTTGGTCGTACTGGTCGCGCTGGTCGCACCGGTATTGCTGTCACATTTGTTGACTGGGAAGACCTAGCTCGTTGGGGCCACATTAACACCGCACTAGAGTTTGGCCAACCAGAACCAACGGAGACCTACTCAAGTTCAGCGCACCTATTTGCAGATCTTGAAATTCCTGCAGGCACCAAGGGCCGAATTGCAAAGAGCAAGCGACCAGAAGGTTGGAAGCCTGGCGATGAC
>CAZWHL010000011.1:19225-23791 GCA_964633625.1 uncultured Rhodoluna sp.
CATGGTGGCGGCGAACACAAGCGCCCGCCGCGTCAGCGAAATCGCACAAAGGGTGGAAAGCCAGCGGCTAACTAAGTCGTTTTAGCTAAGTCCGTTTTCTTGGCGGTATACCGCAACCAATGCATTCGCGTGACCATGGCCAATTTCATGCTCGGTCTTTAGCCAGTTCACTGCTTCCATATGCTTCATGCTCTTGGTTGCTTTGAGTAGCTTCATCCAGTGTTCGATTGGCTTGCCGTACTTCTTTTCTATAGATGGAAAGTAAGACTTAGGTCCCTGTACTTTTTCAGCCATTTTGTTCTTCCTCCATTTACAAAAATGCGTTGGTGCCGGTGCCGGCTTCCAAGATTCTCTCAAACATTTCTGGTGCGGTAGTGTTTTCACCAAGTCGATTCGGCTTGCCGTGCACACCGTGATAATCGCTAGAGCCGGTGTGAATCAGATCGTGCTTGCGCGCCAACATCAGCAACCATTCGCGAGCAACATCTGGAACCTCACGGTGGTAAACCTCAAAGCCCATTAGTCCAGCATCAATTAATTTTTCAAAGTGTTCTTCTGGCAGATCACCACGCGATGCATTCGAACCAACGTCAGTCAGTGGATGCGCAATGATCGGAACACCACCAGCTTCGCGGATCAACTTAATTGCGTCGAAGGTATCGGTTGTTTCTGTAGCAATGTAATACGGTCCGTGCTTATCGAGCACTCCCCTGAATGCCTCAGCGCGATCGGCAACAACGCCCAACTTAACCAACGCATCGGCAATCGCCGGACGCCCGATAGTTGCGCCGTCCTCAAGCATTTCTAAAACCAGGTCCCAAGTGATCGGAAAATCTTTGGCAAGGCGATCAGTGATTCCCATTGCGCGAATCTCGCGTGATCCGACTGTGTCGTGCATCTCATTGGCAAGCGGTTCGTAGTGAGGGTCCGGCAGATAGGCCAACATATGCACGCTAATAAAACGTTCGCGCGCACCAAGGCGAACTTTGGCACGAGTAGTTACCTCGATGCCCGGAACAAAGCCAATTCCCAATCGAGCCGCCGCTTCTGCCCCCTCTGCCCAACCGGTGGTGGTGTCGTGATCGGTAAGCGCAAGCACATTTACACCAGCTACAGCGGCATGTTCAAAAACCTCAGTCGGCGACTCTTTGCCGTCGGAACGGTTGGAGTGCGAATGCAGATCAATGATGGTCATAGTGCCAGAATAAAGGAATGAGAACCCGCACCCCGCAGAATCGCAAATTCCTTGAGTACATGGGTGCCAACTGGGCAACCCAAAAGCAATCTCTGCCAAAGAAATCTGCGGTTGCAAAATTTGCGGCGGTCCGTCGCGATGCGGTTGCTAAAAAATTCAAGGGCCAGGTTCTAGTTATTGAAGCAGGTGCGGCTAAGGTTCGTTCCAACGACACCGATTACATGTATCGCGCCCACACCGCTTTCTCGCATCTAACTGGTTGGGGCTCGGCGACTGTGCCTGATTCTGTTTTGGTTATCGATGCACGCGGCAAATCTGCTAAGTCGATGATTTTCTTTCGCGAAACCGCGGGTCACGATAGCGATGAATTTTTTGCCAATGCGGCTATCGGTGAATTCTGGGTTGGCAAGCGCCCAAGCCTGCAGCAGGTTTCCGCCCTGCTAGATATTCAGACTCACTCACTCACTTCGTACAAGGCATTCCTAAAAACTTTGCCAAAAGAAAAGATTCGCAACCTCAATAAAGATCAAGAACTTGCATTATTCGTTTCTGAATTGCGATTCATTAAAGATGCCTACGAGATTGCAGAAATGCGCAAGGCTGTTGCAGCGTCGGTAAAGGGCTTTGAATCGGTAGCTAAAAATTTGAAGCACGCGATCGGCCACCCGCGCGGCGAAAGAATTGTAGAGACCGCGTTTTACGCTCAGGCCCGCATCGAGGGCAACGGCCTTGGCTATGACACCATCGCCGCATCTGGCCCGCATGCTTGCACATTGCACTGGATTACCAATGATGGGCCGGTGAATAACAACGATTTGATTCTGCTTGATGCCGGAGTTGAGGTAGACAGCCTTTACACCGCAGACGTAACTCGCACACTTCCGGTTTCAGGAAAGTACACCGATATCCAACGCAAAATTTACGACGCGGTGTTGGAAGCGGCTGATGCTGCCTTCAAGGTTGCTAAACCTGGCGTTAAATTCAGTGACATTCACCAAGCGGCTATGAATGTGATTGCCAAGAAAACCGCAGAGTGGGGCTTGATTAACATCAGCGCCGAGGAATCAATCAAGCAAGACGTTCAGTTGCACCGTCGCTGGATGGTGCATGGCACCAGCCATCATCTAGGTATGGATGTTCACGACTGCGCCCAAGCTCGTCGCGAAATGTATATGGACGGCATTCTGCAGCCAGGCATGATTTTTACCATCGAGCCAGGTCTCTACTTTCACCAAGACGATTTATCGGTGCCTAAGGAATATCGCGGCATTGGTGTGCGCATCGAAGATGACGTTTTAGTAACTAAGACCGGCGTTGAGAATTTGACCGCTGCGCTTCCGCGCAAATCAAAAGACGTAGAAAAGTGGTTGGCGAAATTTCGCTAGCTAATTATGCGGAGTGATCTGGCACTGCGCGTGCCTGATCGGCCAACGCCGCCGGAACCTGAACCTGGTACTTAGAAGCAACCACGCTTGACTGGCTCACAAAGCCGCGCTTGTTGCGTGACATCGAATAACGAATCACGTTGAACAACATGCCCAGACCAGCGCCAATTACAACTGACTGACCAACGCTTGCGGTTGCCGAAACCAGCTCAGCCTGAGAAGCGGCCGAACCGCCACCAAAAACTAGTCCAAATGCAAGACCAACCCAAGAACCGGTAACTGCTCCGCCAATAGCAAGACGTGAGTAAGTTACTTTTCCGCGAATGCGCTCAACGGTGCGAAGGTCGGAACCCACTATTGCCACGGACCCCGCCGGGAAGTTGTGCTTGATTAAGTTGTCCACGTAAGCGAGGGCATCGGTGTATTGCTTGAAATTAGCGATCACCTCTCCCTGTGGCATAACGGCAGGCAGGCTTCGGGGGGTTCGCTTATTGTTCACGAAACTGATTCTGGCACAGGTTCAACCTCTCGTCTAAGGTTGTATGGTGAGCGCTTCGAGAGTATTTATCGCCAGATTGGCTGGCTGTGGCGTCTTTGACCCAGCGGGAGACCGCGTTGGAAAAGTCATCGACGTTCTTGTTGCGTACCGTAAATCTGGCTCACCAAAGGCCACCGGCATGCTGGTTGAAATCAGCGGCCGTCGCAAGGTTTTCGTGCCAATCGCCCGAGTGACCGCTATTTCTGCCGGCCAGGTAATCACCACCGGACTCATTGATCTTCGCCGCTTCACCCAGAGCGGCCAAGAACTGCGCGTTATTGCCCAAATGCTTGGTCGTAAGGTTCGCCTACTAGACGGCACCGGCTCTGCAAACATTGAGGACCTTGCCATCGAACAGGGCAAAAACAAGGAATGGACTGTCAGCGAACTGTTCCTTCGCCGCCCAAAGACTTCTGCGTCTCCATTTGCTCGCGGCGCTACAGTATTTGCCTCTTGGGAACAGGTTTCCGAGGATCACGAGGGCGACGAGGGTCAGACCGCTCAGCAGTTGATCGCGACTTATTCTGAACTGCGCCCAGCCGACCTTGCGTCTGCACTTTTGGATCTACCAGACGAGCGCATGCTTGAGGTTGCCGAGGAGCTAGACGACGAACGTCTTGCCGATGTGCTTGAAGAATTGCCTGAAGAAGAGCAGATCGACATCATTGCCGAGCTTGATGACGAACGTGCCGCTGAGGTTCTTGATTTGATGGAACCCGATGACGCGGCTGACTTGATGGCCAACCTGCCAGAAGAGCGAAGCGAAGCAATTCTTGATCTGATGGATGAAGAAGAAGCTGAAGACATTCGTATGTTGATGCAGTTCGACGAATTCACCGCTGGTGGTTTGATGACAACCGAGCCAATTATTTGTGCTGCCGATGCAACCGTTGCCGAGGCTATGGCGATGATTCGTAAGAAAGAAGTATCACCAGTGCTTGCGGCATCGGTGTTTGTGACTTTGCCACCTTACGAAACTGCGACCGGTCGTTACCTTGGCACCGTGCACTTCCAAAAGATGTTGCGCTACCCACCGCACGAGCGTTTGAGCGTACTGCTTGATGTTGAGCTAGAGCCAGTTAAGGCAGACACTCACATCTCGGTAATTCACCGAACTTTTGCAAACTACAACTTGGTGGCACTGCCGGTTGTCGACGACGAACACCGTTTGATTGGTGTGGTTACCGTGGACGACGTTCTAGACCACCTATTGCCTGATGACTGGCGAACCGAAGAGGAGGTGCACTAATGGCTAAGGTCAAGATTCGTTTGGATCGTCCAATTAGTAAGCGTGCGCGCCTGGTTCCAAAGTTGACCATCGACCAAGAACGTTTTGGTCGTGCATCAGAATCTTTTGCCCGCGCTATGGGTACCGGCGCATTCCTTATTGGAATGACAATCGTGGTTGCAATTTGGCTTACCTGGAACACCTTGTTACCAGCCGATGC
>CAZWHL010000011.1:23891-33170 GCA_964633625.1 uncultured Rhodoluna sp.
AAGGATTTTGTTCGCGACGAACTTCGCGACATGTTGAAAGAGATTTTGGATGAGCGCAAGCGCGATTAAGCGTGCGCTCGAAAAAGTCATAGACCCAGAGCTACGCTTACCCATCACCGATCTCAACATGGTTGAGATTACCGATGACCTGGTCACCGTAAAACTAACCGTTGCCGGTTGCCCCGCTGCCGTGCGCATCGAAACCGATGTTCGCGATGCGGTTGCCGACTTTGGCGTTGACGTAAAGATGTCTGTGATGACACAACCGGAGCGCGATGCCTTGAAAGCCAAGTTGCGCAATGGCAAAGCTCCACGACAAAATCCATTTGATGCCGATACACTCACCCGCGTTTATCTGGTTGGCTCGGGTAAGGGTGGCGTAGGTAAGTCGTCGGTGACTGCAAACCTTGCGGTGCAACTTGCCGAAGAGGGTTACCGGGTTGGTCTAGTTGACGCCGACATCTTTGGTTTCTCAATTCCAGGTCAATTGGGAATCACCAGCAAACCAACTCGAGTTGACGAAATGATTTTGCCGCCGGTTGCTTTTGGTGTGAAGGTAATTTCAATCGGGATGTTTCTTGACGACAACAAGCCGGTAGCCTGGCGCGGACCAATGCTTCACCGCGCAATCGAACAATTCTTGTGCGATGTCTACTGGGGCGATTTAGATTTCTTGCTTATTGATATGCCGCCTGGCACCGGCGATGTTGCAATCAGTCTTGGCCAGTTGCTGCCGACAGCAAAGACCATCGTGATTACTACCCCACAGCTGGCCGCCGCCGAAGTTGCCGAACGTTCAGGCGCGGTTGGCCTGCAAACCGGTCAAAGCATTTTTGGCGTGATTGAAAACATGAGTTGGTTGATCCAGCCAGATGGCAGCAAGCTAGAGATTTTTGGCAACGGTGGCGCTCAAGATGTTGCCACTCGCCTCGCCACCCTGTCCGGTTCACCGGTTCCGGTACTGGGCCAAATTCCACTTAGTGTTCCACTGCGCGAGGGCTCCGACGCCGGCAAACCAATAGTGCTAACACATCCAAGCGAGCCGGCAGCCGTCGCCATAGGCGTCATCGCCGAAAAGATTACCCAAGACAAGATCGGACTGGCCGGCAAAAAGCTTAGAGTTAGCCTGTGAGTGAAACCAGCATCCAGGCCCTAGTTGCCCATCTACCCGCCAACACCGATACCGTTCCGGTTCTGAATCCGGCGAACGGTAAAAAGATTTATGACCTTCCGCAGATGAGTGTCACACAGGTCGAAGACGCCGTTACTGCTGCTCGCACAGCGCAACGCGAATGGGCGCAGGTATCCGTTTCCGAGCGCTCAAAGATTTTGCTTGAACTGCACGCGTTGATGCTTGAAGACGAAACCAAGCTGCTTGATCTACTGCAACTTGAAACCGCCAAGTCACGTGCGCACGCCTTCGAAGAAACCGCCGGTGCAATCGCTTCGGCAAACTATTACGCACGTATTGCAGGCAAGGTACTTGCTCGCCGCAAAACTAAGTCCGGCATCCCGTTGTTGACTCAAACTTTTGTTGATCAGGTTCCAGTTGGAGTGGTTGGCATCATCACTCCGTGGAATTATCCGCTGGCACTAACCATGCTTGACGTTCTTCCGGCACTTATGGCGGGAAACGCAGTGGTGCAAAAGGCAGATAATCAAACTGCGCTTACAGTTTTATTCGCACGTCACATTGCAGTTGAAGCGGGTATTCCGGCCGAGCTTTGGACCGTTGTGGTTGGTGATGGTGAGCAGGTTGGTAACGCCATCACGGACAACGTTGATTACGTGGCTTTCACTGGATCAACCGCTACCGGTCGCCGAGTTGCCGAGCGCGCGGCAAAACGCCTGATTGGTTGCTCACTAGAACTTGGTGGCAAGAATCCAATGATCGTCCTCGAAGGCGCAAACGTAAAGCGCGCTGCCGAGATCGCAATCGCCGGCGCCTTTGGTTCTGCTGGTCAACTTTGTGTTTCAATCGAGCGCGTCTACGTGCCAAACCGAATCAAGGAAGAATTCCTTGCCGAGATTGCCAAGCGCACCCAGGCGCTGACAGTTGGTCGCTCGAATGACTTCACCATGGACATTGGTTCGCTTACTGGATACAACCAGTTGCAGCGTGTGATGGGTTTCATTGACGACGCGGTGAGCACTGGCGCAAAAGTCGTAGCCGGAGGTCAGCAGCTCACCGATGTTGGTCCTTACTTCTACGCTCCAACCGTGATCACCAACGTGAATCAAAACTCACGCATGTACCGCCAGGAGGTTTTTGGTCCAGTGGTTGATGTTGAGGGCTACGAAGATTTGGACGAAGCAATTCGCTTGGCTAACGACACCGATTACGGCCTCAATGCATCGGTGGTTGGTCCGGAGCGTGCCGCAATGAAGGTCGCCGAAAAACTTAATGCCGGCAGCGTGAATATCAACGAGGGCTTCCGTGCATCGTTCGCTTCAATGGAATCACCGATGGGCGGGGTTAAGGCCTCTGGTCAGGGTCGTCGAAATGGACCTGGTGGATTGTTGCGCTTCACCGAGGCAAAATCTATCGGTGTGGCACGTGGCTTGATTAAGCTGCCGAGTCGCGCAAAGGATTACAACCGTATGGCGCCACTAATGCGCTTCATGCTCAAGCGACTTAAGTAGCCTCAGAGTTCCTAGGTCTGAAGCGATCAAGTCGCTTCAGAATCAAAAGGTGCTTGTTCGCCAGCAACTAGTTTTTGCTGAGCCTGCACCTTTGGCTGATTCAAGATTGTGGCGTTTGGTGCTGCAACCGCACTTGCTTCTTCGGCTAGTGCCTCGCGAATGATTCGGCGTGGGTCGTACTGACGCGGATCAAGCTTCTTCCAGTCCAACTCTTCGCCAATTTCGTTTGAAAGTTGGTCCTTGGCACCGTCGGCCATGCGCTTAATTGACTTAGCGAATTTTGCCAGTTGCTGGGCGTAATGTGGCAGGCGGTCTGGCCCCAAAATAAATACGGCAATCAGCCCCAAGATCAGGAGCTTCTCGCCGCTTAGTCCAAACACCCTCTTAGGTTACCTCCTGAATCTATGCTGTGATTCCCGGCAAAGCATGTGGGGTTGACGGCAGCAGGCCCAGTCTCGCTTTATGCTGTAAGCCAAGGAGCCACAATGGTAGACAAGATTTCAAGCTGGAAGTTCGCAGAAGACTTTGCGACCGAGTCAGAGGTATTTCGCGATGCTCGCGGTCGAGCTGAGGAACTTGGCGTTGAGTGCGTAACCCCGGCGGTTGGCGCCCACCTGGCCCTACTAGCCTCAGCCCTTGGTGCCAAGGCCATTGTTGAGGCTGGAACCGGCACCGGAGTGTCGGGTTTGTGGTTACTTAGTGGATCCGCCCAGGCAGTGCTGGCCACCATCGATACAGAGACCGAAAACCAGGTAATCGCCAAGCGCGCATTTACCGAGGCAAAGATTCCGGCAAACCGCACCCGCGTGATTCACGGCCGCGCGATCGACGTAATGAGCAACATGGCCGATGCCGCCTACGACTTAGTTTTTCTTGACGCCGATCGCGACACCTTGGAGGAACAGCTACACGAGGCTTCGCGTTTACTTCGCCCGGGTGGAGTTGTTGCTATTGCTCACGCGCTATGGCGTGATCGTGTTCCAGATCCAGCGATGCGAGATGACGCAACTGCAATTTACAGAGATGTGCTTCGCTTCTTTAGCAACAACGATGATTTTGTAACTGTGTTGTCACCGGTTGGCGATGGATTACTTCTTGCCAGCAAGCGCGCGGCGCTTTGAAACTTC
The DNA here is from genome assembly GCA_964633625.1 of uncultured Rhodoluna sp. Classification (GTDB taxonomy): domain Bacteria; phylum Actinomycetota; class Actinomycetes; order Actinomycetales; family Microbacteriaceae; genus Rhodoluna. Next base: position 27,662 of record CAZWHL010000011.1, read on the forward strand.
GTAAAGAGTAACGCTGGCGGCAATACCCGCGTTTAGCGATTCGGTATCACCGGTAATTGGAATTGATACAACCGCGTCACAGTTTTCTGTAACCAAACGTGACAATCCCTTTCCCTCTGAACCGACCACCAAAACTAGCGGCTCGGTGCCTAGTGAAAATTCTGGCAAGCTCATGTCGCCGCCACCATCAAGACCAACGATGAAGCATCCACGCTTTTTTAGATCTTTCAAAGTTGCGTTTAGGTTGGCAGCTAGTGCAACCGGAATACGTGCGGCTGCTCCGGCAGATGTCTTCCAAGCCGATGCCGTTACACCGGTTGAACGGCGCTGAGGCAAGATAACTCCCTGGCCACCAAAAGCTGCAACCGAGCGAATGATTGCACCCAGGTTGCGGGGATCGGTGATTCCATCAAGCGCAACCAGCAACGGCTTTTGTCCACGAGAAAGAATTAGGTCTAGCAACTCCATTGGGTGTTGGTACTTATAAGGCGGAACCTGAAGTGCGATTCCCTGGTGCACAGAGTCAAAACCGGTCATTCGGTCAATCTCTGGACGAGTCAACTCGGTAACCGGTACTCCACGGGCCGCGGCAATCTTGATTGCTTCTTTAACGCGCTCATCCATTTCAATTCGAGTTGCAATGAACAATGCGGTTGCCGGAACCTTTGAACGCAGCGCCTCAAGAACTGAATTGCGACCAGACAAAACCTCTGATGCGTTTTCTGCCTTGGCTACTCGTTGACCGGCGCGCTTGGCAGCACCGGCAGAACCCGCGGTACGTGCACTGGGCGCCAGGAATTCACCACGACGAGCACCGTCACGAGTACCAGCGGTACCGCGAGCAGCACCAGAACGTGCACCGCTTGTTGCACCGGTTCGACCAGCAGCAGCGCGGGGCGCAGCCTTACCGGTACGAGCGGTAGCAATCTTTGGGTCTAGCTCTGCTGCAAACTTGCGAGCGGTTGAAGAGTTACCTGCACCTTTACCAACGATCTTGATTCCAAGTGCAGCGGCTTTGCGCTCTGCTGCCTGCTTTGCCTTATAGGCCTTGTGATTCTTGCGGTCCTCGGCTTTAGGAGTTGGGCCACGACCTTCTAGACGCTGCTTGTTGTTACCGCCTGAGCCAACCTTGCCGCCCTTTTTGCTTTTTGCCGCTCCCGGGCGACCTGGTTTTCCAGCCATTAACTAACACTCCAATGGGTTCCATCGGCAGCATCCTCGAGCACGATGCCCGCTGCCTTAAGTTGATCTCTAATTGCGTCTGAACGCGCAAAGTCTTTTGCGGCACGTGCCGCGTCTCGTTCGGCAATCAAACTAATTACCAAAGCCTCTAGTGCTTCATCTTTCGCTGCACTAGGCGAGGCTGCGTTCCAAGTTGCCGGATTAATTCCCAACACCTCGGTCATCGCACGCACGGCAACTAACGCCTTTGCGGTTGCTTCAAGATCTTCTGCATCCAAGCTTGAGTTTCCGCCACGCACGGTATCGTGCAGCGCACCAAGAGCAGCAGGAATTGCCAAGTCGTCATCCATGGCAGAAATAAATTCAGCCGGCAACACCGATACCAAATCGCGTGGAAGTTCCTGCGCAGCTGCAAACTTTGTGTCTGCCAATCTGCGAGTTGCACGATCAATAAAAGTTTCGATGCGCGAGACTGCTGATTCTGCCTCTTCAAGAACGCCCTCGTGGTAATCCAGCACGCTGCGGTAGTGAGCGGAACCCAGGTAGTAGCGAACCGCAATTCCACGACCAGCAGCAAGTAGATCACTGGCAAAAATTGAATTGCCTAGGGACTTTGACATCTTCTGACCGGATACATTTACCAAACCGTTGTGCAACCAGTAGTTAGCAAATTCATCGCCGGCTGCACGCGACTGCGCCAACTCGTTTTCGTGGTGCGGGAACCTTAGGTCCAATCCACCACCGTGAATATCAAACTTGCTGCCCAGGTACTTCGTAGACATTGCTGAGCACTCGATGTGCCAGCCCGGACGGCCAACCCCAAATGGCGTCTGCCAAGAAGCAGATTCTGGCTCGCCCTGCTTGTGTGCTTTCCAGAGGGCAAAGTCATGCGGTTCGCGCTTGCCGCGTGGGTCGGCATCTTCAGCAGCATCATCGCTTGAAACAACCATGTCACCAATGCGCTGATTGGTTAACTCGCCATAGTCGGCCCACTTGCCTGCCGCAAAATAAACGTTAGCCGAACCGTCGTCGGCAACATATGCATAACCGTTGTCAATCAAGCGCTGAATGATTTCAATCATTTCTGGGATTGCTGCGGTCGCGCGCGGCTCGTAAGTTGGTGCCAAAATTCCCAGCGCCGAGTATGCGCGGTTGAATTCGATTTCAAATTTGTAAGCAAGCGCCCACCACTGCTCGCCAGCTAGCTTGGCGTTATCCAAAACCTTGTCGTCAATATCTGTGACGTTGCGTACCAGGGTGACTTTGTGGCCACGCACGGTTAACCAGCGACGAAGCTGGTCGTAAACCAATGCGGAACGCAGGTGACCAACGTGTGGTGTTCCCTGCACGGTTGGTCCACATAGGTAGATGCCAACCTGTCCAGGCACGATCGGCGCAAAGGCGCGAACGGCTTGGGCTTTTGAATCAAACAGGCTTAGGCTCACGAGGCAAGCCTATCTTTTGACTTGAAAATCAAGGCGGTAGCCACCGCAGCAACTCCCTCGTCATTACCCAAAAAGCCAAGACCATCGGTTGTGGTGGCACCCAAGGTAACCGGTGCACCAACAATTTCAGTTAGTGCCGATTCAACTGCCGCTCGCATTGGCGCAACCTTTGGGCGATTTCCAATGATCTGCACCGCAACGTTTCGAACGGCGTATCCGTTTTGCGCCAGAAGGCGCAAAGTGGCTTCTATGAAAACTTTTCCGTTGGCACCGGCGAACTCTGGACGATCCACACCAAAATTTGCACCGATATCGCCAAGCCCCGCAGCCGACAACAAAGCATCAACAATTGCGTGGCTTACTGCGTCGCCATCGCTGTGACCATCAAGCCCGCGCTCGCCCGGCCAAACCAAAGTGCCAAGGAACAATTCTTTTGATTCGTCATTGGTGAATCGGTGAACATCAGTTCCAATTCCGGTGCGCAAACTTCCGTTGCCATCTGCTCCAACAAAACGCAGCTCTGCTGCGGTCAAATCATCGGCAGTGGTTATCTTGAACGCACGCTCATCACCCTCAACCGCGTTGATCTGCATACCGTGTGCTTGTGCAAGCGCGGCGTCATCGGTGTAATCAGACTTGGCGGCGGCATAAGCTGCAATTAGTTTCTCTGCCACGAAACCCTGCGGGGTCTGCGCGGCCCGAAGTGAGTTTCGATCAACGGTTTCGCGAACTACCTCACCATCGACACGCTTAACGGTGTCGGCAATTTTCATCAGGGGAACCGCGCCCAAACCAGAACGACGAACTTCACTTGCTACGCGCGTAAAGAGTGAAGCCGGTGCAAGAGCGCGTGCGGCATCGTGCACCAAAACAACTTCAGCTTCTGGGTCAATTACTTCAAGTGCGTTTGCGATCGACTGCTGACGGGTTTCGCCACCAACCACAACCTCGTAGCGAATGTTTTTTCCAGCTAGGGCCGTTTCAATGATTTGAGCAGTTTGCGATTCGTGCCCCGCGGGCACAGCAACAATTACCTGCTCAAGTGCAGGCACATCGGCGATGTTTTCCAGCGCATGCTGAATCAAGGTTTTCTCGGCAAGGCTTACAAAAGCCTTAGGTTTATCGGCACCCAGTCGTGTGCCCAAACCAGCAGCAACAACGACCACCGCTAAATCGCGATTGGTCATTTGAAAACTACTTTCCTGGAGTTGACAGAACCTTGTCTAGTTCTGCAGAGGCTTTTTCTTCGTCGCTCTTGTGAGCAAGTGCAAGTTCTGAAACCAAGATCTGGCGAGCCTTGGCAAGCATTCGCTTTTCACCAGCTGAAAGGCCACGGTCCTGGTCGCGGCGCCATAGGTCACGAACAACCTCAGAGACCTTAACTACGTCACCAGAAGCTAGCTTCTCTAGGTTTGCCTTGTAGCGGCGAGACCAGTTGGTTGGTTCTTCGGTGAATTCGGCACGAAGCACGCCGTAAACAACCTGAACACCCTTTTTGTCGATAACGTCGCGTACGCCAACCATTTCAACGTTGTCGGCAGGAACCCAAATAGTTAGGTCACCTTGGGCAACCTTTAGCTGCAGGTACTTCTTTTTCTCGCCACGGATTGTCTTGTCAGCGACCTCAACGATCTTTGCTGCTCCGTGGTGTGGGTATACGACTGTTTCGCCGACTTCAAACTTCATGCGGGTGATTACCTCTCAGAAACCACAATTTTACCACAGGGAGACCCCTTAACAAAGGAGTAAACTGGCAGGGTTGTCTTGCGCACCTCAGGAGGAAAAATTGGCAATTCGTAAGTTCGCCGCCGTGGCAATTGCTGCATCACTTCTAATCGGAACTGCCGGTTGCACTTTCATGAGCCCAATTGCCTCTCGCATTGAGTACGCACCTGCCGATGGCTCTCAGGCTGATCTTGAGACCGTAAAGGTTCGCAACTTGGTATACGTCACCAACGGCACCGCTTCTGCCCTAGCTGGTTCAATCGTGAATCCGGGCCTTGAGCCAAAGATCGTAAAGATTCAATACACCGATGCTGCGGTGAACGAAGCTAAGGAAGTCACCTTCACTGTTAACGCGGGTCAAAAGCTTGACCTGGGCTACAACGGGGGTCAGGCACTAGCTATCAACCTAGGTGGCAAGGCTGGCCAGATCGTGCGCCTAACCGTTGCCGAAGGTTCTGGAACTCCGGTTGAACTTCGGATTCCGGTACTTGATGGCACCTTTGATTTCTACAAGCCAATCATCGATTCACTTGGCGAAGTAAAGCCGTCAGCAAAGTAATAGACCTAAATAAAAAATCCCCTCGAACATCGAGGGGATTTTTTATTGCCTAACTTCTAGGCTTCGAACTTATAGCCCAAACCGCGCACAGTTAGTAGGTGTACGGGACGAGCGGGATCGTCTTCAATCTTGGAGCGAATGCGTTTGATGTGCACATCTAGGGTCTTGGTGTCGCCGAAGTAATTTGATCCCCACACGCGGTCAATAATCTGGCCACGGGTGAGCACGCGGTTTGCGTTTTCAAGAAGCAACTCAAGCAATTCAAATTCCTTCAGCGGCATAGAAACCTTCTCGCCGTGAACCTCAACGATGTGGCGATCAATGTCCATACGAACTGAGCCAACCTCAATGATTCCCGGGGTTTCGGAAACCGGGACCGCATCGGTGTGACGACGAAGCACGGCCTTCATGCGAGCCAGAAGCTCGCGTGTTGAATACGGTTTAGTCACATAGTCATCGGCGCCAATTTCTAGGCCAACCACTTTGTCAATCTCTGAGTCCTTGGCAGTCAGCATAATGATTGGAACTTGCGATGTTTGACGGATCAGTCGGCAAACTTCGTTGCCACTAATGCCCGGCAACATTAGATCAAGCAAAA
>CAZWHL010000012.1:0-12064 GCA_964633625.1 uncultured Rhodoluna sp.
AACCAGGACCTAAACTTTCCGCTGCTGAGTGATCCAGAACTTGAAGTTCACAAGACCTACGGCGCATATGGCACCAAGTCAATGTATGGCCGCACCTACGAAGGTGTGATTCGCTCGACCTTCGCGATCGATGAAAAGGGCAAAATCACCCTGGCGCTTTACAACGTCAAAGCCACCGGACACGTGGCAATGTTGCGCAAGCTACTGGGAATCTAGTTCAGTATCGGTGTTGCCTAGTGTGGCAGCCACAACTTTTTTGCTGAACAAAACTGCCAAACCCAGCACCGATGGCAAGATTAGCCCCCAACCGATTAGCGCACTGCCAAACTGTCCGCTGAAACTTCCGGTGGCTACGGCCAACTGAACCAGTTGCCAAAAAACTCCTCCGGATCTTGCCCAGCGCTTGCCTTTTCGAAGGCCAAATCCGATGTAAATTACCCAAGCTGAGGCAGCCGCTACCAGAGCGAAAAGTGCTACCGAGGTCACCAGGCTTTTGGTCTCGCCAGTCAGCAGAGCCAGCCCCAAACGGACCGCCAGAACGCCCACAAACGCCCCCTCTGCCCACAGCAGAATGGTCGCCAAAGTCAAGCCAAATGGGGCTTTTTCAGGCCTTGTAATCATGCAGTCCTCAATATTGGGTATTGCCATCCAGGGGTCCGTGTGGCACGATTTTTACAGGAACGAAAACCGCTTATTTAGCGTAAATCACCTTTCAGGGATTAGTTTTCACCTCGTTTGACCAGTGGTCAAAGCAACACACTACATAAAGGAATAGCGTCACATATGGACATGAATTGGCTAAACGAATCACGTTGCCTAACCGAAGATCCGGAACTGTTTTTTCCGGTAGGTAACACAGGTCCAGCAGTTGACCAGATCGAACAGGCCAAGGCCGTTTGCCGCGAATGCGGTGTATCTACTCAGTGCCTAGAGTATGCAATCAAAGAAAACCAGGACACCGGAGTTTGGGGCGGTCTTAGCGAAGACGAGCGTAAGTCTCTGAAGCGCAAGTACGCACGAGCACGCCGCGCCGGTTAAAGCCCAGACCGGCTAAACCAAAGTATTAGAAAATCCCACCCCATTTTTGGGTGTGGGATTTCTACCTTAAGAGTGGGTTTACAGAGGCACAGATATCGCAACTCGGGCCCCACCCTCGCTCGGCGATGACCAGTGAATGCTGCCTCGCAGCTCACCCTCAATCAGGGTGCGAATAATTTGAGTGCCGAGTCCGGCGCCGACCTTGCCGTCAGTTAGACCCTTGCCGTTATCCGATACCGTGATTAGCAATTGTTTTTGCTTACGCTCGGCATTCACCGCAACCACTCCGCTGCGATCGGCCAGACCGTGCTCCACCGCGTTGGTCACGATCTCAGTAAGCGCAACGGCAAGCGGTGTGGCAATCTCACTGCGCAACTGGCCAAACTTGCCATCGATCAAAGTCTTGATCGAGGTGTTCAGGCTAGAGGCTACCTCGGTAGCCAGCATCAGAATTCGGTCGAAGACCTCATCGAAGTTCACGTCTTGGTTTAGACCTTCACTCAGGGTGTCGTGCACCAGCGCAATCGCCGATACTCGGCGCATGGCCTGATCTAGTGATTCTTTGGTTTCGGCACTCTTGCTGCGGCGCGATTGAATGCGTAACAAACTAGCCACGGTCTGCAAATTGTTTTTTACACGGTGGTGAATCTCGCGAATGGTGGCATCCTTCGTGATCAACTCACGCTCTTGTTTGCGAAGCTCTGTGGCATCGCGGCAAAGCACAATGGCGCCAACGCGCTTTCCAGCTGACTTCAGTGGAATAGCTCGCACGGTGAGCGTCACTGTGCGCGATTCCATATCGGTGCGCCAAGGTGCGCGACCAGTCAGCACCAGTGGCAACGATTCGTCAACGTTTTTGCCTTTAAGAATTTGCGTTGATGCCTCGGCAAGCGACTTTCCCTCAAGCTCCCCTACGATTCCCAAACGATTGAATGCCGATAGTCCGTTTGGACTCGCAAACATTACGACGCCATCTTCGTCTAGTCGCAAAAGACCATCGTTGGCACGCGGTGCACCACGGCGAGGCCCAGTTGGGTTACTGAAATCCGGAAAATTCCCTTCAGCAATCATCACAAGCAAATCGTTGCCACAACTCAAATAGTTGAGTTGCAAACGGTTAGGCATGATTACCTCGGTGAGGTTGGTGTGACGAGTAACTACTGCGATTGGTTCGGGTGTTGCCTCGTCTGATTTGTTTGAAAGTTTGCGGCGAACCGGAATAGCACTCAAGCGAGTGGTGGTGCCATCGGCTCCAGCTTGCGCCTTGGTGTCTACCGGCTTACCGGTTTCGAAAGCCTGCTTCACCTGCGAGGCCCATTCCTTGCGAACCGGTTCACCACTGATGTCGCGATAGAAAATTGTGGCGGCCGATGATGGGCGCGCGTGACCGGCAGCAACGAATCCGCCATCGGGGGTTGGCAACCAAAGCACAAGGTCGGCGAAGACCAGGTCGGCAACCAGCTGCCAGTCGGCAAGCAACAAGTTGAGCCACTCAATATCGGCGTGCGAGGCACGACCGTGGGCTTTGTTTAACTCGCTAAGTACTGACACCTAACCGAGTTTAGCGATTGCCCTCTTACCTAAGCGGCCGTCTAACTTATTGCGCTCACCTAAAAGCTGGGTGCGGGTGAATAGTGCGAGTGCCAATCGGGCCTGCGAGGATCGTTTACCCAGCGCAATCGGCACCGAGTCCTTAAGTGCGGCGTCAGCCGTGGCTGGGTCATCGGGTATAAATCCGTGTACCTCCAATTGCCCCATACGAGACAGCGTTTGAATTATCTGCTGCTTGGCCGAGGCACCCAACACCGATGTTCGCAATCGATTGACCAAATTGAAAACTTGCCCCTTGGGATTGAGTTCGCTGAGTTCTGCAGACGCGCTCAGAAACCGAGCAACAGAAATTGGATCTGCACCGCACACCGCAACCACCTTGTCTGAGTAGGAAACCGCCCACCTTGATACGGCATTGCGCTCAACCGGGCTGGTCAGCGAAACCAAACCGCCACCGATTGGCGAGGCAATATCAAGCACCACTAAATCAAACTCTTTACTTGCCACCATCACCAAGTCATCGAGCTTTTCTGAGCTAACCTCTGGCCAACGCGACTCGCTACTAAGACCCGTCATTACCGTGAGACTACCGGCGCCAATGCTGAGTTCCGTACTCAAGCGGTTGAGTTGTTCCAAATCAAACCTTCCCTGAGCGACGAGTCTGCAAGCCGCGGCTAAACCGGCTGGATGATCGGTAAGCCCAAGTTGTAAATCCAAACTTGGCGCCCAAGTATCGGCGTCGAGTAAGAAGACTTTTTTACCGGACTCGGCAAGCTCGGCAGCAATTGAAAGCGCAATCGTGCTTTTACCAGGCGATCCAATCGGAGACCAGACAGAAATTAATTCGGCTTCATGTGACTCCACTTTGCGACTATCCGTCAGCCAGAGTTGGCCGCAATACCAACGAAATTTTTGCTTCTTGCGAAATTGCCGACAACACCGGACCCACGGCTTCTGCCGGAACCCACAACTCAACATCGGGGTTTTGATTGGAAAACATTTCCTTCTTTTCCAAGAGTCGCGAGACCTCGGCGCCGAGTACCAGGGCAAATGGCTCCCCAGAAGTTTTACCATCGACAACTGGAGTAACCCAAAGATCCACCGATGCACCAGATACCAAACCGGCGGCCAACCCCATAGCCGAATTCACCACGATTGGTACGCGCTCATCAAGAACTGCGGTTGCCAGCAAGCTGCGTGGTATTAATTGGCCGGTGCGAATTGGACCCAACAGGTAACCACCCTTGGGTAGCTGATTCGCGGTTAGGTATTGCGATGCACTGGTCCCCAGATTCACACTGGCACTGGCGACATCGGTTTTGCTGAACGGACTGCCCGCAGGAAGATCATGGCTAGCCACTAGGAATTCTTGCGTCTGATTATTTGCCGAGATTACATAATTCACACCGGCAATAGCGACTGCCAGCATTACCAAGGCAAAGGCTAAGTATCGGGTCTTAGTGCGCTGCGGTGAAACTAACTTTCTTGCTTTTGACATGTGCCGAGCAAAGCTGATTTTAGAAATCTCCGTTGAGGTTATCCACAGATTCAATGCTCAATTGTTCGATTGCAGCAATAGGTACTGCGATGGGTCGTGGATAGGAATTGGCGTAAATGAAAAGTAAATTTGCGGTTGAGTTATGGAGTTGGCCACTTCGCACGAAGTCATCCGGCCCAGAAATCCGCCATCTCACCGCACACGGAGTCGGGAGTGTCTGAATTATGCCCGCAAGGTCTAAAGCAAAATTGCGCAACTTCGGCAAAGCAACGTCGCCATCGCTGTGAAAAATAACCTTGTGAATGGTGCGCATCGGAAAGAAATGCCAGATTGGCGCACCTGAGTCAAGGCCAGCAATAAAATCAACACCGATAATCGGTGCAATCAACTCGCGCGGAGTTAACAGTGACGTGTTGATTTCAATCGACTTTGCGCCCTCAGTAAAACTGTCTCGTTTCCGTAGCTGGGTGGCGGCGGAAAATTGTGCCTCAAGATCTTCAAAGATATCTTCGATGTGCATTGCAGCAGTATCGGTGGATTTTTCCGGATATAAAAAAGTTATACACAACTTCAGAAAAAGTCTTGTGTCCGGACTTTGACCGGTCTAGCGTCAAAATTCTCGGGAAGATTTCTCGGGAGAAAGTTGGGGGAAAAATGTCTTCCAAAAAAGAAACCATAGGTGAAGATAAAAAACCAAAGCAACAACGCATCAAGAATCTAGTCCAGGCAGAGGAATTCTTTGGTCCGCAATACAACACCACTGAAGAACTTCCAGACCCAGACCCAAGTTTGCGAATCCTAGCCACGGGGGTAGTTGAGGTTATCGCAGGAACTCGTCAAGTTGATCAACTTGCGAGATTGCTTTCTGACGACGTGTATCAACGACTCTCCCGCCGAGCAATTGAGGCCCGCAATTTGAGAATCGCTACCGGGCAGAAGACCCGGTACCAAAACTTTTCGATCCGCAACATTTTGAATTCATCGCCGCGAGACGGCGTAATTGAATCGGTTGTGTTGCTCAACGCTCAGCGAAGAACGCGTGCGGTAACCATACGACTGGAAGGCATTAATAATCGCTGGCGAGCTACCTCAGTTAGCGTGCTCTAAAGCAGAAATTACTGACGGAAGAACGAGCTACCCTGACCATTAGCAGGCTTCTGCTGCTGGTTAGGGTTTGCTTGGGCGTTTAGCTGGCCGGTCTCACGGGTTTCGTTAGCACCGTGGGCCTCGGCTGCACCATCTTCGTTTGGAGCAATGTAAGTCAACTTGGCTGGGTCAATTACGGATGGAGCCGGGGCAACCTCAACTTCAATGTTGAACAAGAAACCAATGGTCTCTTCCTTAATCGCACCCATCATCTGGGTGAACATTCCGTAGCCCTCGCGCTGGTATTCAACTAACGGGTCACGCTGTGCCATTGCACGAAGTCCAATACCTTCTTTTAGGTAGTCCATCTCGTAAAGGTGATCGCGCCACTTGCGGTCAACAACCGATAACACAACACGACGCTCAAGTTCTCGCATCGCTGCCTCACCAATTGATGCCTCACGCTTTGCATAAGCAACCTTGGCATCGCTAACCAGTTCGCGAGTCAACCATGCAGTAGTTAGCTTTGAACGGTTACCTGCCTCGGCAAGAACCTCACTGATTTCTAGACCAACTGGGTAAATTGCCTTTAGTTCAGTCCAAAGAGCTTCTAGATCCCAGTCGTTGCCAGCACTGTCTGAAACGTGGCCATCAACGATTGCCTGGATTGCATCTTCAAGGAAAGTTTGTACGCGCATCGCGATGTCATCACCCTGAAGGATGTGGCGGCGGTCGCTGTAAATAGCTTCACGCTGACGGTTTAGAACGTCGTCGTACTTCAGAACGTTCTTACGAATTTCCGCGTTGCGGCCTTCAACCTGTGACTGTGCGCTCTGAATTGCACGGCTAACAATCTTTGACTCAATCGCGGTGTCATCAGGCACCGATGAGCGGTTCATCAGCGATGCGGCTGCGCCAGAGTTGAACAGGCGCATTAGGTCATCGGTAAGTGAAAGGTAGAAACGAGATTCACCCTTGTCACCCTGGCGACCAGCACGACCACGAAGCTGGTTGTCGATGCGGCGTGACTCGTGGCGCTCTGTGCCTAGAACGTAAAGGCCGCCAACTTCAAGGACCTTTTCTGCCTCGATGGCAACGGCTTCTTTGATCTTGGCAAATTCCTCTGCCCAGGCAGCTTCGTAAGCCTCTGGGTTTTCTTCGTTGTTCAAACCGCGCTTACTAAGTGCATCAACAGTTAGGAACTCGGCGTTTCCACCAAGCATCACGTCTGTACCACGACCGGCCATGTTGGTTGCCACGGTTACTGCACCAAGACGACCAGCCTGAGCAACGATCGCTGCTTCACGTGCGTGGTTCTTAGCATTTAGGACTTCGTGACGAACGCCTTCCTTGGCCAAAAGCTTTGAAAGGTATTCACTCTTCTCAACGCTGGTGGTACCAACCAAAACTGGTTGCCCCTTTTTGTGGCGCTCTGCGATGTCGCGCACAACCATATTGAATTTGATTTCTTCGTTCTTGTAGATCAAGTCAGGTTGGTCAAGACGAACCATCGGTTTGTTGGTTGGAATTGGAACCACGCCAAGTTTGTAAGTTGACATGAACTCGGCTGCTTCTGTTTCTGCAGTACCGGTCATACCCGATAGTTTGTTGTAGAGACGGAAGTAGTTCTGCAAAGTCACAGTGGCAAGAGTCTGGTTCTCAGCCTTAACCTCAACACCTTCCTTAGCCTCAATTGCCTGGTGAATACCCTCGTTGTAACGACGGCCCGCAAGAATACGACCGGTGTGCTCGTCAACGATTAGAACTTCACCATTCATAACTACGTAGTCTTTGTCGCGCTTAAAAAGAGCCTTTGCGCGAATCGAGTTGTTCAAGAATGAAATCAGCGGAGTGTTTGCTGATTCGTAAAGGTTTCCAATGCCTAGGTAGTCCTCAACCTTGGCAATACCTGGCTCAAGAATTCCAATGGTGCGCTTCTTTTCGTCTACTTCGTAGTCGATAACTGGCTGAAGTTTTTCGGCGATCTTGGCGAACTCGTTGAACCAACGGTTTGCTTCACCTGATGAAGGGCCAGAGATGATTAATGGGGTGCGAGCCTCATCGATCAGAATCGAGTCAACCTCGTCGACGATTGCAAAGAAGTGTCCACGCTGAACCATGTCTTGTTGCTGCCACGCCATGTTGTCGCGTAGGTAGTCGAAACCAAATTCGTTGTTGGTTCCGTAGGTGATGTCGGCAAGGTACTGCTCGCGACGATCGTTTGGGTCCTGGCCAGAAATAATGCAACCGGTGGTCATACCTAGGGTGCGGAAAACGCGGCCCATCAAGTCTGACTGGTAGCTGGCCAAGAAGTCGTTAACTGTAACTACGTGCACACCGCGACCTGCGATTGCGTTTAGGTATGCAGGGAGGGTTGCCACCAGGGTCTTACCTTCACCGGTACGCATTTCTGCAATATTGCCAAGGTGCAGTGCGGCACCACCCATAATCTGAACGTCAAAGTGACGCATGCCAAGGGTGCGCTTTGAGGCCTCGCGAACAGCGGCGAAGGCTTCTGGAAGTAGGTCGTCTAGGCTCTCGCCGGCTGCGTAGCGCTCGCGCAGCACGTTGGTCTCGTTGGCCAACTCTTGCTCAGACAGGTTGCTGAAGTCATCTTCAAGGGCATTTACGGCTGTCGCGTAGTTGCGCAGCTTCGCAAGCAGGCGTCCTTCGCCAGCGCGCAGGACTTTATCGATGATTGATGCCAAGATTTTGCTCCGTACCGGTCGATTGGTTCTGGGTTCAATCTTAGGCGAAAGCCCCCAGTCCAATTGGGCTGGGGGCTGATGCTCAGGACGCTCTCAGAGAACGCTAGGGCGGACTACCCGTTCAATGTAATAACCCCATAGTTCCAGCCTTTGCGACGGTAGACCACGCTTGGCTTACCGGTCTCAGAGTCCTGGAATAGGTAGAAATCGTGACCGATTAGCTCCATGTGATACAGGGCATCGTCAACGGTCATTGGGGTGGCCTCAAACTCCTTGCGGCGAATGACCACTGGGCTCTCACCCATATCGGGTTCCTGGGCGGCGGCCTCGGCGGCCACTTTACCCAGCAGTACATCTGAGTCGGCAGGGCGAATATCTAGTTCGGCAAAATCATGAGCGCTTAGTTCGCTGGCACCCAACGAGCCGTGGTGCCCCTTGCGGCGATCACCGGCACGACGAAGGCGTTCGGACAACTTACCCAAGGCAATGTCAAAGGCGGCGAATTTATCGCCAGCATGGGCCTCGGCACGAATTACGTGACCGGGTTCAAAAACGGTTAGTTCCACTTGATCCTCTGGGCCGGAATTTCGGCTGTGATCGTGGCGGGTCACTTTGATATCTAGGGCCTGAACCTTGTGAGCCAACTGCTCAACTTTGTGGGTCCTGTCCGATACGTATTCTCGAAAGCGATCCGAGACGGTGAGGTTGCGGGCTGTGATTTTGACTTCCATGATGACCTCATATCTACGGGCAACATTGCCTGTGAAAGAAAGGTATACCTTAAACAGATTTTGCGTGGCGTTTTTGCAGATTTTTTGGAAGTGTCTCGGCAAAGGTCACAAAGCCCAAAACCTGAACCCCGATATCCGCCAACGCGCGTGCGGCCTCAGTGAGGGTGGCGCCGGTGGTGACGATGTCATCGATCAAGATGACCCGGTTATATTGAGGTCTACCCTTCGTCTGCATTGTGCCTACCAGATTGGTGCGACGATCCTTTCCGCTGAGGCTTGCTTGGTCGAAAATTTGTTTTGCCGCAGCGGGCGAAAAACAAAGGCCTCCGTAAACCGGGACCATTAGTTTGTGTTGCTTAGCGATTTGCCGACTCAACCGATTGGCAATAATTTTTGCCGGTACAAATCCTCGCGATGTGAATGACTTATTTTTACTTGGCATGTAAACCAGTGCACAATTTTGTAATTCAAAATTCTCAAACGCCGGCAACATTGCCTTACAGAAAATTTTTGCCAACGAAGTTTGCTGCGCCTCTTTGAACTCGTGCATCAACATGGAAATTTGCGATGTGTAAGTAGTCGTTGCAAATCCAGCAATTCCCTGCCTAGAGACTTTTGAAACTTTTAGATCCAGAGTGAGTTGGCAAGGCTCACACAAATTTGAACCAGCTGTCTTGCAAAGAATGCAATTGCTTGGCAGAAGTAGATTTAGTAAGTCTTCAAATACATCCATGCTGCAGATTTACACATTGCAGCAGTGGCGTGCGTGGCGATACGGAATCGGTGTAAAACTAGCCAAATTTATTTCCTGGCCGAATTAATTTCCAGGAAAGTGCAGCGCCTGAACCGCGGTGGCTACAAGTGACCAGTTTGACCCGCGGAACTGATACATGTTGGTGCTGCTGTCCAAAATGAATACCGATGCAGCTTGCCCGGAACCAACAATCTTTTCGCCATCTCGAATTGCCGTGAGGTCTCGGGTAACGCCACCGACCATTGCAATCATCGGCTGAGCGTAAGAATCAAAGCTTTGCCCCAGCACGGCAATTCGAATGTTGTCTAGCCAGGTAACCGACTGCGCGCCCATTTGACCAACTGGTTTGATTGGTGAGCCAAAACTAACCGGATTACCGTCCTTGTCACGAACGACTGCGGCAACGTAAACCCGATTGTTGTCTTTGGTTCCGGCAGCAACCACAATGCGGCTGCCCTCGTTGCTAATTGAGAAACTTAAACGATCACTGTCGCTGAGCCAACCGGTATTAAACGGCACACGCTTACCTTCTGGATTGAAAACCATAATCTGGCGATTACCACTCTTTGGAATTACCCAGGCATAGCCAGTTCCATCAAGGATCGGTGACAAATAGCCATCACCTTTCACCAAGAGCTTTGGTTCCTGAATTATTTTGCCAAGAGCCGTTTGAAAAATACCGTCTGGTGTTGTAACCAACACAGTTTTTTCCTCTGGGTTCATGGCAAAGTCAATTGCGTTCAATTGGCTTAGTAGGGCGCGTGAACCGCCAATTGCATTCGAACTTTCACTGTCAAGGTGAACCAATTCATTGTTGTAAAGCGCAACCGGCGTAACAATTTGATTTGGGGTTGCAGGGAAAGTCCAACCGTTTGATTCCAAGGCGCTTCGCTGAACTGTCACATTAACCGAATAAACGCTGTTTAGCTGAACCAGGGTCTCGCGAATCTGCACCTGCATCATTCTGCGTTCTGTGGCATTTGCTTGCAGGGCCTTAGCCGAAAGATCCACAGTGGCGATCCCATCGGCAACCGTCACTGTGCTGAGTGACAGCTTGGTACCCGCTGGTATTGCACTCTTCACAGCCGGTACCAGCCATTCGCTTGGGCCACCTAGAAGTGCGGTGACCAAACGAGTGCTGGTTGACGCACGTGAAGGGAACCACCGCACATCAGGAACAAGCTCTTTCATCTGGTTGTCGAAGAAGTAAAGCGCGTACGCCTTGAACACAACATCGAAGACCGGACGAATGATGGAAATCAAATTAGGTGCGGAGCTAATTCGCCACTGACCTGCGTCTTTAGTCATCTTGAAGCGCACGGTCTGAATACTTCCGGCGGGCATTGCCTGGTATTGACCGCTGGCATTTATTTTTGCGGCAATTGGGATTCTTACCAAAGCCGTGCCATCAACGGTCAAAGTAACCTTTGGGCTACCGTCTTGAATTAGGACCTCGTTGTTTGGATCCCACTGCTTAACGAACGAAGGAGTTAGGTATGACTTAGCCACTTCGTAGTCGTTCTGCGGTCCGGTACCGGCATTCAAGAAACCCAGCACAATTTCCTCTTCAGAATCATCGATGCTTGGTCCAGACGGTGAGTAGTACAGGTAATCGGTTTCCAAACCGGCTTCCACGTTTGGTCCTGTTTTTATCTCGCCGCTCTTTGGCAGCTGGGCGCAACCGGTGGCGGTGAGCAATGCGGCTGCTGCAGCTATTGCAAAAAGACTCTTTAACAACTTATTCATCGCTCTCACCAAATTCCTTTAGCTCTGCCAAAGACTTCTTTGGAGGCAATGGCAATGGGGATTGCGTGAAAACCATCCCCTGTCGACGAGGCAGAGTCAATCTGAACGAGGCACCCTCGTTTGGCTTTGCCCATACCTGTAACCATCCACCGTGCAGCTGCGTGTCTTCGAGTGAGATCGCTAGACCAAGTCCGGTACCACCGGTGGTGCGCTTACGGGCTGGGTCTGCTCGCCAAAAACGGTCAAAAACTCGGTCAACCTCGGCACGTGTCATACCAACGCCGGCATCGGTAACGCTGATCGCAACTGCCGAATCACTCATACCAACCGCAACACTGATTGGCCTACTTTCGCCGTGCTCAATTGCATTGGCCAATAGATTTCTAATCAGTCGTTCTATTCTGCGACCATCGATTTCGGCATCAACTGGACCGCTTGGAATATCGATTTCGATCACTGAGCCGCGGCTTTGTGCCAATGGCTCAAGTCCGGCAATTGCAGAACCCACGATGCCATTCACATCTTGAATCTCAAGGTCGGCAGCTACCGCACCCGCGTCATAGCGCGAGATTTCAAGCAAGTCATTGAGTAGCACTTCAAAGCGTTCAATCTGATCGTGCATCAACTCAGCCGAACGTTTTGCCGCCGGTTCAAGTTTCTCGCGGCTGGCAAAAATAATGTCGCCCGCAAGTTTGATTGTGGTCAACGGCGTGCGAAGTTCGTGCGAAACATCAGATACAAATCGCTGCTGCATCTTGGATACGCTTGCCAGTTTTGTAATTTGCTTTTGCAACGAATCGGCCATGCGGTTGAAAGACCTAGCCAAGGTTGCAATAACGTCTTCGCCGCGCTCGGTTAGGCGGCGGTCCAAGGCGCCCTCGGCAATTTCTTCGGAAACCTCGGCGGCTACCTGCACCGGTTTAACTAGCCAGTTAGTAACGAAGAAGCTAAC
>CAZWHL010000012.1:12164-33145 GCA_964633625.1 uncultured Rhodoluna sp.
ACCACGCCACGTTCCGATTCGGCAAGAATTTGATTCACGCGAGTTTGGTAAAGACCATTACCAATTGAGTAAGAAAGAAATCCACCCACAATGAGTAGTGCAATTCCAGAAAGCACAACGGTCGTAAAGACAGCGCGAACCTGAAGGAATCGGCGAAAGAGACCGAGCGCCCAATCAATGGCGGCTCGTATTTTCATTTAACCTTGGCCAGCCTTGTAACCAATACCACGCACGGTGGTGACAATCTTTGGATTGTCTGGATCGTCTTCAATCTTTGAACGAAGTCGCTGCACGTGCACGTTTACCAAACGAGTGTCTGCCTTGTAGTGATAGCCCCAAACCGTTTCCAGCAACATCTCGCGGGTGAATACCTGCTTTGGCTTAACAGCAAGAGTCAACAACAAGTTGAATTCAAGTGGTGTGAGCAAGACTTTCTCGCCACCGCGACGAACTTCGTGACCAACGATGTCTAGCGTCAACGGTCCAATCTGAATGGTGTCTTCGGCAGCACCAGCGATTGGACGTAGGCGTGCACGAATGCGAGCCAACAACACCACTGGATCGAAAGGCTTAACGACGTAGTCATCTGCGCCCGCTTCTAGACCACGAACAACATCGTCGCTCTCGGTCTTTGCGGTAAGCATGATTATTGGTGTTCCAGATACCGCACGAATGTCTTCACAAACTTCAATGCCGTCTTTACCTGGCAACATCACGTCAAGCAAAACCAAATCTGGAGATTCTAATTTGAAGGCATCTAATGCGCCCGAACCTGCATCGTGGAAGCAAACTTCAAAGCCCTCAGACTCAAGAACAATGCCAACCATCTCCCGAAGCGCGTTGTCGTCGTCGACGACCAAGATTTTGTGTGGCATGTGTTCCTCGAATCTAACTGCTAGTAACGGTAGTGGTCTACCTTGTATGGGCCCTGAACTGGCACGCCAATGTAGCGGGCCTGCTCGTTGCTCAACTGAGTCAATTCAACACCAAGAGCGCTCAAGTGCAAACGGGCAACTTTTTCATCCAAGGCCTTAGGAAGTATGTGTACGCCCAGGTCGTACTCATTCAACTTGGTGAACAACTCAATCTGAGCCAAAACCTGGTTAGCAAACGAGGTGCTCATCACAAAGCTTGGGTGCCCGGTGGCATTACCAAGGTTCATCAGGCGCCCCTCGCTCAAAATCAAAACTGAGCGACCGTTTGGCAATCGCCACTCGTGAACCTGTGGTTTGATCTCAATCTTTTCAACACCGGCAATGCGGTTGATGCCCGCCATGTCTACCTCGTCGTCAAAGTGGCCAACGTTGGCAATGATTGCCTGGTGCTTCATCTTCATTAGGTGTTCTGGTTTGATAATCGCGGTGTTTCCGGTTGCGGTTACAAAGATGTCTACGGTTTCGATCACCGATTCAAGCGTTGCCACCTGGTAGCCATCCATCACTGCCTGTAGCGCACAGATTGGATCGATCTCGCTAACGATTACTCGAGCGCCCTGACCGCGAAGTGCGTCGGCCGAACCCTTGCCAACATCGCCGTAACCGGCAACGAAGCAAGTCTTTCCGCCGATCAGGGTATCGGTTGCACGGTTTAAGCCGTCTGGCAGTGAGTGACGAATGCCGTACTTGTTGTCGAACTTGGATTTGGTTACTGAGTCGTTCACGTTGATTGCCGGGAACAAAAGTTCGCCGCGCTTGTGGAACTCGTATAGGCGGTGAACACCGGTTGTGGTTTCCTCGGTGACACCCTTGATCTCACTTGCGATACGAGTGAAGCGCGTTGGGTCATTCTTTAGTGACTTGCGAAGCAACTCAAGAATTACGCCGTACTCTTCACTGTCGTCTGCGCCGGTTGCGGGAACTGATCCAGCAATCTCAAATTCGCGACCCTTGTGAACAAGCAATGTTGCATCGCCACCATCATCAAGAATCATGTTTGGGCCGGTGTAGTTCTCGCCCGCTGCTTCTGCTTCTGCAGACCAGTCGAAGATGCGATCTGTGCACCACCAGTATTCTTCTAGAGTTTCACCCTTCCAAGCGAAAACTGGAGTACCCGATGGGTTCTCTACTGTTCCGTTTGGGCCAACTACAACTGCGGCTGCAGCTTCGTCTTGAGTGGAAAAGATGTTGCAAGAAGCCCAGCGCACCTGTGCACCAAGTGCAACAAGAGTTTCAATCAGGATTGCAGTCTGCACTGTCATGTGCAATGAACCTGTAATGCGCGCACCCTTGAGTGGTTGCGCAGCGGCGAATTCTGCACGCAGAGCCATCAGGCCAGGCATTTCGTTTTCTGCAAGACGAATCTGGTGACGGCCAGCTTCGGCAAGAGTTAGATCGGCAACTTTGTAGTCAAAGGCAGTGATTGTTTTAGGCATGATGCTTACGCTTTCTGCTGGATGAGATTTAGAACCTCATCTCGGATCTGGGTCATCTTGGCCTCGGTTGAGGCTTCAACGTTCAAACGCAGCAGTGGCTCTGTGTTCGATGCGCGAACGTTGAACCACCACCAGTTACCAGCATCAGCAGGCTTGCCTAGCTCTTGTTTATTTGTTGCGGTGATGCCGTCAAACTCGTCAAAGTCGGCACGATCTGCAAATGCAGACTGTACGCGCGCCTTGGCAGCTGCGACATCTGAAACGGTGGAGTTGATTTCACCGCTCAAGTAATAAGGATTGTACTTTTTCGCGAATTCCGAAAGAGGCTGATCTTGCGATCCGAATTCTGCCAACACGTGCATAGCCGCCAACATTCCGTTATCGGCACCCCAAAAATCACGGAAGTAATAGTGGGCACTGTGCTCGCCGCCAAAAATGGCATTGGTAGCAGCCATCTGGTCCTTGATCAGCGAGTGGCCAACCTTGGTCTTTACCGGGCGAGCTCCGTCTTGGGTGATTACCTCTTCAACCACGCGCGAGGTCAATAGGTTGTGCAGCACGGTGATTGGCGCGCCAGGGTTGGTGCGTTTTTCGCGAGCAATTTCACGGTGCGCAACAATTGCTGCTACTGCAGATGGCGTGACAGCGTTACCCTTTTCATCAATCACAAAGCAGCGGTCGGCATCGCCGTCAAAAGCCAAGCCAATGTCGGCTCCGTGCTCAAGAACTGCCTTTTGCAGGTCCACCAAATTCTTTGGGTCCAATGGGTTGGCCTCGTGATTTGGGAAGGTCCCATCTAGTTCAAAATACATTGGAATAATTTCCAGTGGCAATGATTCAAGATCGCTGGCGTGACCAAGTACTGCAGGCACTGTCATTCCACCCATGCCGTTGGCGGCATCAACCACAACCTTCAGCGGGCGAATTCCAGAAAGATCAACTAATTCGCGCAGGTAGCTGGCGTATTGAACCAGAATGTGCAGATCGCGGTAACCGCCCGGAGTTTCTACCTCGTCAATTCCATTTTCAATGTAAATCTTGGCGCGATCGCGGATTGCTGCTAATCCGGTATCCATGCTGATACCGCGCGCTCCGGCACGAGAAAACTTGATGCCGTTATACGCGGCTGGATTGTGACTGGCGGTGAACATTGCCGCCGGTGCATCGAGCACGCCAGAGGCAAAATAACTTTCGTCTGTTGAGCAAAGACCAATTGAAACCACGTTGGCACCGCGAGCCTGAGCTCCAGCGGCAAACGCATCTGCAAATTCTGGGGACGAGTCACGCATATCGTGCCCAACCACAACATCTTTACCGGCTGCATCAAGTTCGTCTACAAATCCGGCGGCAAGCGCGGCAACAATTTCTGTAGTTAGAGATTTGCCGACCAAACCGCGTACGTCGTAGGTCTTGACGATTGCGTCCCAATCAATATTCATTGAGACAAGTTTACCAAGCCACACCCGCTGTCTAAACTGGGGCCATGGCAGAAATCTCGCGATCCAAGGGCACCAATCGCGACCGCCACGGCCGCGGGATTCGCCAGCCCCTACTTAGCAACCTGCTGCGCAATGGGGGCCGACACTCCAGCTTTGAGCAAATTGTGTCTGGAACCTGTGAGTACTTGAAGAATGCCTGGCCAGAGGAACTAATTGACCTCAATTGGGAGGTGGTGGATGCTCCGTCGATCAAGCCTGAATCAAAAGGCGTTCGCCGCTGGGCCGTGAAGCGCGACGATATGACCATCGTCATTTATCGGGTACCAATTGAGCGCCTTGGTCATCACAGTCGTGCCGATGCACTGCACGAACGCATGCACATTGAAGAATATGTTTTCGCTGCGGTTGGCCATTTGATTGGTAAAGACCCGTGGGATTTGGTTCCCGAGCGCTACCGCGACTAACTGTTCTTGACGACAGGTTCTAACGAACGTTAACTGAGACCTTGCCGCCGGCATTCTTTTGATCCAACACCGATAGATTCGCCACCGTGCCATTGATGTCGGTAATCAGGTTTGCGTATAAAGCTGCGTCGCTGCCACCGAAGGAATAGGTTGAACCGGCAGCAACCTCAAACACAGCTATCTGACCGGTTTTGTCGTAGTAAACACACAACTTAGAAATTCCGGCGCTTGGTGCAGTGATGTTGCGCTTGCCACTGAACTTCTCGGCTGCAGGAATCCAGGTGAAGTCTGGTGCCGATGAAGCTGTTACGCGCGATAGTCGAATTGCTGACTGCACTTCAGCATCTGCCGAAATCAAGGCAACGTAGTTGCCGTCTTTCAAACCGGGAATCTCGATATCGGTGACCGATCCAGCATTCACGGTTGAACGCAATACGGTTCCGAAAGTTTTTGAATCCGCACCGACGATCTGTGCGGTTACGGTTGCGCTGGTATTACCTGGCACAAAAATGCGAAGCACCGGAACAAGGTCTGTGTAGTCGGCATTGGCAGCCATCAACTTTGCTGCCTGTGCACTGCCTCGCACAAAGATTCCAGGAATTACCTGTTGCTTTGCAAATGCTGGTGAAGGTGAAACGTAATCAACACCAGCTGCGCTCAATCCACGAACGGTTCGCTGTTGAATCCACGCCGCAACCGCTCCACCGTTTGCGGTTACGTGAGTTACGAAGCTCTTGGTCTTTGGAATCACACCGGCCAGTGGAACCACCGTGGTCTTACCGGCAACAACCGCAATTCCATTTAACCCAGGAGCCTCTACTGAACCTGCTTCGCTAAAAATTTGCAGGCTTACGGTTGAATCAACCTGAGTTGTGTTTCGCAAAATCAATAACGCTTCGCGCCCGGTGGAAGTTGAACCACCAACCAACCAAAGATCATTCGATGGCAACTGACAGTTGGTTGCAGCCAAACCCCTAAGTGTGGCTCCGGCAGCGTTTTGAAATTGGCTAGCGTTCAACAGAGTGGATCCCTGGTCGGTAACACCGTTCGGAGCAGTCACGGTGTAAACGCCATCGCTCGAAGCAACTGAAGACCCGTTGGTGGAATTGAATTGGCTTACGTAAGACACATTGCCGACGTGCTCAAAGTTGCCAAGTGTGGTGCCTTTGGCCCCCCCAGCCTTGAACAGCGAACCAGGGCAAGCCAGGGTCAGGTCGCGTGCCTTTACATCAAGTGATGACGCAGCTGGCACATTTCCAATTTGAATTTCAAAGCTTGGTGCCATCAAAGTTCCGCCAACCAAGGCAGCCAATACTGCAAACAGAATCACAATCTTTTTGAACATTAGTTTTCTTCACCAATCTCAACAAAGATCTGACTGTCACCAGAAACACGACGACGCTGGTTGGTGCTAGGAATCGCCAATAACACAAACCCAAGCAACACCGATAGCTGCACGGCCTTGGTGATCGACCACGGCGAGTTCGGCTGAATGTTTGCATTTAAAAGTTTCTGATTTGGTTCACGCACGCGCCAAAGGTGACCAGAGTCGGTTGAGCCAACTGCTTCAAGCTCTTTCACTGAATCAAGCGCAACGCCAAGCTGGCCGGCGATTACCGAGTTCTGATCTGGCACCAATACGTAACCGATTCCGGCATCTTCGATGGTTCTTTGCAAGTCACTGCCGTTTGCCGAAGCCAAGTCAGCAACTAATTGCGCAATGCGGTTGTATTCGCTGGCACGCTCTTGCTTCACATTTGCCAAGGCAAATCGGTAACTCAAGCTCACGTCTTCAAGTTGCACGCCATCTCCAGAAACAATCTCGGCACCAAATTCAATCGAACCATCGGCATTGATCTCTGGATTAATTACCAGCATCTTTAGCGCACTACCCTGCTCGGCCTCGGCTGCCACGATTGACGGCACGACGCGACCATCGGTGTATTTCAAATTCGGCGATGTGGTCACGCTTAGAAACAGTGCCGGCGCAAGCGATAGCAAGGCAAGTGCGCCACCGATAATCGTGCGCGCTCTGCTCCTTTTAATTTCGTTGATGCCAAGCGTGAACAAGACCGAAATCAACAAGCCAAAGATGCCAAGCAGTGCGGCGGGCGAACCATTGACGAAATCCGTAGAACGCACGGTGGAACCAACACCCACCGCGGCGAAAGACAAACTACTAACTAGCCAGGCAACCGCAACCGTGGCGATACCGATTGCCCACAGCCCAAAAGCAAAACCCCAGCGCTTACCAACCAGGGCTAACAGCGCGATCAGAATTACCGGAATCAAAATCCAATTTGAGAATTGTCCAATCACCGGGAGTCTGGCACCAAAGCCTTCGCCACCCAACATCATTTGCCACACCGGTGACTTTGCGCTTTGCTGCGGCAAGCCCGGGTCGGCTAACAAGGCCAGTGGTTTAACCAGACCAATCAGGTAATACAAAACCGTTGGTCCAAACACCGCTGCAGCAGGGAGTGGAATCCAAATCAAGAAACCAAACTTGCGAATTCGCGAAGCAACCACCAGCGCAAGCGCGACCAACAAAACCGGAACTGTGTTTGGTGCAGCGGCGGAAACAATAAATAGCAACAACCCCGATGCCGCTACCCATGACCAAGTTTGCGTAGAGAAATTTGCCTTGCCGATTCCCGCTGCACGGGCAACGGAAAATACCAACCAGGGCAAAGTAATAATTGCGATTACCGCTGGTAGTCGCGCCTCAACCTGAGCGAGTACCAGTGCTGGCCAAAATGCAAATACCAAGGCACCGCCAATGCGCGCCAAAGTTGATTCACTAAACAGCGCCACCACGCGCCAAGCACCGGCGAAGGCAATTGATTTTGCCAGCAACAAAAGAATTGCTAACGAGAGTGAAGGCGCCCAAAAGGTAAGCGAACCAAGCAAGGTGAGCACCCAAACAAACGGATCGCTTGGGCCAAAGTAACCAAGACCAATTGGTTGAAAACTGGCACCGGCTCTAGAGAAAAGTGTTAACCAAGAATTGCTAAGCGGTAGAAGCCCTCCACCAGATGCTGCATTGCCGGTTGGCCAGAAGGCAAAGCTCAGTGCAGCTAATCCAGTAGCTACCCAAAGCGCACCAGAAGCCACAAAGCCTGGCACGTTTGCGCTTTGCTCAACTTCAAATTCGCCGCGTTCGAAAGCCGCGAGAGTTGCCTCGCTTTGTTCGCGCTCAAGAGCTGCACGATTGGAATTTCTTACCTGCTGCCAATTAGCCCTAAGCCCGCGAAGCTTGGCGAACTTGACCACACTGGTTTTTGCAATTCGCGATCTGCTGCCCAGTCGAGCACCAATCGTGAAGTAACCCCAAAAGGCTGCGGCTAGCTCAGACCAGATTCGGTCTGGGCGCTTGGCTGCCACGCGACCAATCGCGCGGAAGACACCAATGGTTGGCAAGAAGAACCAAAACAACAAGGCAACCGGAAGTGGAGCAAAAGCAAGCCTTAGATGAATTGCACTTCTGCGGAGAGCAGTCTTTGGCTTCGTACCCAGCCAGGCCCGCGGTCGCTTACCACTCATTGAAAGCGCCGCATGTGCAACTCGTGCCTGCGGCACAACTACAACGCGGTGACCGGCTAAGCGCGCACGGATTGAAAAATCAAAGTCCGCTGCAAGCTGAGGTGCCGAAACGTCGAACCCGCCAAGTTGCTTCAGTAAGTCAAATCTAATTAGCGCGGCAGCGGTGCCGACTGCCATTACGTCGTCGGCATCATCGTGCTGCGACTGATCTAGCTCACCGCTAACGATTGAAAATAGATCACCTAGCGGAGTAAGCGTTAGACCAAGCTGGTTTACGACTCGTGAGTCTTGCCAGTCAACAAGTTTTGGTCCGGCAATGGCAACCGATGGCGAAAGCTCAACAGCGCGCAAAAGATTTTTTAGGGCATCCGGTTCGGGAGCGCTGTCGTCGTGTAGCAACCAAATCCAATGCGCGTCGGCGATTGTCTTGGTAGCGAATGCAACAGAATTTGCCAACGTTGTGCTGGCAGGTAGTTGGTGAATTTCATCAACTCCCGAATCGCGTGCGATGGTGACGCAGGTATCGGTGTTGGAAGTGTCAATCACAATGATGCGATCAACTTTTTGCGTTTGCTTTTTTAAAGCGGAAAGAGTTCGAGAAAAATAATCCGGCTCATCGTGTGAAATTACGACGGCAACTACAGAAGGTTTCATGATCAACGGCCTAAAGCCGTGAGATTAAGCGCGCTTCTTAAGCTTGCGGCGCTCGCGCTCTGACAAGCCGCCCCAAATTCCAAAACGCTCATCGTTCTCAAGTGCGTACTCAAGGCATTCAGCCTTAACTTCGCATCCAGAACAAATACGCTTTGCATCACGAGTAGAGCCACCCTTTTCAGGGAAGAAAGCTTCTGGGTCTGTCTGTGCACAAAGTGCATCTGCCTGCCATGAAAGAGGATCGTTTTCAGGATCCGAGTATGCCCCCGCGACGCCAAGTCGAATTGGATCGATAAACCAGTTTTCTGGTACTCGATTACGACTGTCCATAACTACATTCCCTATTCCGAAAACCCACGCAAAAGCACATGGGAATTCTATGGATAATTCCTTGGTTGTAATTACACTCTTGTAGTTCGGTCCGTGTCAAGTTGAGATTAGTAAACCCTAAGGGGCTTACTGAGGCTTGGGGCCGGCGATTACTGGGCCGAAGTGGCCAAAAAGGCTGTTCCACTGCCCGAAATGCTGAAAAACTTGGCATCGGCAGACATATAAGCTGCCTCGCCGCGGCGTAAAACCACACGCTCTTCCAGGCTGTTGCTTAGGGCAATCTCGCCCGCGGTGCAAAGAATTACCGACTCCCCGGCTAGTTGAAGGTCGGCCATCAATCGGTCGCCACTCGGCTCTGCTTTGTAAAGCAAGAAGTCATCGGTGTTGCACGGGTACTGCACCAGACCCTGCGCCACCTCGCGCGGCTCAACCAGCGGAAACTGACCCGCTGTGAAATCAACCACTCGCTCAAGCTCATCAACATCAACGTGCTTTTGCGTCAGGCCACCGCGCAAAACGTTGTCTGATGCTGCCATCACCTCTACCCCAAGTCCGTGCAGGTATGCGTGAATGTTGCCGGCTGGCAAAAATAGTGCCTGACCTGGCTCAAGATAAATGTGATTCATCAACAGCGACAGGACGACGCCCGGATCACCCGGGTATAAAAGGTTTAGTCGTTCGGCTAAAGCAAAGCGAGCTTCGAAATCAGCCAAGGTGGTTAGTTCTGCGGTGAAGCCATCTAAGTTTCCGCGGCGGTGACTGATATCGGTGAATACCTTTTGTAAACCATTTTCTTGGTGCAGTAACTTTCGCCAGGCAGCCGACATAACCCGGAAGCCATCGGAAACTCCGCTGTGCGTTTCCATGTCCTCAAGCAACTGATCAATGTCGGCGATCGGCTTGAATCCGCACAACGCCTCAAAATCAGACAGCGCCACAATGACCTCTGGTTTATGTTGATTGTCTTTGTAATTTCGGTTGCTGGCACCAATGGCAATGCCCTGCGAATTCTCGCGATCGAATCCGGCTTGCGCCTGAGCTGCAGTTGGATGCGCCTGAATAGACAACGGCTTATCGGCAGCAAGAATTTTCAGAAGAAACGATAGCTGGTGGCCACCAAGGTGATCGGTCAAAGTTGTGGTCTTGGTATCAGCCAACACTGCCGGTGAGCCCGGGTGCGTACCAAACCAAATCTCGGCAGCTGGCTGACCAGGCGCGGCTGCTACCAGGTCCGGGCCAAAGTAATCGGCTATCAAGGTGCGCGACCCCCACGCATAATTGCGCGGTTGGTTAGCAATCTTGACTAACACCGGTCCCCTTTCACCTAGCGGGTCTAAGCCTAACTTCGCGCAGGTAATTTTGCCGATATTAGACTTGAACAACCCAAACCCGAAAGCTGCAATGAGTGCACTGACTAGACCAATTCGCGTTGTCTTTAATACGCGCGAAAAGGGCTACCGTTCCAAGACTTGGACGGCATCGTTGGGAATCTTCACACTTATGGCTGGCGACAGCGTTCGCTACAGCATTGGTTGGTACGGCTGGGGCGCTTTGCTCTTGGTGCTGTTCGTGGCATCGATGACTCTATTTATTAGGAACCAACCGCTAACCGCAATTCGTGAAATCCCATGGCCAATGTGGGCGGTCTTTGGCTGGATGGCACTCAGCACAATCTGGTCGGCGTATCCGGCAATCACAGCACTGGCAGTTTTCGCGCAGCTTTGCACCACGGCCTTTGCGCTGTTCTTGGTTTCACTGTTTTCTTGGCGTCACCTGCTTCGCGTTTTTGCAAATGTAATCCGATTCATTTTGGGCACTTCATTAATTTTTGAATTCATTGCCGCTGCAATCGTTCGTGGGCCAATCGCACCAATTTTTAAGAACTACACCGGAAACAAGCCGCCGGCCGCCGCCTACTACTGGACCCAGGGGCACCTTTTTGATGGTGAAAGAATTCAGGGCATAGTTGGTAACTCAAATCTTTTGGCATTCGTTGCCATGTTGGGTGTGGTTACCTTTGCAGTTGAATACGCAATCATCGGTACCAAGCGCTGGATCAGCGTAGTGTGCGTGATTGGTTCACTAGGGGCCATGTTATTGGCAAAATCAGCGGGCATTGGTTTTGCTATGGCGGCTATCTTGGTTGCGGCAATTGTTTCAATCGCAGCCGAGGGGCAAGACCGCGACGTTCGCCACAAGTACTACCGAATTGCTTGGGCGTTTGCCGGGACTATTGGAGTAATAGTTTTGTTTTTCCGCGCCACAGTTTTTGAATTCTTTGGCAAGAGCCCAGACATGACCGGCCGCAGCGGAATCTGGAAGCTAGTGCTAGGGCTGATCGAACAGCGTCCCGTGCTTGGTTGGGGTTGGACCAGTCACTGGATGCCAGGCGTGAAGCCATACGAGGGTCTGGTTGTAATTAATCACGTTCCCTATTACCAAGCACACAATGCGTACCTAGACATCACGATGCAACTTGGTTTTATTGGCGCAGCTATTTTTGGAATTTTGTTCCTAACCACGTTCATCAAACTATGGCGCTTGGCAGTGCGTCACACCGTGGCCCTTTATCTGTGGCCGATTTTGGTGTTCATGGGTCTTGCAGTCTGGAGCCTAACCGAATCTCGAATCTTGATTGAAATTGGTTGGGTGCTCTTTGCGCTTTTCGTGATCAAGGTAAACGAACCAGAAGAAATGCTCGAACCTCGCGGCCGCTCACCTAAGCGGGTGCGCTTGCTCAACATTGGCAAACGCGACTGAGCAATCCGCTTAAGGAATAATCAGTACTTGACCAACTTTGATCAGGTTTGCATTCGTGATTTTGTTAGCAGTCATTAGTGCTGTGGTGGTCACACCAAACTTGGCTGCAATCTTAGAAAGCAAATCCCCCGCTTGCACGGTGTAGGTCTTTGGTTTTGCGCTGGCGGTTGGCTTAGGCGTAGCGGTTGGCTTAGCCGTTGCAGATACCGATGGCTTTGGGGTAGCCGATGCACTTGGGCTGGCGCTAGGTGATGCCGAAGAGCTAGGAGATGCGCTTGGCTCAGGGAGAACGATTGGCGGCTCAACATTGAATCGGTCCACGCTCACGCTTACTCCGGCAGACTTACCAGTAGGAATCTTTGACAAGAAGTAAGGTCCAACCAGTGCAGCCTTGGTTGAATTACCGCGAAGCTTCACGTAGGCAGCGACATTCTTAATCGGCTTCTTGGTTTGATCTTCAATTAGGTAATAGGTCTTGTCGGCAGTTCGCACAAAGCGACCGAGCTCGTCGCTTGATTTGGTAAGCGCGGCGCAGGTTGACTTATCTAGAGTGATGCCGCGACCCGGATAGTGGCTGGCGTCTATCTCAGACACCGGATAAAGCGAGCCGGTAATTGCAATGTAGTAATTGGAATCGCAAACAAATTTGATGCCGGAGATCTTGCTGGTTTTTGCATAACCCTTGAACTGTGCCGCCGGAATGGTGCGCAAATTCTTAAGTCCAAGTAGGGCGGCTTCATTGGTGTCGTTGACCACCAACGCGCGCTTAAGGCCATCTATCAAATATGTCTTTGGTGAATCGCTTGAACGCACGTAGGTGCCTGGTGCAATTACCGGGTGGCCGCTTGGAATTTGGGCAACCGCAGAATTTGAAAGTGTTTCTGCCTTGGTGGTCTTAACCACCGGTGCGAACTTGGCAACGTCTGCGGTGTTCAGTACCAATCGCTTTTCGCCATCGGCAACCAGGTAGACGTTCTTGGCTGCTGCAGACTTAACCACCAAAGTTGGCTCAACCGTGGTGGGCGCATCTGGAATCAGAGCCAAAAATTCATCGCTCACTACCGGTGCATTCTTCGAGATCACCTTGGCATCAAGCACCTTGCGCTTGCCATCGTTGGTAATTAGGTATTGGTTGCCGGCGGCATCGTTCAAAATGCTCTTGATGGTTACCGGTGCAGCAACACTTGCGATGGCTTCGCCTAGCATTGAGCCACTTGATTTGGTGAACCACTTGGTGAAGTCAATGTCAGCCGCGGTGGCCTTGTCGATGTCGTAGTAATAAGTGCCATCAAATAGTGAGAGCTTGCCGGTGGCTAGGTTAGTAAACGAAACACCCTTGCGAATGATTGGCTTTCCCCAAGGCAAATTCTTGAACGCAGTGATCTTCACTGCCGAGAGTGCCGGTACGCCAATACGTGAATCGGCTAGCGAGTCGGCATCAAGAATTTGGCGCTTGGCACCATCTTGGATAAAGAAGGTTTGACCGTCATCACCAGAAACGTATTCGGTCATCGCAGTTGACGTCGGCAACGCATTCATTTGATTCTGAGTCAAAGTAATTGCGTTGTTGCAATCAAGTCCAAACACAGCCACCTGCGTGCAGTTGGTAAATTTAAACTTTTGACCACCGTCAACGAAGTAGTAGTTACCCAGCGCCGGCGACTTGATCAATCGGCCGATAGTTCCGGAATCAACAAAGGAATCAAGGTAGGCCTGTGAAACGGTTCCCAGCGGGCCAAGTGGTTTCATGGCCGCAACGGTATCGGTGTTGTCAACCAGATACTTCTTACCCTCGATGATTAGGTAAGGCTGTGACTGCGCGCTCTTCAGCAAGAATCCACCACCGATAGGGTCGCCGAACCAGTCGGTGAAGTAGCGCCAGAAGTTGCGGTTACCGTACGCGCTGCAAGAGTCTCCGGTGCCGTAAAGATTTGCCATAGCGGCGTCGTTTGGTGTGTAAGGCGTGTAGTAGTAGAGCGCCGCAGTGGCCTGACTCTTGATGGTCACACTCTTTTTGCCGCAACCAGGATTATTTGCCTGATAAGAAATCTGCTTGGTTGATCCAACACTCAAATAGGTGAACGAACCGCGTGGGTCTCCGTACCACTGCAACTGACCGGCTCCGCGATACAACTGCCAAAAGAAGGTGCCCACCTTTGGATCACATGGTCCGGTATCTGGACACTTGTAACCAAGAGCCTTGTTGTACTTGTTATCGGTTGGGTTATCCAACGTGATAAGGCCCTGCTCTTTTTGCAGGGTCACAATCAGCACGCGCGGATTAATTTTGCAGGCTTGGGCCACGGTGTAAATAATTTGCGCAGCGGTTTGGTTTTGAGCAGCTGGCACAGAATCACACCAACCATCTTCGCCCTCAACCGCTGGAGTGTCGGAAACATAATCTTTGATGCACTTTGGGCCACCATCGTTGTCGTTACAGGTTGGCAGTTTGCTATTTAGGAATCGTTGAATCTCGTTTGCAGTCATCGTGCCGAAGTCGTAGAACACGCTGTCGCTGATGATTAGGCCAGGATCAAACTTTGAAGCATCGGCCGCTTGTGCCTTTGGTGCCGCAGACAGGGCAACGAACCCGATTGCGACTAGGAGTGCAGAAACTAGAATCGCAACCAGTCTTGAGAACTGGCTAGCGATCACGGAATGGTCACTCCGGTGCTTGTTGAACCTTGGTGGGTAGCAGAAGAGTAAGAAACGGTTACGGTTGCCTTACCTTTTGGCATTCCAGTGGTTGGCAACATCGCTGGGTAGCACTGAGTGGTTGACACGTTAGCTTCTGCCTTCACAGATACGGTCTTTGAAACAGAACCGCTGGTCAAGACGAATGTGCACTTACCGCCATCTTCAGCAACATTGGTAACTTCAACCACCGCAGAAACATAACCGGTGTTTGAATCAACACTCAAGTCAATGAAGTTGAACTTTGCAACCTCGATGGTTGGTGAAGCAGATGCCGATGGCATGTCGCTTGGGCTAGGAACCGCTGTACTTGCACTCGGCGATTGTGAAGTAGACGGATTCTGATCGGTGCCCCAGTTTGGGTAAAGCAGCGCACAGCCACTAAGCGACACCAAAGTTAGAGCTGCGATAGAGACTGCCAGAGTCTTTTTCATGATTACTCCTTTTACTTCGCTGCTTCGTCTACAACGAAGGACTTTTTTACCATTTCATGGATTGCTGTGAAATTTGGGTGAATCACGTCAATGTTCGGCGGAACCAAGCTGAGCTCCTTGATTCCCTGTGATCTTGCCTTGCTGGCTAGGTCTACGTATTGCGAAAGCATCGCGCTTGGAATATCGGTGCGAACCATTTGCTTACCGGCAGCGGCGATCGCCTGGAAACGAGTAAGCACGGTGCCCGGATCAAACTGCTTCAACACCTGCTGTTCAACCTCATGCTGACGTCGCATGCGGTCGTAGTCGTTGGTGCTGTGGCGACTGCGGGCGTACCAAAGCGCGGTATAGCCGTCCATGTGCTGCTGACCGGCCTCGATCCAGCCCTTAACATCAGATAGATCATCTTTTTGACCACCGATAGGCAGTCGCTGTTTTACGTTGATATCAATGCCACCCAGTGCATCGATCAACTTTGAGAACGAAGACATGTCAACCAAAACGTATGACTGAATCTGCAGACCTGTGACGTACTCAACCGCATCGCGAGTTGCCTCTGTACCAGGAGTTGAGCCGTGCTTCTTGGCATCCGGATAGGCGTCAGCGTGATTGTCTTCTACATCTTTATAGATGGCGTTGATCAAACAATCCAAACCACAGTTCCAACCGTTTGGATAAATCTTGTTCATTGGCGAGCCGGCAGAGAAGCCAACGTGCTGCAGATTACGCGGAATACCAATGTTTACTGCGTGACCGGTAGCGGCGTCGATGCTAACCACTGAGATTGAGTCCGGGCGAATACCAAAGCGGTCAGCACCAGCATCGGCACCCAACAGCATCACGTTGTAGCGGCCATCTATCGGTGAAGTAAATCCACCCTGGTTGAAAATACTGCCGATGAAATTTGCCTGAACGCCCGCAAGATTTCCTGCATAAGAAATCGCAGAGGTACCTAGCACTCCAGCAAGCACGACCGCACCAAAAGTAATCCAACGTTCACGACTGTAAAGACGACCAAGCCGCATCAGTCGCAGTGTGTCCAGCGTTAGCACCGCGAAAAGAATTGAGTAAAGAATTAGCGCACCGGAAAGTATCCAAATTAATACTGGAAGTGTTACCAACCAGATGACCCAACCCTTGTTTATCAAACCAATCAGCAACAAGATTAAAAAGAACACCCAGAAGCCAATGGTTGCAGAGATGCCGATACGAGCCAATCTGCGATTTCCGGCAACCAACTGAGCTGAACCTGGAACAAGAATTGTCAGCAGCAAAAGCCACCAGGCGCGTCGATGCATCTGCTGAGGAGTCGCGCGCTCAGTGTTACGAAAAGGACCGGTTGCTCGAACCCTAGGTGAAGTTCGCTGACTCAACCGTGGATTTAGATTTGAGATTTCAGTTTCGCATTCTTCTCAGCGACCTGAACTTTTAGGTCTTCACTGTAAGCAGCCATCGCTGCGGAAAGTTTGTTGTCGAACGCACCAAGAATTCTGGCTGCCAAAATTCCCGCGTTCTTTGCTCCGCCAATTGAAACCGTCGCCACCGGAATTCCAGCTGGCATCTGCACGATAGAAAGAAGTGAATCCATGCCATCAAGCTTTGAAAGTGGCACCGGAACTCCAATCACAGGAAGTGTGGTCACCGATGCCAGCATGCCTGGCAGGTGGGCAGCACCACCGGCGCCGGCAATGATCACCTTTATGCCACGGCCTGCTGCGGCCTTGCCCCAATCAATCATTTTTTCTGGAGTGCGGTGTGCCGAGAGAACCTCTACCTCGTAGTCGATGCCGAAGTCTTTGAGTGCCTGCGCCGCATCAGACATTACTGACCAGTCTGAGTCTGACCCCATTACAACGCCTACAACTGGGCTTCCACCCGGTTTGGTTTGGCTTGACATTTGGGGCTCCTTTTATGCGGCAACCCTCAAATTTTACCCAACGGGCTTTGGTTATCCCCGTAGCAAAACGGCTGCAGCGCCTCTGGCCTCGGCCAGTGCGTGCTCGGCTGAATCTGAAACCACTGTCACGTGACCCATCTTGCGGCCAGCACGTGCAACCTTGCCATACGTATGCACCTTGGCATCCGGGTGAGCTTGCAGCGCCTGGTCGAGTGCCTGCACAAAATTATTTTTATCATCAACGCCAAGCAAGTTCACCATTACTGAGTGAGCTGCACGCGCACTAGTTGAACCAAGCGGCAAATCCAAAACCGCGCGAAGGTGCTGCTCAAATTGTGAAGTTACCGAACCCTCAATGCTGAAGTGTCCTGAGTTGTGCGGACGCATGGCGAGTTCGTTTATTACGATTCGGCCATCGCGTGCTTCAAACATTTCAACCGCAAGCACGCCGGTTACGCCAAGTGATTCGGCAACACGCTTGGCGATGTCTGCAGTGGTAACAAGAGTCGCGGCACTTGCTTCCGGAGCCGGTGCCAAAACTACAGAGCAAACACCGTTTTCTTGAATGGTCTCAACCAGCGGCCAAGCCTTGAACTCACCACTCGGAGTGCGCGCACTCAGCTGTGCCAGCTCGCGCACAAAATCAACTTTTTCTTCGGCAAGCAGGCTGCCACCAAAATCGGCAAGGTTGTCTAGCCAATCCTTGGCATCCACCGATGAACGCACAACGCGAACGCCCTTGCCGTCGTAACCGCCTATCGGTGTTTTCAAAATTGCTACGCCACCGTTGGCAGCAATAAAGTCATCAAGCGAGGCGGCATCGTGAATCTCTGCCCAGGCCGGCATTGGCAAACCAAGTTCGCCAAGTTGCTGACGCATGTGCAGTTTGTTCTGTGCAAAGGCAAGCGCCTTGCTTGGTGGCTGGACGTTCACGCCATCTGCTTCAAGCGCGCGCAAAACAGAAAGCGGAACGTGTTCGTGATCGAAAGTAATTACGTCAACGGTGCGGGAAAATTCGCGAACCACATCAAGTTGGTTGTAATCGCCGACCATTGTTGTGGCAAGTTCTGCCGATGAACCAGCGGCCTCGGCTAAGACTTTTATTTGCAAACCCAAGTTGATAGCCGGTGGCGTCATCATGCGCGCCAGCTGGCCGCCACCAATCACGCCTACGCGTGGGGTCTGCTTGGTCATGCCGGTCCTATCTATTGATGCTTCTATATTGCAGCAGCTAGTCGATCGATCTCGACGGCTACCATCTTGTGCTTCGGAATCCCAGTAATCACTAGGGGTTCCTGACCATCAACCACAATGCTGATGGATCGACCCTTGGTGAGCTGAACATCTTTGATTTGAGTCAAACTAACTTCACGACGCTTCTGCCCCAGCAATCCGGAACGATAAAGCACTCGAGTTGTGGTGACTTCTAGAAATGTGCTCATGAAACGCATAAGCGGAATGAACCAAAAGAAAAAAGTTACTGAGCCGGCAACTATGTATAGAACGGTGTACTGCCACTGCTCTGCAAGACGACCGCTGAAAAACGCCAACGCAAAACAAGCGGCAAATAAAAAGACGCTAGGAAAAAATAGTTTCGAGCCTCGTGGTCGAATTCGCGCAATGCGCTGCTCAGCTATAAAACTCATCTAGTTAATTGTGGCGCAGGTGCACAATATCTCCGGCAGCCACAGCGACAACATCTTTCTGACCATCCGGTTGCAAAATCAATCGGCCGGTGTCATCGATGCCAACCGCGGCACCCACAAGTTCATCATCGCCAGGCAAAATCGCACGCACTCGATTAGTACCCACATGATCAAGCGTCACGCAGGAATCGATCACCTGATTGCGCAATCCACTGGCTACGGCATTTCCGCCCGCCGCAACCCACGGCTCGTAAAGGCCGCGAAGGTTTTCCAGGTAGATTGCCAACACATCATCAAGCTCTAGCGCCTGGGCACCCTCAAGTTTCAACGAGGTTGCGTTTTCGATTGGCAACTCTGCTTTGTCTTGGCGCACATTCAAACCCGCACCTATTACTACGCCACTCAAGTCACCAATAAGTTCACTCAGCACTCCGGAAATTTTCTTTTCGCCAACCAACACATCGTTCGGCCACTTCAGCCCCACCGGCGCATCTGGAATTAGAGCGGCCACGGTATTGGTCATCGCCAATCCCGCCAACAACGGCAACCAAGAGAAATTAGTTGCGGCAACTCCGACTGGTTTCAACAACACCGATACAAAGAGCGAGCTACCCGCCGGTGCCAACCAGTCGCGCCCGGCACGGCCACGCCCAGCCGATTGGAACCCAGCCACAAGCACGGTGAAATCATCGGTGTTTGCCGAATTCGCAATCAAATCGGCGTTGGTCGAGCCGGTTTCCGGAACAAACTGAAAATGGGCCGCAATCCGGGTACTTTTTGGGAAATCCATGGTCTAAGGGTACTGTCTGTAGGTTTTACACAGCAGATTTTGCAATTAGCAGTAGCAAACTGCCAAAGGAATGGCCCTTTTCACTGGGTAAAGTGAAGTCCATGACCTTTGAGAACACTTTCACCCAGGCAATTCGCTTGAACCCAGACATTGCCACCACCAAGGGCAAGCTAGAGGATCTTCGTCAGCGGTATCACGAAGCAGTGACCGCAGCCGGCGAGACCGCGATCGCCAAGCAGCATGCCAAGGGCAAGAACACCGCGCGCGAACGCATCGAGATGCTGCTTGACCCGGGTTCGTTCGTTGAGATCGACGAGTACGTTCGACACCGATCAACCGCTTTCGGCATGGACAAGAATCGCCCTTACGGTGACGCAGTGGTCACCGGTGTTGGCACAATCCACGGTCGTCAGGTTGCACTTTTCTCACAAGACTTCACAATCTTTGGTGGCTCACTTGGTGAAGCCGCCGGAAACAAAATAATCAAGGTCATGGATCTGGCAATCGCAACCGGTGTTCCAATCATTGGAATTCTTGACTCGGGAGGCGCGCGTATTCAAGAGGGTGTTATAGCTCTTGGTAAATACGGAGAAATCTTTAAGCGAAACACTATGGCATCTGGTGTGATTCCACAGATCTCGCTGATCATGGGTCCGGCTGCCGGTGGCGCCGTTTACTCACCGGCGCTTACCGACTTCGTGATCATGGTCGACAAGACTTCAAACATGTTCGTTACCGGACCAGATGTTATTAAGACCGTAACCGGTGAAGACGTTGGAATGGAAGAACTTGGTGGAGCGCGTGCGCATAACGAGCGTTCCGGCGTTGCTCACTACCTTGCCGACGACGAGGCAGACGCGATCGACTACGCGCGTGCACTGCTTAGCTACCTGCCAGAAAATAATCTTTCGGAAACCGTTCAGTACGCAGCAGAGGGTGAACTTGAAATCACCGATGCCGACGAGAAGCTGAACACCATAATTCCGGACTCACCAAACCAGCCTTACGACATGAAGACCGTGATCGAGGGCATTGTTGACGGTGGCGAATTCCTTGAGGTGCAGCCACTGTTTGCACCAAACATCTTGATTGGTTTCGCACGCGTTGATGGTCGCAGTGTTGGAATCGTTGCCAACCAGCCACAGCAGATGGCAGGAACACTAAACATTGAAGCCGGCGAAAAGGCTGCACGCTTCGTGCGTTTCTGTGACGCGTTCTCAATTCCAATTCTTACCTTGGTTGACGTTCCTGGTTACCTACCGGGCACCGATCAAGAGTGGGCCGGTGTAATTCGCCGCGGAGCCAAGTTGCTTTACGCATATGCAGAAGCAACGGTGCCTCTGGTAACCGTGATTACACGCAAGGCTTACGGAGGCGCATACATCGTTATGGGCTCAAAGCAGCTTGGTGCAGACATCAACCTTGCTTGGCCAACCGCCGAGATCGCCGTGATGGGTGGTCAGGGTGCGGTAAACATTTTGTTCCGCGATCAAATCAAGAAAGCCGAAGAAGCTGGCATGGATGTTGCCGCGGTTCGCGCAAAGTTGGCCGCCGAGTACACCTACAACGTTGCTTCACCTTTCTTGGCTGCAGAGCGCGGCGAGCTTGATGGCATCATTGAGCCAAGCGCAACTCGCATTCAGGTGATCAAGGCCATGCGTGCACTTCGTACTAAGCGTTCAAACTTGCCACCTAAGAAGCACGGAAACATTCCGCTGTAAACCGGTCCAAACAAAATAGGCACGTGAAGATGACTGAATTTAGCGAAGCACTGCAGGTAGTTTCTGGCGCACCAACGCCAGAGGAACTTGCCACTGTAATTGCCGTGCTCCAGGCTGCCCACGTCGAAGAAGCTGCAAACGCCCACGGCTATGAGCGCCCGCTGAAATCCACCTGGTCTCGAAACGTGGCCCAGATGAGACACCCGATAGTTCCGGGCCCAGGTCAGTGGCGCGGGGC
>CAZWHL010000013.1:0-26499 GCA_964633625.1 uncultured Rhodoluna sp.
GCTGCTTGCTTGCAGTGGTAGCCGAGAACAGCATGGTCTCTTCGTCGATGTAAACCGCAGCCGCACCCTGTGCCTGCTGAGCTAGTCGACCGGTTTCGAAGCGAATAACACGCTTACCGAACTTACCGTTATCGATAACGGCTTCTGTTGCTTTGATTTCTGGACCTTCCATGGTCCCTCCTCTTTTATCCTCATTGCACAAAAATTGTGCGCGAACGAAGACGGCAAGAAATTGCCCGTGATTTTTTGAGGGATGCCCTGGTCTGCAGTAATAAAACTTGAACTAGCTCTAAGAACGGAGTCAAGGCCTACAACCGAAGACCAGCAAACCTGCCGTCTTGGTACGTTTTAAGGCTAACAGAAAACCGCCCTCCTGGATAGGTAGGGCGGCTCTCTAAAAGTGAATTGTGGGTGACTATCGGCGCAGTCCTAGGCGCTCAATTAGTGCGCGGTAGCGGTTGATGTCTACGCCCTGTAGGTAGCCAAGCAGACGGCGACGCTGACCAACCAGGATCAACAGACCACGGCGTGAGTGGTGGTCGTGCTTGTGCTCCTTTAGGTGCTCGGTTAGGTCCTTGATGCGCTGAGTCAGGACTGCGATCTGAACCTCAGGAGAACCAGTGTCGCCTGGCTTGGTTGCATACTCGTTGATAATTGCGGTTTTTACTGCTGCATCTAATGCCATTTGGTCCCTTTCAAGAACTAACTGCGCGGCGCTCAAAACGGAATGTTTTGGCTCTCTTTATCCGCGGCCGATACACGGCAACCTCACGAGTCTACAGGGATTTGCGCTTGCTAGGCAACAGAGTGATTACAAAAGTGAACAGCTGAAGCCAGATAAGCAGGAGCCACCAGCCAGCAAAACCGGCATCCCGCATTCGACGAACAGTGACGGTCACCAATGGCAATAGGGTGGCTACCCCAAAGAAGTTACTGATCGGCGTTGAGTCGATGCCGGCTGTTATTGCCTGCCGAAACAGTTGCCAATCCGGTGTTGCAGCACTGTTTTCTAATGAGCTCAATAATGCGTTGGCTGTATCGGTGGCCTTTTGAGTCAAGTCGGGAAACAGGATCTGATCTAGCTGGCCAGTGACCAGAGAAAGCAACGTAATAAAGAGTATGAAGAACCAGTATTCGCGCCTGGTGGCTACTCCCCTGAAATTAACGTACTTCTTTAGGGCGATGCCGACCGCGGCCGCAAAGGAAATCTTTTCTGAGCTCATGTATTTAGTCTAGAACGCAAAAATCCCCAACCGGTAAGGGGATTCCGGCTGGGGACTTTTTGATGCGCTTATTGAAAGTTAGTCGTTTTCGTATTCGTTTTCGTATTCGTTTTCGAAACTCTGGCGCTCGCCGCGGTCACCGTGATCGCTGCGTGGTGAATAGTTGCCACTCAGGCCACCACCGATACCGCCTGAGCCACTTGAACCAACGCTTGGTGTGGCGCTTGAGGTGTTACCAAAACTTTGGTTTGGCAGTGCAGGCAATTCAATCTTCACTGAATTCGACTTTGGCTTAACTTCTTGGAATGGAACTGAAATAACCGGTGCGTTAGCCGAGTTGCTGTCTGCAGATTGCGCTGAATCTAGTGCTGCCTCTGTAAGAACTGAATCGCCGTCGAGAATCTCAGTATCCGATGTGCCTAACGCATTATTGACTGAACGATCTGCATCGGCTGAGGCTCGCGTAGCACTGGCAACATTGCTGGCAATTGCGCTGCCGCCGAAGATGCCGACCATACCTACTAGACCAAGTGCCGATAGTTTTGCTAGGCGCTTGCCGCGTTTTACTCCTTGCGCGCGAAGCTCGGAACGAAGTGGCTTTTCGTAGATGTATGGGCTGTCGTTGTTTTCCATGCCTTCAGCGTGGCATTGGAGTATGGGCGAATAAGCAAAAAGCCCTGAGTGTTACCTGTGAATGCTAGACGCCAAGAATGGTGCGAACCTTGCCTAGATCGCGGTTTATCTCTTCAACCAGGTCTTCGACTCCATTGAATTTAGCTGCCGGGCGAATAAACTCCACGAATTCCAAGGTGACTACCTTGTCATAAAGGTCAAGGTCATCGCGATCTAGAATGTGCGATTCAACAAGACGCGGCACCGCCTGGAAGGTCTCGTTAATACCTACCGAGTGCGCAGCCGGGTATCGGTGTCCATCAACCAGCAGCCAGCCCGCGTATACGCCATCGAGTGGCAGGTAACCTTCGCAATCACGTGACATGTTTGCGGTTGGGAAGCCTATGCTTCGGCCAATCTTTAATCCGTGTTCAATGATTCCCTCACAGGTGTGCAGGCGACCAAGCATCTTTTGTGCTTTGGCTACGTTGCCTTCATCCAATGCCGCTCGGATTGCACTAGTTGAAATCTTTTCGCCGTCAAGCAATGCACTGGCAATAACGCGAACCTCGAAACCCATTTGCTGGCCAAGTTCTCGTAACATGTGAACATCGCCTGCGCCACTATTGCCGAATCTAAAATCTTCACCTACCAAAACAATTTTTGCTTTTAATCCATCAATCAATATTGACTGCACGAATTCTTGAGGCGTCAATTTTGAAAGTTCTTCATCGAATGGCAGGGTGACTAAAACATCAACGTCTTGTTTTGCAATCAGGTCGTGCTTTTGAGTTGGACCAATTATTGGTAGCTTTGCGTGGGCCGGTTTCAGAATCGCATCCGGGTGGCGATCAAACGTAACCACTACAGACTGAATGCCGTGTTCCGCGGCAGCCTGGGTTAATGCGGAAATAAGTTTTTGGTGCCCCAGGTGGATGCCGTCAAACTTGCCAACAGTGACTGCCGAGCCAGTAAAGCCACCAGTCACCTGATCAAGGGATGTAATCGAATGCATTAGTTTTTGCGCTGCTTTCTAAGCCAAAGCAATCCAAGAATTGGCAAAACTAGTGGGACGTATCCATAGCCCTGACCAAACTTTGACCACACCGAAGGGTGAGCGAAAAGTTCCGAATGGGTGAAACTCAAAATACCTACCGTGATCACACCAATTAATTCAAAAGCGATTGCAAAAACTGCCAATCTGCTTAGTGCGCTCTTTGCCAAGGCAATCGTGGCAACTATGTAGACAATTGCGGCGAAGGTAGAAAGCGAATATGCCACAGGCGCATCTTGGAATTTTGTTACCAATTGGTAGCAAGCCCTAGCGGATGATGACACGGCAAAAATTGCATAAACAGCAATCAGTAGACGGCCGATACCTAAACTCTTTGGCTTTGTTGACATGGTCTTAAGCCTAACAAGTTGAATCTAGGCGTTTGTTCTACTGATCTTTAGGCAGAGAGCTTGGAGTTGGCAGCCCTTTTCTTGCGACAGAAAGTGATTCGAATCTAACCTGCTCAGGCAATGGGTTGTAGTTTGAAGCACCAAACACGCCCTGGCTGTCTAGTCGAAGCAGGTATAGGGCGCCAGCGCGCTTTAGCAGTGAGTCATCCCCGCACGCGGTCAAATAGATTGGATAAATGGCTTGGTAAGGAGGTGCGGCTTCATCGAAACCAGCTTGGGCAACTGGAGCAATCTTTGGGTCTAGTTGAACCGTTGGTGCATTGTTGTTTTTCTTAACTTTGAGTTGTGAACCCGCAGCTGCAATACCTTGAGGGTCTGCCATTGCCAAGAGCTGGTCACCAGTATTTGGGTCTACGCCTTGAATGATTGCAACTGAATAGAGCCCTAGTTCCATTACTCGGCTGTTAGGCATAATTGCTATCTCGCCTTCAGAAAGTGAATTCACTTGATCACCCATTTTTGCCTGAATTGGACTCGAGGATATGTCTTGCTTCAAATTTTTCATCCAGCCAGCAAGCGATTTCAAGGCGCTTGGGTCTGCAGTATTTCTGAGTTTTATTGGCAGACTTGAGAACGTTGTTCCATCATTATCTGCCGCAATCTTTGGATCGTCCCAGTTGGTAATTTTCCCGTTCAGAATTGCGGCGAGAGTTTTTGGTTTAAGGTTTAGGGTGCTTGAGTCGGCAAGTTGAAAACCTACGACTGCTGCGTCAAGAGCAAACGGAACTGAAAAAACAGGTGTGCATTTTGCATCGCCTTGGTTATCTATCGAAACCAACAGGTCAGAACCGGCGCCTGCCTCTGCCGCGGAAAGTTGCATTACTGGAAGAGGGTCAACGCAAGCACCTAGCATGCCATCTGACCACTGAGAAACGACATCAGCCATGTTTTGTGGCGACTGGATTGTCAACTCCCCCGCCTCGCAGGTGAAGGTTTGCTCCAAAATCTGAGCGGCTACGTCTGGTGGCATTGGTGGGTCACATGCGGTAAGAGAAAGCGAAACACCAACCAGTGCAACTGCCGCAATCATTTGCTTCAACATGTTTCTAACCACGACCTTTGATCTAATGCCTTCTAGTGTAAATCTCTTCTAAACGGTTGAAAGGCGTGGTCAGGAATACCCAACCACGCCATTCAGTAAACCGGTTACTACTTGATGTTGCCGATCTGGGTTAGAGCAGCGTTCTTCAGTGCAGTAGGCAATGCTACGTAGCCAAGGCTTGCTGCCTTAGCTGGCATGCATGTGCCAACCACGTACTTGAACCAACCCTGTACTGCTGTTGCCTTGGTGGTACCTGCAGCAGTTGGAGCTAGACCGTAGGTCACGATGCTCAACTGGTATGCGTTCTTGATCTTCTTGGTGAAGTCAATAGTTAGGGTGCCGTCTGTACGAGGGCTTGTTGAGTCAACAACGGTTGCCTGACCAGCAAGGAACTTAGCTGCCGCAGCTGCAGTTGGAACTACGAACTGACCAGAAGCGTTCTTTAGAGCTGAGTATGAAACCTTTGCAGTTACAGCATCTGAAAGGTCAAAGTAACCAATTGAGTACTTGGTTGCCTGAATCTTGTCGGCGATAAGCGCTGAAGTTGCCTTTGCGGTTGCGGTCGCAGCTAGGGTGCCTCCGGCAGCAGCCTGAAGGTCCTTGCTCTTGGTCCAACCGGTACCTAGTGTCTGTGCAAGGTAGTTGGTTAGGTTCTCAGTGGTACCTGAACCTGAGGTGCGGTAGAACACAGAGATTGTCTTTGCAGGAAGCTTCTTGCCTGGGTTCATGGCCTCAATAGCGGCGTCGTTCCACTTGGTGATGGTACCCTTGAAAATCTGAGAAATGGTGTCAGCGTCTAGCTTTAGGTTCGCTGGAATACCGCTGCTCTTGTTGTAAGCGAAAACAACTGGGCCACCGAAAAGTGGGATAGTCGCATACTTAGCAGGCTGCTTGTCAGTGGCTGCGTAAAGACCGTCAGTTACAGCCCAGTCAACAGTGCCGGCTGCGAATTCG
Organism: uncultured Rhodoluna sp.; assembly: GCA_964633625.1. GTDB lineage: Bacteria > Actinomycetota > Actinomycetes > Actinomycetales > Microbacteriaceae > Rhodoluna. The sequence continues at coordinate 5,296 of CAZWHL010000013.1, forward strand.
CTGCGGCCAGTTCCTGAACCGGTTGAAGTGTAGGTAACGGTGTCGTTTGAGGCAGGGTCGTAGTGCGATAGGCAGTACTGAAGCGCTGCGTTGGCAAAGCTTGATCCCTTGCCGGCGATAGCATCGGCTGCGAAAGCAGGGGTTGCAGTTGCGGCTAGGCCTAGTGCAGCAACAACTGCTGCAGCCTTTACCAAGAACTTCTTGTTCATTTTTCTCCTAGTTTGAATTGTCATTTCTTTGACACATTCATAAAAGCAACACAGGACCAACTAGCAGTAGCGAATTGGTTTACGCCTTGCGAAGTTAAAGTGAATAGCAGGTGTACGGGTTATCCAAAGTGACCGTTTACGTAGTCGTTAGTTCTAGCGTCAATTGGCTGGTTGAAAACCTGTTCCGTTGATCCAAACTCAACTACTCCACCAGGTGTGTTGTCGTCGGCCAAGAAGAATGCTGTCTGATCTGAAACTCGTTGCGCCTGCTGCATGTTGTGGGTCACGATCACGATGGTCATTGAGCTTGACAGTTCTTCTATAGTCTCTTCAATGCGTCGAGTCGAACCTGGGTCAAGAGCCGAACAAGGTTCATCCATTAGAAGCACCTTTGGATCCATTGCCAAGGAGCGTGCGATGCAGAGTCGTTGCTGCTGGCCACCCGAGAGTGAAAGCGCCTGGTCATTAAGGCGATCCTTAACCTCATTCCAGATAGATGCGCGACGAAGCGAGGTCTCAACAAGTTCGTCTAGGTTGGCAGACTTTCGACCCGAGAGTTTCAAGCCGCTGATGACGTTCTCACGAATAGACATCGTTGGAAATGGGTTTGGTTTCTGGAACACCATGCCAATTTTGATTCGAACGTCCACTGCATTCATGGCTGGATCGTAGATATCTTGACCGTCAAGCAACACCGAGCCGGCAAGGCCCGCGCTAGGAATCAGTTCGTGCATTCGATTAAGAGTTCGCAAGAAAGTTGACTTACCGCAACCTGATGGCCCAATCAGTGCGGTCACCTGATTGGCTGGAAAGTGAAGGCTAACGTCTTTCAAAACTTGTCGTTCGCCAAACCAGACGCTTACGTTTTCTGCACTCAAAGATGATGCTGTTGGAGTATTTGTAGCCATTAATTAGCCTTCTTTGCTGTTGACTTTTTAACATTTTTCTTAGAGCGACTTAGAACGCGTGCCAGGCCAAACAGGATTCCGACCAGCACTAGCAAAACAAGTGCTGCACCCCAGGCTCGAAGTTGCGATGTTGGGTAGCTCGAACCCAAAAAGCCATAAACGTAGGTTGGCAAGGTTGCGATTCCACCAGCAAACGGATTTAGGTTGGTGCCGTTGTTGGCATTGATAGTCAGGATCAACGGAGCGGTTTCACCAACCACACGGGCAAGACCAAGTAGCAATGCCGTGACAATTCCACTCTTCGCCGCCGGCAGAATGACTTGAAAAAATGCTCGGTAGTTTGGTGCCCCCAAAGCTAGAGCAGCAAGACGTAAGTCACTTGGCACTAGGCGCAGAGCCTCTTCAGCAACGCGTGCAACCGTTGGAAGCATCAATGGAAAAAGCGCCAAGGCACCAGTAAAACCGGATCGTTCAAGGTTCGCGAAGCTCATGAACGAGAGAATGAACAATCCAGAAACCACAGAAGGCAAGCCGCTGAGCGCCTGAGTGACTGTTCGAACAAGGTTCTTGGTTTTTGACTGCGACTGAGTCAAGAACACTGCCATTGCAATTCCAAGAGGTACGGCAACAATTGTGGTTAAGAGAACGATAAGCAAAGTTCCAAGAATTGCATGCCCCACACCACCGTACTCAAGCGAGGTTGTGGTGTTTACGTACACGTTATTTTGGGTAAAGAACTGAGGACTTAGCGCCTCTGCTCCCTTAAAAATCACCGAAACCAAAACCGATACAAGTAGGACTAAGACCGTGCTTGAGAAGAAGATGGCAAAAAATAACAACAATGCGTCTTGTATTCCACGCTTGCCGAAAATACGAAAACCCACGATTGATACTGAAATTACCTGCATCGGCAAGAACAGTCCGATCAAGATTAAAGAGAAATCAAGTTGTGCCAAAATTCCAATTAGGGCCGCTAATGCCGGCGGAATAATTGAGGCAATGATTATCGGAAGGTTGTCGGCTAGCTTGCGCTGATTCCAAGGTTGGTGCCTTGCTACGGCTTTGCTCATCGCTTGCTCCCAGGCGCTCGGCTGACAATCAGGTTTGCAAGTGTGTTTACCAGCAGAGTTACCACAAAGATAACCAAACCTGCAGCCATCAAGCCTTCGAATTCAACATCAGTGGCCTCACCAAATCTCGAAAGAATCCACGAGGCAACTGCCCCACCTCTAGGTTCAAGCAACTGGTACCAGTTGATATCGAAAGACAGCTGCAAAACATAAAGAATTGCCACCGTCTCACCGATTGCTCGGCCAAGACCTAGAAGCACTCCACCAAGAATTCCCGTTGCCGAAGTCGGCAAGATTACCTTGGCAAAAACTGAGTAGCGACTGCCGCCAAGCGCTAGTGCGCCATTAATTAGCCCCGAATCCATTTGACTGAAAATCTCTCGCGTTACCGAAGTGATGATTGGCACAATCATCACCGCAACGATCCATCCGGCGATAAAAGGTGAATCGGTGTATGTCGGCGAATCTCCGGTGATGGTAAAGAAAGGTAGCCAACCCATTGTTGAGTGCAAAATCTGCCCCCAGTGCGCTGCTACTGGCGCGAAAGACAACAACCCCCAAAGCCCAATCACTACAGATGGCAATGCAGCCAGTAGGTCGATTAGGGTGGTTGCAATTTTGGCGAGGTTTACAGGAAGCATGAAGACAATTACGTACGCCGCGGCGATAGCCATTGGTGTGGCGGTCAAGATTCCAAGAAATGCTATTTGAATCGAACCCCAGATCATTGGGCCAAGTTGCATTACCGGTTTTGCGGCTTCTGGATCCCACTTGTTTCCAGTGATGAAAGATATGCCCTGTGACTGTAAGGCAGGCCAAGCCTTTGCTAAAAGAAATATAAGAATTAGCGCAACCAACAAGAATGCAAAATTAGATGCAATTGTTGTGGTGCGGAAGAACCATTTGTCGCCCTTAGAAAGTGGGCCCGTCTTTAGCTTGCGGCGCTGTGGCGCGCTTGGACCTGATGGCTGGGGCATGGCTCAATCATCATTTTGCCGAGTGAAGTGGACCTTTTAAGCAGGTTAACGGCAGGTGAATATGTCCCGGTGTTTAGTAGGTTCCGGTCCAAATCTGGTTCATCCGAACCAGCATCACTGCAACGGTTAGGGCACCCACACCAATAATGACGGTTGACCATCGAGTTCGCTCAATCAGGGCCCAAAAAGCTGCACCGATAGGAATCAGCAATGCCACGATTAGGTAGGCAAAGAATTCCACGGTGTCCTGCTTGGCGCTTTCACCAGAAATCACAATCACGATGCTGGTAATTAGTTGGAGTACCAGCGCCAACTGAACCAGCGCAAGGGCACCGATGGAAATGCCACTTGGCTTGCGCTTTGCCAAACCAAGCGCCAGGGTAAATAAGCCAACTGTGGTGGCAAGAAAAAGTTGGGCGCTGTAGAACCAGGAAATCACTCGGTTAACCCCTCGTTGAAGACCACTAGCGATTTAACGTCTTTTCCAGAAACCGTGAGCATAGCGACCAGGGTTCCTTGCTGATCAATTGCGGCAAACGGTTCGGTGCCTTCACCGGCTGCTTTAAGGCGCTTACCGTGACGCAGGTCAATCACATCTTGTTCCGAAAGTTTTCTGATCTGGAATTGTTGCCTCGCGGCCTCGGAAATATCCAGAATTTCGAGTTTTTCTGGGGTTAGGCCTTCAAGTTCTTGCGCTCGCTCAATGGTGTACTTGCCAATTCGTGTTCTACGAAGGGCGGTCAAGTGCGCGCCCACTCCCAGCGCCTCACCCAGGTCGCGAGCCAAAGCACGAATGTAGGTTCCCGATGAACAATCAACCCGAACGTCAACATCAACAAATGTTTTGCCCGATTCAACAACTCTCTGCGGTGCGTCAATCATTTCGAAGGTCGTAATTTCAACTGCACGTGCGGCAAGTTTGAATTCGTCTCCTGAACGAACCTTGGCGTATGCGCGTTCACCGTTAACCTTGATGGCACTTACCGAGCTAGGTACCTGCTGAATTGAACCACGAAATTTAGAAATGGCTTTCTCAACGTCATCTTCGTGAAGTGCGTGAATCTTTTTTTCGTCACCGTAGGCAACGACTTCTGATTCCTTGTCATCGGTAATGGTTGATGCGCCAAGGCGGATAGTGGCGAAGTAAGTTTTGTCTTCGCCGATCAAGAAGGTAAGGAGCTTTGTAGCTGAGTTAATTCCAATCAGCAATAAACCGGTAGCCATTGGGTCCAGGGTTCCGGCGTGACCAACTCGGCGGGTGCCAGCTATTTTACGAAGTCTGGCTACAACATCATGACTGGTCCAGCCTTGAGGCTTGTCGATCAGCACTAGACCCGATGTCATTTATTCGTCTTCATCCTCTGGATCAATTTCCTCAGGATCCACGATTACCTTTGGTTCCTTATAAGGATTTTCCTCTCCAGCAAACTTGGCTGCTGCAGCAAGTCTGGCTACCTCGGCATCTCGATTCCGGGCCTCGGCAAGCAGGTCATTCATGTGCGCAGCGGTTTCAGGGATCTCGTCCAGCACGAATTCAACGGTTGGAGTCAATCGAATGTTTAGCTTGTGCCCCACTTCGCGACGAATTACGCCGCGGTTGCGTTCGATGATTGTCGAGCTGCGCTCTTTTTCTTCAGCCGAACCATAAACGGTGTAGTAAATGGTTGAGTGCTGAAGGTCAGGAGTTACCTTGACGTCGGTAATGGTGACGAAGCCCAAATCCGGGTCCTTGACCGCGCGTTCAAGCGCCTCGGCTACAAGAACCTTAATTCGTTCCGCTAGTTTTCTAGCCCGGGCTGCGTCAACCATTACCTAATCCTGTTTGAAATTAAACGCGTGGCTTTTCACGCATTTCGAAGGTCTCAATGATGTCTTCAAGTTCAAGCTCATTGAATCCAGCAAGACCGATACCACACTCGAAGTCAGTCTTGACCTCGGTAGCGTCATCCTTGAATCGCTTCAAAGATTCGATCTTTAGGTTGTCTGCGATTACCTTGCCGTCGCGAAGCACGCGAGCCGAAGAGTTTCGCTTGATTGATCCTGAGCGAACGATCGAACCAGCAATGGTGCCAACCTTTGAAGACTTGAACAACTCGCGTACCTCTGCGGTACCCAACTGGAATTCTTCGTACTCTGGCTTGAGCATGCCCTTAAGCGCCTTCTCAATGTCATCAAGTGCTGCATAGATAACTGAGTACTGGCGAATGTCCACGCCCTCGCGGTCGGCACGTTCCTTTGCTTTGTTATCTGGCTTGACGTTGAAACCAATGATGATCGCTGAGTCAACGGTTGCCAAGTTAACGTCAGACTCGGTAATTGCACCAACACCACGGTGGATGATGCGCAACTGAACTGAGTCATCAACTTCAATCTTGAGCAATGAGTCTTCAAGAGCTTCAACAGCACCCGATACGTCACCCTTGATGATGAGGTTGAGAGCTTCAACCTTGCCATCCTCGAGTGCCTTAGTGAAGTCTTCGAGGCTAACGCGCTTGCGAGTCTTTGCAAGCAATGCATTGCGGTCGGCGGCTTCACGTTTCTCGGCAATCTGACGCGCCTGACGCTCGTCTTCGGTAACCACAAATGTGTCACCCGCACGAGGCACAGACTGCAAACCTAGTACCTGCACCGGACGACTTGGTTCCGCAGCCTCAACCGCCACACCGTTTTCGTCGAACATTGCTCGCACGCGACCATGAGCTGCTCCGGCAACGATTGAGTCACCAACGCGCAAGGTACCTGACTGAATCAGAACGGTAGCCACTGAACCACGACCCTTGTCAAGGTTGGCTTCAATGGCAACACCGCGAGCATCCTTGTTTGGATTAGCGCGCATGTCTAGGGCGGCATCGGCAGTCAACAGCACTGCATCAAGAAGATCCTTTATGCCCTTACCGGTAAGAGCAGATACGTCAACGAACATTACGTCGCCACCATATTCTTCGGCAACCAAGTTGAACTCGGTAAGTTGCTGACGAATCTTGGCTGGGTTCGCGCCTTCTTTATCGGTCTTGTTAACTGCTACCACGATAGGTACTCCAGCAGACTGAGCGTGGTTCAACGCTTCAATGGTCTGAGGCATCACACCGTCGTCGGCTGCAACAACCAGAATCGCCACGTCGGTGACCTGTGCACCACGAGCACGCATAGCGGTAAATGCTTCGTGACCTGGAGTATCAATAAAGGTAATCGCGCGGTCAACACCTTCGTGCTCAACGTGTACCTGGTAAGCACCAATGTGCTGGGTAATACCGCCGGCTTCGCCAGCGATCACATTTGAGTTTCTAATGCTGTCAAGCAAGCGAGTTTTACCGTGGTCTACGTGACCCATAACGGTTACAACAGGTGGACGAGCAATTAGATCTGCATCGTCGTCGTCGTAATCGGTTGATACGTCAAGCCCAAAACCTTCGAATAGCTCGCGCTCTTCGTCTTCCGGAGAAACAACTTCAATCTTGTAGCCAAGTTCCTCACCAAGAATCTGGAAGGTCTCTTCATCTAGCGAAGCTGTGGCAGTTGCCATCTGACCTAGTGCGAAAAGCACGGTGATCAGCTGACCAGCAGTGGTGTCGATCTTGTCTGCAAAATCCTGAATCGATGAACCGCGACGCAAACGCACAACTGTAGTTCCGTCACCGCGTGGAACAATTGCACCACCAAGCGATGGCGCATTGGTACGCTGTTCGAACTCTTCGCGCTTTGCACGCTTTGACTTTCGAGCCTTGCTCTGACCGCGAGCTCCACCCTTACCAAAAGCACCAGCGGTTCCACCGCCAACGCCACGACCACGACCGCCGCCTGGGCCACCACCCGGACGACTAAAGCCTCCAGCACCTGGAGCTCCACCTGGAGCGCCGCCACCAAAACCTGTACGAGGTGCACCAGAGAATCCTCCCGGACGACCAGCACCTGCACCGGCAGGACGACCAGCACCACCGGCACCACCGGGACGACCCGGGCCACCAGCACCTGCCGGACGAGGACCACCTGGACGAGGCGCACCTGGGCGACCCATTCCTTGTGATGGTGAAAAAGGATTGTTACCCGGACGCGATACCGGACGAGGAATTCCCATTCCCTGTGCAGATGCGAATGGGTTGTTACCTGGACGAGGAATTCCAGGTGTTGCAGTTGTTGGGGCAGCAGGTGCCTTAGCCACCGGAGCTGCAGGCGCAGCAGGTGCAACAGGTGTTGGGGCCTCGGCTACTGGCTCAGCTGATTTTGACTTAGGTTCCTTTGGAGCAGGAACCACAGATTCGGCCGGAGCTTCGCTTACAGTTTCTTCTACCTTTGCAGCAGCCTTTTTAGCAGGAGCTTTTTTAGGAGCTTCTTCTTTTGGCTTTGCATCTGGAAATGCTTCTCTAAGTTTTTTTGCAACTGGCGGGGCGATTGTTGATGAACCGCTCTTTACGAACTCACCGAGTTCCGCAAGTTTGGCCAAAGCAACCTTGGAATCGATTCCAAGTTCCTTGGCGATGTCGTATACGCGTGGAAGCGCCACTTATTTCTCCTGTCTGGGGCCAACCCCAGGACAGGGCAGGCCGTTAAAGCTGTTGGGTACTCATTTCGAGTTACTCATTTTTTGCCAACATCGTTTCTGCCTGTTCTTTAGTGAATACAAGACCTGATGAATCAATCTGATTAGTCAGCCTCAACGCTCTACCGAAGGCATTTCGTTGAATAGCTTGGGCTAAACAGTTTGAACTTGGGTGAATCCATGCTCCCCTGCCGGGCATATTCTTTTGGTGATCAAAAGCCAAAACATTGGATTTTGAAACAATTCGCAAGAGATCTGCACGCTGAGAGCGCTGGCGACAACCAACGCAGGTTCGTTCCATTCTAACCCCTGAATAGCCCGCTTAGATAGGGGCTAATCGTCCTCCAGGATGCTGTCTGGCTGAATATCGATTTTGGCGCCGGTCAACTTGGCTGCCAGGCGGGCGTTTTGCCCCTCTTTCCCGATTGCTAGCGATAGCTGGAAGTCTGGGACCAGCACGCGAACCGACTTGGTAGCCGCATCCAACATGAACGAACTCGAGACTTTCGCCGGCGACAAAGCCTGAGCCACAAAAGCCGGAAGGTCATCAGAGTAGTCAACGATGTCAATCTTTTCGTCGTTAAGCTCAGTCTGAACCGCACGAACTCGTTGTCCCAATTCGCCAATGCATGAGCCCTTTGCGTTTACGCCAGGCTCGTGTGCGCGAACCGCAATCTTGGTGCGGTGCCCAGCTTCGCGAGCAAGCGAAACAATCTCAACCACACCGCTGGCAATTTCTGGAACTTCCATCGCAAACAACTTACGAACCAAAGATGGATGGGTTCGTGAAACTGTAACCATTGGGCCGCCTTTGGCGCCCTGGTTAACCGCGGTCACATAAACGCGAATGCGCTTTCCGTGTGAGTAGTCCTCGCCAGGCACTTGCTCTTCCGGCGGCATGATTGCCTCAATAGTGCCTAGGTCTACGTAAACCATGTACGGCTTCTGCCCCTGCTGGATTACACCGGCAACGATGTCTCCTTCTTTACCCTTGAACTCACCCATAAGAGAGGCATCATTGATCGAACGAATTCGCTGTGCGATTACCTGCTTGGCCGCACCGGCAGCAACGCGACCAAAGTTTTCTGGAGTTGCCTCTGTCTCGCCAATCTTGTTTCCCTCTTCATCAAGAGTTGGAACGTAAATGGTTACGTGGCCAGATGTTTTGTTTAGTTCGGCACGAGCCTCGTCGTTGTTGCCGACAGCTTTGTGATACGCAGCAAGGATTGCGTCTTCGATAACGCTAACTAGTTCGTTGAAAGGAATTTCGGCTTCACGCTCAAGGACTTTCAGAACACTTAGATCGATGTCCATTGGTTGCCTCCTTGGCGGGTCTTAAGTTTTTAGCCTTTTAGAATTTCTGCTACAGCCGATTCTAGTGGTACCGCGCGGCGCACTCCAGATCGGCGGTCCCAGAGGTCAACCTCTTGGTTTTCAAGGCCCTTGCCCACAATCACGATATTTGGAACACCGATAAGTTCTGCATCGCCAAACTTAACGCCCGGGCTTACTTTTAGGCGGTCATCCAGAATTACGGTTTTGCCCTGTGCTTCTAGATCGTTGGCAAGTTTTTCCGCGGTTTGGTAAACCACGTCATCTTTACCTGCAGCAACAACGTAAACATCGGCAGGTGCAACAGCTTCTGGCCAGATCAAACCGTTTTCGTCGTGGTTTGCCTCGGCAAGCACCGCAACCAAACGTGTCACACCAATTCCATAGGAGCCCATGGTCACGGTGATTAGCTTGCCGTTTTCGTCAAGCACCTGAAGGCCAAGCGCCTCGGCATACTTGCGACCAAGCTGAAATACGTGACCAATTTCAATTCCGCGGGCAAGCTCAAGGGCACCCGAACCATCAGGTGCTTGGTCTCCGGCCCGTACCTCTGCAATATCAATTACGCCATCGGCGGTGAAGTCACGACCGGCAACCAAGTTGTATACGTGCTTTTCTTTTTCGTTTGCACCGGTAACCCAAGAGCTACCTTCAACAACGCGTGGATCAAGTAGGTAACGAATCTTGGTTGAACCGGCAAGGCCAGCGAACGGCTTGCCGTCTTTTACCGGACCAAGGTAGCCCTTGATTAGTTCTGGGTGCTTTGCAAAATCTTCTTCGTTGGCTTGCTCAATATCATTTGGTGAGAAAGCAGCCTCGGCACGCTTGATGTCAACTTCGCGGTCCCCTGGCAAACCAATGATCACAAGTTCGCGCTTGCCCTCTGGTGAAATCAAAGCCATCACGTTTGTCTTTAGCGTGTGAGCGGCGGTCCACTCAGAACCATCGGTGCGCTTCTTGTTTTCGTTTGACCAGGCAACAATGCGCTTTATATTCGAACACTCCGGGGTGTGCACGATCTCGGCAGCAGGTTGCCCTTCGATCGCAATCTTTGCTGGCACAACGGTTGCAACGGCTTCAACGTTTGCCGCGTAACCACCAGGTGAACGCACAAAAGTGTCTTCACCGATAGGCGATGGCGATAAGAATTCTTCTGACGCAGATCCGCCCATTGCACCGGCGTCTGCCTTTACAACAACGTAGTCAACGCCAAGTCGAGTAAAGATGCGCTCGTAGGCATCACGTTGCGCTTGGTAAGAGGCACGCAAACCTTCATCGGTGGTGTCAAAGCTGTAGGCATCTTTCATCACAAATTCTCGACCGCGAAGCAAGCCAGCACGAGGACGAGCCTCGTCGCGGTACTTATTTTGAATTTGGTAAATGGTTAGCGGCAAATCTTTGTAACTTGAGTAAAGATCTTTCACCAACAGGGTGAACATCTCTTCGTGAGTCGGAGCCAAAAGGTAATCGGTCTTCTTGCGGTCCTGAAGACGGAATAGGTTGTCGCCGTATTCTGTCCAACGCCCGGTGGCCTCAAAAGGTTCGCGAGGCAGCAGCGCCGGGAAAAATACTTCTTGCGCTCCAGCGGCAGCCATTTCTTCGCGAATGACCTTTTCAATTTTTTCCTTCACTGCCAGACCAAGTGGCAGCCAGGTGTACAGACCCGCTCCAGCACGGCGAATGTATCCAGCGCGAAGCAGCAACTTGTGACCGGCTACGTCGGCATCGGCTGGATCTTCGCGAAGAGTTCGCAGGAACAGGCTAGAGAGGCGAATAGGCATGGGCACAAGTTTACAAGGCGTCTAAGCCCAAACCACGACCGATAGCAGTCGTGAGCGTTAGTCCTTTTGCGCTACAACTACCTGAGGCGAACCAACTAGCGCTGGGTCCATAGTCTCGGCTAGACGGTTTGCCTCTTCAATCAGAGTTGCCACGATCTCACTCTCAGGCACAGTCTTAATTACCTCGCCCTTGACAAAGATCTGACCCTTGCCGTTACCAGAGGCAACTCCAAGATCAGCCTCACGAGCCTCACCCGGACCATTAACTACACAACCCATTACCGCAACACGAAGTGGCACGGTGAGTTTTTCAAGTCCCGCAGTGACCTCGTTGGCCAACGTGTAAACGTCAACCTGCGCGCGACCGCATGAAGGGCAGCTAACAATTTCAAGTTTGCGCGGACGAAGATTCAGTGATTCCAAAATCTGCGAACCAACTTTAATCTCTTCAACCGGTGGTGCAGAAAGGGAAACTCGAATTGTGTCGCCGATGCCGCGTGAAAGTAGTGCGCCAAAAGCAACCGAAGATTTAATTGTTCCCTGGAAGGCCGGGCCGGCCTCAGTTACTCCAAGGTGCAGTGGCCAGTCGCCCCGTTCGGCAAGCATCTCGTATGCCTTAACCATTACTACTGGGTCATTGTGCTTTACCGAGATCTTGAAGTCATGAAAATCGTGCTCTTCGAACAAACTGGCTTCCCAAACTGCAGACTCAACCAAAGCTTCTGCCGTTGCCTTGCCGTATTTTTCTAGCAGGCGCGGATCAAGCGAACCGGCGTTTACTCCGATTCGAATTGATACTCCGGCATCTTTTGCCGCCTTGGCAATCTCGCCAACTTTATCGTCGAATTGACGAATGTTGCCAGGGTTTACCCGAACTGCACCACAACCGGCGTCGATAGCTTGGAAAACATACTTTGGCTGGAAGTGAATGTCGGCAATAACTGGAATTTGTGATTTGCGTGCAATCAACTGCAAGCGATCTGCGTCATCCTGGCTTGGAACTGCGACGCGAACAATGTCGCAACCAGATGCAGTTAGCTCGGCAATTTGCTGAAGCGTTGCATTCACGTCTGTGGTTGGAGTGGTGCACATTGATTGCACCGATACCGGGGCGTCACCGCCTACGGCTACCTTGCCAACCATGATCTGTCGAGATTTACGGCGTGGAGAAATAGTTGGTGGTGGAGTCTTTGGTAGACCCAAGTTCACTGCAGCCACGGTTGCTCGCTTTCGGTATGTCTAAATCTTAAGTGATTTACAGAATGATTGGGTTTACCAGGTCGGCAATGATCAGCAGAGCACTCATTGTCATCAAGACCACAAAAATAAACCAAGTTGCCGGCATCAATAGCGCGGTATCAACTGGCCCCGGTGCAGGTTTTCGAAGCGCCTTGAATAGCCCCCGCTTAATCCACTCGTAAATACCCCCAGCGATGTGGCCACCATCTAGCGGCAAAAGCGGCAACATGTTGAAGCCAAACAACGCAAAGTTGAGCGAAGCCAAGATAGATAGGCCAACCGATAGCTTGTCGACAATATCGATCTTGTCGTTGGCGCTAATCGAGCCGGAGATCTGACCAATTCCAACTACCGAGACCGCACCATTTGGATTGCGCTTTTCACCGGTGAAGGTTGAAACAGCAACATCTTTTAGTTGGCTTGGCAGAGTCAAAATCATTTGACCAACCTGTGTGATTGCGGTGCCCGATTGACTAAGCGCGGTGCCGATTGGTTGCGGCGCACGCTCGGTGCCAAACATGATTCCGATTACCGGACGGGGAACCAACATTGGGTTACCAGATGCATCAAGCACCGGGTTACCTGACTTACCAATGATCACGCGTGGCGCGGTGATCGGTACAAGCGAAAACTGCTCTTGCTTGCCATCGCGTTCAATTGTGAAAGCCGATGCAACGTCTGAGGTCAACAGGTTGCTGAAATTACCTGACGACCCCAACTGCTTGCCGTCAATTGCAAGAATGCGGTCCCCCGCTTTTAAGCCAGCTTTTACAGCCGGCGAAATTGGATCTTGGTCTGTACATTCATTCACCGCACGCGGCTGCACAATTACACAAGGCATAACTTGCTCAATAGTGGTTGATTGCTGAGTGTTTCCGATGCCAGAAATAACAACAATCATCAGCAGCACACCAAGCGCAAGGTTCATGAATGGACCACCAAACATGATGATCATGCGCTTCCAAACTGGAAGCTGGTAGAACATTCGGTTCTTGTCGGCTGCGGTAACGTGCTCGCTATGCGCATTTCGCGCACTGAAAATCATATCGGCGAAGAAGCCGCGCTTATTATGGGTTGGCTCCGAATTTTTTGCCGGCGCACCTGACTTTTCTGGCGGGTACATGCCAATCATCGAGATGTAGCCACCAAGCGGAATTAACTTGATTGCATAGGTGGTCTCGCCGCGCTTTATCTTAAAGAGATTTGGCCCAAAACCAATCGCATAGGTTGGCACCTTGACCCCAAACTTCTTGGCCGGCAATAGGTGGCCAAGTTCGTGTAGGCCAATTGACAGGCCAATACCAAGAGCAACAAAAACGATTCCGCCGACATACCAAAGAGTTTCAGACACGGCTATAACCTAACTTTGCTGACTGACAATTGACTGAACATTTCTAACAACCGACTTAACAGGCTCTGGCGAAAAGCGCATCTGCCCGATCGCGAGCCCACCGCTCGGCATCAAGAACGCTCTCGAGCGATAAATCTTTTTCGGCATCGTGTGCGTCAACCACACGCTGAACTAATTCAACAATCTGATCAAACTTCAGGAAGCCCCCGTGGAATGCCTCAACAGCTTGTTCATTTGCCGCGTTGTAAACCGCAGGGTAAGTAAGGCCAGCTTCACCAACTTGGCGAGCCAACTTAACTGCTCCAAACACCGATTCGTCTAGTGGTTCGAAAGTCCAGGTAGCCGCCTTGGTCCAATCGCAAGCTGGTGCAACATTAGGCACCCGCTCAGGCCATGACATACCAAGGGCAATCGGCAGCTTCATGTTTGGTGGCGAGCACTGTGCCAAAACTGAACCGTCAACAAACTCAACCATTGAGTGCACCACCGATTGCGGGTGCACGGTGACATCGATGCGATCGAACGGAATATCAAAAAGTAGGTGCGCCTCAATTAACTCAAGACCCTTATTAACCAACGTTGCCGAGTTAGTTGTGACAACTTTGCCCATTACCCAGGTTGGGTGCGCCAACGCTTGTTCAGGCGTAACCGATGCGAGCTGCTCGCGCGACCAGCCACGGAATGGCCCACCTGATGCAGTCAAAATCAATTTGCGAACTTCTTGTTTAGTACCGCCAAGCAAGCACTGTGCCAAAGCAGAGTGTTCGCTATCAACCGGAACGATCTGACCAGGCTTCGCCGCCTGAGTAACCAGACGGCCACCAACGATTAGCGATTCTTTATTTGCCAGAGCAAGTGTTTTTCCGCTCTTGAGTGTTGCCAGTGTTGGCGCCAAACCAATCGAACCGGTGATGCCGTTTATTACGACATCGGCATCGGTATCCTCAACCAACTTGGTTGCAGCCTCGGCACCTTGAACTGCATTAGTCACCTTGAAAACTGATTTCTGCTGCTCGAGCAGATCGGTGTTCTGACCTGCCGCCAAACCAACGACTTCAAAACGATCAGGGTTTGCCGCAATCACCTCAAGGGCCTGGGTGCCAATGGAACCGGTTGAACCAAGGATTATTACGCGACGCATGAGACCATCTTGCCACCAATGAAAGGCTTAGACTTAAGCCATGAGCGAGACTCCAATCGCGCAAGAGCGCAAAGTAATCACTGCAATTCCAGGCCCTAAGTCGCAAGCCATGCACAAACGCCGCCTGGATGCCGTATCTGCTGGTGCAGGTGCAGCCCTTCCGGTCTACATTGAGGCAGCCCATGGAGCAATCCTGGTTGACGCCGATGGCAACCAGATCATTGACCTTGGTTCGGGTATCGGTGTGACCACCATTGGCCACACGAACGCCGGTGTAGTTGCGGCCGTTCAGGAACAGGTCACCAAGCTGACTCACACACTATTTACCGCTACCCCTTACGAGTCCTACGTAGAGGTTTGCGAACTGCTAAACAAGCACACTCCAGGAAACTTTAAGAAGAAGACCGCCCTGTTTAACTCGGGCGCCGAGGCAGTTGAGAACGCGGTTAAGTTGGTTCGCAAAGCAACCCGCAAGAACGGCATCGTTGTGTTCGACCACGCCTATCACGGGCGAACCAACCTTACTTTCTCAATGAACTTCAAGAACGCTCCGTACGGAAATGGCTTTGGCCCAACCGCTGCGAGCATTCAGCACGTTCCAATGTCTTACCCATACCGTGACCCTCAGGGACTAACCGGTGTCGAGGCGGCACAGCGCGCAATTACCTACATGGAAAAGCGTGTTGGGGTTGAAGACCTTGCAGCAATTGTGATTGAACCAATTCAGGGTGAAGGTGGATTCATCGTTCCGGCACCTGGATTCCTGAAGACACTTAGTGACTGGGCTCACGCAAACGGCGTGCTCGTGGTTGCCGACGAAGTTCAGTCAGGTATTGCTCGTACAGGTAAATGGTTCGCAAGCATGTGGGAAGAAGGCTTCGAGCCTGACCTAATGACAATCGCAAAGGGCATTGCCGGCGGTATGCCGATCTCGGCTGTTACCGGTCGCGCAGAAATCATGGACGCATCCCACCCAGGCGGAATGGGTGGCACCTTTGGTGGAAACCCAGTCTCAGCGGCTGCTGCAGTTGCAGTGTTAAAGCAGATTGAAGCCGGTGGCGTAATTGAACGTGCGCAGCAGATTGAAGCAGTGCTAGTTCCAAAACTTCGCGAACTTCAGGCTAAGTACCCAGTGATCGGCGATGTTCGTGGTCGCGGTGCGATGATCGCGATTGAATTGGTTGAACCAGGCACATTGAACCCAAGCAAGGCAGCGGTTGATTCAATCGTCAAGCACATGCACTCAAACGGAATCTTCGTGTTGACTGCCGGAACTCACTACAACGTGATCCGCTTCTTGCCGCCACTCGCAATCACCGATGAGTTGTTGATCGATGCTCTTGGTGTTCTAGAAGAAGGCCTTAAGGCTCTGTAAGAATTCAAAGAAAAATCCCCTCGAAGACATTCGAGGGGATTTTTCTTTAAGTAAATTACTTGGTGCGCTCTAGGCGCTTGGCCTTTAGTGAACTCTGCACCTGGGTGGTGATTACAATCACGATTGCCAAGATAAATACGGCAGAACCAACCACGTTTGCCTCGGCAGGAATTCCACGAGCCGCTGCGGTGTATACAAATTTAGGGAAGGTTGTAGCCGCACCAGAGTTGAAATTAGTGATGATGAAGTCATCAAAGCTCAACGCGAATGAGAGCAGTGCAGCCGCCATGATGCCCGGCATAAGTAGCGGGAAGGTGATCTTCCAGAAAACCTGAGCCGGTGAGCCGTACAGATCGCGACCGGCCTCTTCAAGCGCTGGGTCAAGGCTAGCCACGCGTGCCTTCACGGTTACCACCACGAAGCTCAAGCAGAACATCACGTGAGCGATGATGATGGTGCCGATACCCTTTTCAACTCCGGTGTTAAAGAACTGTGATGCAAGACCAGCACCAAGCACAACTTCAGGAGTTGCCATTGGCAAGAACAAAAGCATGTTTATGGCTGCGCGACCTGGAAAACGGTAGCGAACCAACGCGATGGCAATCATGGTTCCAAGCGCGGTAGCAATCACAGTTGAAATCACACCAATCAGAACCGAGTTACCAAATGCCTCACAAACACCCTGTTGTTCGCAAACCTTGGTCCAGTTATCAAAGGTGAATCCGCGCCAAACCAGGTTAGTCTTTAGCGAATCGTTGAATGAAAAAACAAATGTGTAGGCGATTGGAATCATCAAGTACACGATCGCGATGACCGCGTAGACCGGAAGAGCTAGCTTGCCGAGAGAGAATCTCATAGCAGGTCCTCCGTGCCGCTCTTCTTAACGTAGAAGGTAACCAAAGCCAGGATTGCAGCCATCAACAATACCGACAGCGCCGCTGCGCTTGGGTAGTCGTTGATAGTCAAGAAGTTGGCCTCAACCACATTTCCGATCATCGCGGTTTGAGTTCCACCAAGGAAGTCGCCTGATGCGTTGATGTAGTCACCAGCGATTGGAATGAAGGTCAACAAAGTTCCAGAGATGATTCCAGGCATCGACAACGGAAGTGTGATCTTGCGAAATGTAGTTGCTGGGCTGGCATATAGATCTGCTCCGGCCTCAAGGAAGCGAATGTCCAAACGCTCAAGAGTTGAGTAAAGCGGCAGGGTCATGAATGGAATGAACGCATAGGTCAAACCAAAGATCACCATCGCCGGTGTTCCAACTAGGTACTGGTTCTGCCCAAGCACGCCAATCTGCTGCAGCGAATTCACTACCCATGATTCATTAGAGAAGATTTGCTTCCATGCAAAGGTGCGCAGCAGGAACGAAATGAAGAATGGTGCGATTACCAAGGTAACCATTAGACCCTGAAGCAACGGCTTGCGACGCATCTTCACACCAATGAAGTAGGCCAATGGGTAGCTGATCAACAGCGCTGCCACGGTTGCAATCAGTGCGTAGGTGAATGAACGCAGAATGTGCGGCCAGTAAGTCTGAATTACGTACCAGTAGTTGGCTATTTCAAAACCGTACTGGTAGCGGCCGATGTCACCGCTTGGATCCGGTGTCTCAAGAGATGTGATCACCAGCGAGATAAGTGGAGTCAGGAAAAACAATCCAAGGTAAAGAAGGCCAGGAAGTAACAAAAGGATTGCTACACGACCCTTTTTTGTTGGAGCGGCAACTGGTGCCGGTCCGCCTGCTCCGAATGCTGCGAATGCCATTGCTACTGAACCGTAATTGATTCGGTGATGGTTTCGTTGCCGGTGTTGGTTGGCAAGTCGGCAAGACCAAAAGCGTGCTCAACCTTCCAGCTAACCCAAACCTTGGCGCCAAGTTCGGTAACCGGGCTCTTGCCAATATTCTGTGCAAAAACGGTGACGTTGCCCACGTTTGGAATCTCAATTAGGTACTGGTTGCTTACACCAGTAAAGCGAATGTCGATGATTTCGCCAGGACCAATTAGGTTGTGGCCCGCCCCAAGCTTTGGCTTTTCCTCGTGGAAGAAAGCCTTCTCTGGGCGAACACCAACAGCAATGGTTCCCTTTTGCTTTTCGGCGCGATCCTTTGGAACGGTGATCTTGTTTCCAGCAACGTTGATGCTGATTGAAGAAGCGTTCTCTTCCTCAACCTTGCCAACAAAAAGGTTCGACTGACCAAGGAACTTAGAAACGAATACGGTCTTTGGGCGATCGTAAAGTTTTTCTGGTGAACCCATCTGCTCTATTCGACCCTTGTTCATAACCGCAACGGTGTCGGCCATGTCCATGGCCTCTTCCTGGTCGTGAGTCACGTGCAGGAAAGTAAGGCCAACTTCCATTTGGATTGCCTTTAGCTCAATCTGCATCTGGCGACGAAGCTTTAGATCAAGAGCACCAAGTGGTTCATCAAGTAGCAATAGTGATGGGCGGTTTACCAGTGCGCGAGCCAAAGCCACGCGCTGCTGCTGACCACCCGATAGTTGCTGTGGTCGACGCTGTGCCAAGTGGCCAAGTTCAACCAGCTCAAGCGAAGCCTGTGCCTTGGTCATTGGATCTTCAATCTTGCGTTGCTTCAGACCAAATGCAACGTTTTCCAAAACCGACATGTGTGGGAAAAGTGCGTAACTCTGGAACACGGTATTTACCGGACGCTCGTGTGGCTTGGTGTTGGTGACGTCTTTTCCACCAATGAGAATCTTGCCCTTGGTTGGCTCGTCAAGTCCGGCTACCAAACGAAGCGTTGTGGTTTTTCCGCAACCCGATGGGCCAAGCAACGCGAAAAACTCGCCTGCAGGAATGTGCAGGTCAAGATTTTCAATTGCAGTGAACCCTGGGAATTCTTTACGGATACCAACTAGTTCAAGGTCGGCACCTCTGGCAACAAACTCTGTTGCCATTACACGCCCAACTTAATCTTCTGGAAAGCAGCGGTGAAACGCTGTTCTTCTTTTCCAGTCAAGGCACGGAATGCCTTGGTCTTTGCGAGGGTTTCACTAGATGGGAAAATCAATTCGTTTTCGGCCATCTTTGGATCAATCTTGATTGCTTCATCCTTGGCACCAACTACCGGGGTGATGTAGTTCACATAAGCCGCCAAGATCGCTGCGTTCTTAGGGTCGTAGTAGTAGTTGATCAGTTCCTCGGCGTTTGACTTGTGCTGTGCGCCCATTGGGATTACAAAACAGTCCGCCGCGATGGTTGCACCAGATTCAGGAAGTACAAAACCAAAGTTGTCGCCATTGGTCTCTGCGTTCAACTGGATAATGTCTCCAGACCAAGCAATCGCGGCAATGGTGTCGCCGTTTAGTAGGTCTTCCTTGTAGCTGTTGCCTTTAATCTTGGCAACCTGGCCGTCGTCGACCTTCTTCTGTAGGTAGTCGATTGCGTTCATGAACGCGTCTTCGTTTAGTGAAGAATCCTTGGTGATGTCGATACCCTGAGCCATCAAGATAATTCCAATGGTGTCGCGCATTTCTGAAAGCACACCAACGCGGCCCTTTAGAGCCGGCTCATCAAAAATATCTTCGATGGTTGCTGGTGCATCTTTTCCAGTAGCTTTCTTGTACGCCTTCTTGTTGTATGCAAGACCGGCAAGAATTCCCTGGTAAGGAAGCGACTGGTTACGCTCTGGGTCGTATGCGTCGCCAAGGTATGCAGGCTGAACATTCTTTTTGTTTGGAATCTTTGCGTTGTCAAAAGTTTGTGTGTAACCCAGGTTGATCCAACGAGCTGCCATCCATGAGGTTGGACAAACAAGGTCGGCACCAATGTCGCTTCCCTTGGCTAGCTGGTCTTTAACCTTGCCGTAGTAAGAGTCGTTGTCGTCGTAGTCTTCGCGGTATTCAACTGTGATACCGGTCTGCTTTTTGAAAGTATCAAGAGTTGGGCGATTACCCTTGTCGTCTAAGTCAATGTAAAGCGACCAGTTGCTCCAGACCAAAGACTTCTCTGTTTCAGAAAGATCTTTTGCCGGAGTCAACTTGCTTCCGGTTGCGCCACCGGGTGCACAAGCTGCCAGTGCAAGCGTTGCCGCTGTTGCACCCGCACCCGCAAGTGCTGCGCGTCGAGTCATTTGGTGACGACGAGCCATGGTTACTAGCTCGCGCATCATTGGGTCTTCTGGAAGTGGCTTATTCAATGCCGTGACTCCTTAGATAGAGGGGCCTTCATTGGCCCAACCAACACAACCGGACACGCAGGGGTTCACGCATCTAAGGAAATCCTGCCACAAAAATTCCTTCTAGAAATCAAAACAAGGTGCCTAGCGGGAAATTGAAATAAGAACTTAACGCTCCCGGTTTCTGCACGATTCCAGTTCCCCAGCCCTTCAACACCGACGCCGGTTCCGACGGCCGCTTGATATTCAATTGAGCCAGGTCAAGCGGGTCGGCTTCGGCGAGCGCGATTCGAACTCGAAGGTTGGTCAGCATGGTGCGGGGTATGCCCTGGGCCGACTGAGTCGCCACAATTAGATGGATACCCAACGACCTGCCTCTGGTAGCAACGGCAGTGAGTGCGCCAGATGCCATGGGCGATTCGGCGAGCGCCGCAGCCAACTCATCTATAAAGATGTAGTGCCTGGGCAAGCCAAACATGATTGGGTCCTCTATTCGACTGGCGCCTTTGGCGGCCAGAGCTAGCTCTCGCCTACTTACTTCGGCCCGGATGCCGTTCCAGAGCTCGTTTGGGTCATGGCCATCGATATCGGTGGCTAGGCGTCTCAGTTGATTTAGGTGGGCATACTTACTGAAGGTTGCTCCGCCCTTGAAGTCCAGCAGACTGAGTTCACAATTGGGCTGCGCAGATATGGTTTGCGCCAGCAGAAGTTTAAGAAGTTCACTTTTACCGGATCCGGTTGCCCCAATAATTAGTGCGTGCACGCCATCGGTGTTCAATTGCAGTTCAAGTTCAAATTGCGGTGGGCTATGTGCCGACTGATAGGCCTGAAAGACCAGTGCGTGCCATTCTCGCTTCCATAAGATCTCGCGCTTAGGTAATAGGTAATCGCCAATCCAGACCTCGGACCCGTTGATGATTACCGGCTCACTGAGGTCTACTGCTCTGCCGTCATTGAACTTGCGAACACCAGCCCAGATGCCGGCGGTAATCACACTCATGCCCAGCATGTGCCAAGCACCCGAGCTGAGTCCAAGGTATATGCCAAACAGCAGCGAAGGAAGCATCCAGGTGAATTGCATGAAAAGAGTGTGGGCCCCAAGCAATTGCCTGGAGCCCACGCTCGCGAATCTGTGGAGAACTA
>CAZWHL010000013.1:26599-32576 GCA_964633625.1 uncultured Rhodoluna sp.
ACGTGCTTGATGCGGGTGTAGTCCTCGAAGCCGTAGGCAGACAAGTCCTTGCCGTATCCCGAGTGACGGAATCCGCCGTGTGGCATCTCTGCTGCCAATGGAATGTGTGTGTTGATCCACACGCATCCAAAGTTCAGCGACTTTGAGAAACGCAGTGCTCGGGTGTGGTTCTGGGTCCACACCGAAGATGCCAAACCGTACTGCACATCATTGGCATTTCGCAGCGCCTCTTCATCGGTGCTGAATTTTTGAACTGTCACTACCGGGCCAAAGATCTCGCTCTGGATGTGCTCGTCCTTCTGCTTCAAGCCAGACAATACGGTTGCCTCAAGGAAGTACCCCTTGTCGCCAACCTGCGCTCCACCGGTTTCTATGGTCGCGTGGTCAGGAAGACGATCAATGAAGCCCTTCACGCGCTCAAGCTGGTTTACGTTGTTCACTGGGCCGAACAGAATGTCTTCGCGGCTTGGATCACCGGTCTGAGCATTTGCCTTAACTTCGGCAACTAGCAGAGCCAAGAATTCGTCGTGCACCGATTCGTGAACCAAAATGCGAGTGGCCGCGGTGCAGTCCTGGCCCGCGTTGAAGAAACCAGCAATCGCAATTTGCGCTGCGGCTTTCTGCAGATCTGCATCTTCGAAAACTATTACCGGCGCTTTGCCACCTAGTTCAAGGTGAACGCGCTTCAGGTCAGAAGCAGCGGACTTGGCAACTTCCATTCCGGCACGAACCGAACCGGTGATTGAAACCATCTGTGGAATTTCGTTCTCGATCATTGCGCGGCCGGTGTCACGATTTCCGGTAATCACATTGAACACACCGTTCGGCAAAATACCCTCGGTGATTTGCGCCAACAACAAAGTCGAAACTGGAGTCGTGTCACTTGGCTTCAGCACCACGGTGTTTCCAGCGGCAATCGCCGGTGCGAACTTCCAGACCGCCATGTTAAGCGGATAGTTCCAAGGAGTAACCTGACCAACTACACCGATAGGCTCGCGGCGAATCCACGACGTGTGATCGCGAGCATATTCGCCGGCTGATTTGCCCTCAAGGTTTCGTGCGGCACCAGCCATGAATCGAATCTGATCGATCGAAGGACCAATCTCGTATTCCACCAAGGTGCTGCGAGGCTTACCGGTGTTTTGTGATTCAAGGTCGGCGAAGTGCTCGGCTTGCTCTTCCATTGCATCGGCAATCTTTAGCAAAGCAAGCTGGCGCTCAGACGGCGTTGTCTGACTCCATTCTTCGAAAGCGTTTGCCGCCGCCTTGTAAGCATCGTCCACATCAGTGGCAGCCGAGAGCGGGGCCTGCAGGTAGGTCTGACCATCTGCCGGGTTGATTACATCGGTGGTTTCGCCTGATTTGGCGGCGACCCACTGGCCATTTATGTAGTTCTTTAGTTCGCGCATATGGCGATTCTAATCAGGTTTTTTGGGGCTAAATATCACGATTCCGTAGCGAATTATCACGATTTGCTATCGAATCAGTAGCAAAATGGCGAATCAGGTGCGGATTCGTTTGCTAAACGGCATTTTGACTGTCAAAATCATCATATGTCACGAGTGTTACGCACCAAATCAAGCCAACTGGACGATGTATCGAAGTCGATCATCGAACAGTTGCAGCACGATGGTCGTCGCTCATATGCCGAGGTAGGCAAGCAGGTTGGCCTTAGTGAGGCCGCGGTACGCCAACGCGTACAGAAACTTACCGAATCCGGTGTGATGCAGGTGGTGGCCGTTACCGATCCATCCCAGCTTGGCTTTACGCGCCAGGCCATGATCGGTGTTCGATGCGGCGGCGACACCCGTGAACTCGCAGAGAAGCTAACTGCGATGCCAGAAGTGGACTACGTAGTCCTTACCGCTGGCAGCTTCGATATTTTGGCCGAGGTGGTGTGTGAGAACGATGAAGAACTCATCGCGCTGCTGAATTCAAAGATCCGGACTCTGCCCGGAGTTACCTCTACCGAATCGTTCGTGTATTTGAAGGTAGCGAAGCAGGTTTACAACTGGGGCACTAGATAGTGCAACTGCAAACACATAGTAAAGAGTGATATCAAATGGCTATCTGGAATCGAAAGAACACAGAAACCGCCACCCCGCTTCTTGATGCGCGACGCGCAGGCAAAGAAGCTACACCAGAAATGCTGCAGCAGGCTGCCAAGGACAATATGTTCTTGCACTTCACCCGCCACAGCCCTTTCTATACCGCCAAGGGTGAAATTCCAATCATCACCAAGGCAAGTGGTCACCACTTCTGGGATCAAAACGGCAAGAAGTACTTTGACGGTATTTCAAGTTTGTTCTCAGTGAATGCTGGTCACGGTCGCGTACGTTTGGCCGAGGCTGCTGCAAAGCAGATGAAAGAGTTGGATTACTTCCCGCTCTGGTCACACGCACACAAGCCAGGCATCGAACTTTCTGAGCGCCTGCTTTCGTACGCGCCAAAGAATTTGTCTCGCGTGTTTTTCACTACCGGTGGTGGTGAGGCAAACGAGACAGCCTGGAAGCTAGCGAAGCAGTACTTCAAGCTTCAGGGCAAACCGATGAAGCACAAGGTGCTGACCCGTGCGGTGGCGTACCACGGCACTTCGCACGGTGCGCTTTCGCTAACCGGTATTCCATCAATGAAGAAGGCGTTTGAGCCTTTGGTGCCATCAACCTTCCGCGTGCCGAATACCAACTGGTACCGTGCACAGGATGATTTTGAAACCGAGGAAGAGTTTGCTATTTGGGCTGCTGATCGCGTTGAAGAAATGATTCTGTTTGAAGACCCAGACACGGTTGCGGCGTTTATCTTTGAACCGGTTCAGAACTCAGGTGGCTGCTTCACCGCACCAAAGGTTTACTTTGACCGCGTGCGTGAAATCTGCGACAAGTACGACGTGCTGATCGTTGCCGACGAAACCATTGATGGTTTTGGACGCACCGGTTCAATGTTTGCCTCAGGTCTTTATGACTTTGAACCCGATATGTTGGTTTGCGCCAAGGGCATGAGCTCGGCGTATGCACCTATCGGTGCTTTGCTGGTGGCAGAAAAACTGTTCGAGCCGTTCAAGCACGGAACTACCATCTTCCCGCACGGTTACACCTACGGTGGTCACCCGGTTTCGGCTGCGGTTGCGCTGGAAAACCTTGACATCTTTGATGAAGAGGACCTAGTTGGCAACGTGGCTCGAAACCAGGCTGCGTTCAAGGCATCGTTGGATACCTTGCGTGACTTGCCTATCGTTGGTGACGTTCGTGGCATTGGTTACTTCTGGGCAATCGAGCTTGTGAAGAACAAGGAAACCAAAGAGACCTTCAGCGACGCCGAGTCAGAGAAGTTGCTTCGTGGCATCCTGTCGCAAAAGATGTTTGACGAGGGTCTGTATTGTCGTTCAGATGACCGTGGCGACCCGGTGGTCCAGTTGGCTCCGCCGCTAACCATTGGTCCGGACCAGTTCGACGAGATGACTCAAATTCTGCGCGGTGCTCTTGAGCACGCCTGGAAAGCCCTATAGGAGTTCTCCACAACATAAGGTTCGCATCGAATTCAAACTTCATGGCAGGATAGTTTCCACTCATGAAGAACATTGAATTCGATGCGAACCTTTCGTTTAACTCGGCGATTGGCGTAATTGGTCTATATGCACGCGGCAACAAGATTGTCTGCGTTGAAATGCTTGGTAAGAAAAATGCCGGGCCAAGCGGTGACGGGCCAGTGCTTGCCGACTCGGGCAAGTCTGCGGTTTTGACTGACGCCAAGAAACAAATTCAGGCCTACCTGGCTGGCAAATTAAAGGTTTTGGATTTCCCAGTTGAATACCACGGCACTAGATTTCAAGAGGCAGTCTGGAAACAGATCGACAAAATAAAGTTTGGTCGCACTCTCACCTACGGTGAGATCGCGGCAAAGATAGGCAACCCGGCCGCGGTGCGTGCGGTTGGCGGTGCTGTTGGTTCAAATCCGGTTCCAATTCGTATTGGTTGTCACCGCGTGTTGGGTAGCTCCGGAACCATCACCGGATTCAGCGGTGGCGACGGTATTCCAACAAAGCGATTGCTTCTAGCGCTTGAATCAATCGAAGCCAAGGGCTAATTCTTGTGATTCGCAAATACGAAGACGGGCTGACTCGCTGCCAGTGGCCCGGCAACGACGAGCTCTACATTGAATACCACGACACCGAGTGGGGCGTGCCGCTAACCGGCGATCAAGAAATGTTCGAACGCATTTGCCTAGAGGGTTTTCAAGCCGGACTTTCTTGGATCACCATATTGAAGCGCCGCGAGGGTTTTCGTAAAGCGTTCAAGAATTTTGACTTCAAGAAGGTTGCCAAATTCACTGATGCGGATGTAGAACGCCTGATGCAGGACGATGGCATTATTCGAAACCGCAGCAAGATCGAAAGCGCCATAAAAAATGCGCAACTTGTTTTAGAAATGCAAAAAACCGGCGAATCAATCAGCGAAGTGCTTTGGCAGTTTGCTCCCCCGGCTAGCAAACGTATGCAGTCTGCAAAGACTTTTGAATGGATTGCGGTTACCGATGCTTCTACCGCCATTAGCAAAGAGCTTCGGGGTCGGGGTTTTGGCTTTGTTGGACCCACCACCATGTACGCCCTGATGCAATCAATCGGCATGGTCAACGATCATGCCCCTGGATGCTTCAGGCGCAAGGAGCTTGCGTAGCCTTAAGTCGCGTCGGTGGTAATCAGCGTGATTTCTTTTCCAGATACCTCAAGTTTGAGTCCTACCTTCTTGGCGGCTGCTTTGAGGTCGGCAATGGTCCGCGGTTCCTTGTTCGCGGTGAGTGCAGCGCGAACCAACTGACCCTTGGCCTTCTTATTAAAGTGATTGAGTTGCTCACGAGTGCCGTCGGTTCGCTCAACAAAAACTGTAACTCTGTAGGCATCGATATTTTCTGGCAGAGGGGCAAGTTCGGCATAGGTCTTTGAACGCAGATCAATTACCGGTCCGGAAGTTAATCGGGCCCAGGCAAACTTATTGTGAACCTCTGGCCACAGTCGCTTTAGGTTGATGCCGCAAATTAGTTTGCTCGGCGAGATTTTGTAATTCGGAATCAAGTCGGTTGCTGCAATCACACCAAACAGCGCCGATTGAATCAGAACCATGGTTCTTGCCCTGGCCAATTCGTTCTGGGTCAGTTGGTTATTGGCGGTTGGTGTTCCCTTTAGACCCCGGCCGTGAATGGCCGAATAGAGAGTGCCTGTGTAACGCTGGATTGCTGGCATGGTTGGGGCGGATTTGATATCGGTGTAGCCGACTTTATCGGAGCTTGCTTTGATGTAGGCAGCAAGCACTTGATCGCGCGTTGGGTCAAGACCGCCAAAGGTTAGATGTGCTTGTGTGATTCTGATTGAGCCACCTCCGGGAGCCTTGGTTTCAGATGGCGGAATCAAAAAGAGCATGAACGAAAGCCTATTAGTTTCTGCGCAGATAAGTTTCTAGACTGGCTACATGGTGAAACTCACAAAGATCTATACGCGAACCGGCGACGAGGGCATGACCGGCCTAAGCGATTTCACCAGAGTGCGTAAGACCGATCCCCGCATCGAAGCATATGCAGATGTTGATGAAGCCAACTCTGCGATTGGCTTGGCACTAAGCCTTGCAAAGGGTGAATTCGATGGCGAAACCATAGCGTTGGTCACCAAAATTCAGAATGAACTTTTTGATCTTGGTGCCGACTTGGCAACACCGCTGCATGAAACTTACGAATATGAACCTATCCGTGTGCCCGAAGGCTGGGTCACAGATCTTGAACAGGCGATTGATAAGTTCAACTCGGGGCTACCAAAACTTGATTCATTTATCTTGCCTGGCGGCACATCGTTGGCCGCCGGCCTGCACTTGGCACGTACCGTGGTTCGCCGAGCAGAGCGCGCCACGTGGCACGCAATTGAAACGCACGGTGTTGAGCCTTCAAAGAAGGGCGCCGAAGCCGGTGGCATCAATGTGGTGACCGCCAAGTA
>CAZWHL010000014.1:0-7037 GCA_964633625.1 uncultured Rhodoluna sp.
AAGCGCATTTTGATTGGCCTAGACGCAGACTTCTACGGCGCAATGTCACCAAAGTTCAATGGTCAAGAAAAGCTTTCTCCGGTCTGGGGTGCAATGCAACAGAAGAAAATTGAATTTGGTTTTGGCCCAGCAACCGTGATGGTTGGTGCAACTCGTGCAGCCGAAGGCGATTCCGACGGCCTACTGAATCAATTCGTTGGCATTCAGGTTAATGAACTGCCCGCTGACTTGCTCGGGCTGAACGTGCTTGAGATTCCTGCCGGAACCTTTGCAACCTTTGAACACATCGGCGGCATGGAAAAACTTGTTGAGTCAACCCAAGAGTTCTACAACGAACTGCTGCCTGACATGGGTTGCACAGTAGACAACGGCTTGCACCTAGAGATTTATGACGAGCGCTTTGACATGAGCAAGCCTGACTCGATCATGACAATCGCAGCGCCCATCAAGTAAAACAAATGGGCCACCGTTTCCGGTGACCCATCGCTGTTTCTAAATAACTTTTTATGCGTCTTTGAATTCGGTTTTCGCGAATTCTTTGTCGTCTTCTGCAGACTTGATGCGAGCAATGCTGAAGATAATCAGACCAAAGAGACATTTGGCCAAAATATCCGCGATGCTATAGCCCACTTCACGTGCCACGAACTGGTTCGCGTCGAAGCCGGTTGAGCCCATCGCCAAAATAAAGGTGATTGGGTAAACACCCCAGGTAGCAATTAGCAGGATGCGAAGCAGCTTGACCTTTTTTTGTACTGCCTCTGACTGGCGAGACAGGCTCTTACCTAGTTCAATGAACAGGACGTAAAGGATGTAAAGGAACGGGATTGTTGAGAACAAGCCCCACCATGAGGCACCAATGCCAAATAGGTCAAGCTTTGCATCACCTGGGTAACCAAGCACGATCATTGCTGCCGCAGCAGGAACCAGGCGGTTCAAGATCGAGCTCTGAGCTGCCTTTGCAAGTGCAAGCACTGCAACCAACTCAACCAATAGCAGGGGCACGGTCAAGAGCCAGTCAACGTAGCGATAACCAACGTTGTAGGCATCTGGGTTGTTGGTCATACCTGAGAATGCGTGGTTGAAGTTATCGAACATTCTGAAGTAGTGATATGTAGCGATTGCGGTAACTGTTCCAGAAACCATGACTGCCATGCGGTAGCGAGGCAATACGCGCTCGCGACCCACGAATAGGAAAATCGAAGTGAATAGCATCGATGCTAGACCCAGCGACAGGATGTTGTAGACCAGGTTAAATTGGCCGTTGCTCAAAACGTTTGAGAGCGTGTTCATTTGTAGCCTTTCAATTAATTGACGCACTTAGAAAGTCATCGTTTGTATCGTCGGTGCCATGGATTTAGCCCCTGGCGACACCCGTACGAATGGCTATGCTTACAGTCAACTCTCAGAAAGGTGTTTTCGTTCCGAATAGGGTAACGAAAGCGTAACGGTTTATTGAATCCTTAGAGCTTTCGAAGTAGGACACGCTCAACCGCGTGCTTGGTGCCCTTGTGCAGCACCAAAGTGGCACGAGACCTGGTCGGCAAAATATTCTCGACTAGGTTCGGCAGGTTTATTGTTGACCAAATTTCCTTGGCCCGCTCCAGGGCCTTTTCGTAAGGCATCTCTGAGTATCGGTGGAAGTAAGACTCTGGATTCGTAAACGCGGTCTCGCGCAATTTGCCAAAGCGCTCTAAGAACCACTGCTCGATATTTACCGTCTCGGCGTCCACGTAAATCTTGAAATCAAAGAAGTCACTTAGCGCCAGGCTTTGATCGGTGCCCGGCGACTGCAACACGTTAAGGCCTTCCACAATCAAAACGTCTGGGTTGCGAACCACATTGGTCTCGCCCTCAACGATGTCGTAAACCAAATGCGAGTAGACCGGAGCCGAAACCTCGGCAACGCCACTCTTTATATCGGCAACAAATTTCAGCAGCGCCATGCGGTCGTAGGATTCGGGGAAACCTTTGCGGGCCATAAGGCCACGGCGTTCCAGCTCGGCGTTTGGATAGAGGAATCCATCGGTGGTAATCATCTCAACGCGGGGAGTGCCCTCCCAACGACTAAGCAATTCCTTGAGCAAACGCGAGACTGTTGACTTGCCAACTGCAACAGACCCGGCAACACCGATAATGAATGGCACGCGTCCGGCGCGATCGCCCAAAAAGTCGCTGGTCACCTGGTGAAGTTTTTGGTGTTCGGCAACGTAAAGATTTAGCAGGCGACTAAGCGGCAGATAAACGTCGTGAACTTCCTTCATATCGAGAAAGTCACCAAGACCTCGGATTTGCTGAATTTCTGACTCGGTCAGGGGTAGCTGGGTTGAAGTCCCCAGATCAGCCCAGTCTTCACGACTTATCTCGTTGAAAGGGCTTAGCGCATCGCTCACAACGGTCTATTCTGCCGTAAATTAGTACCTATGTGCGGAATCGTTGGCTATGTAGGCCCAAAGTCAACACTCGAGGTTCTACTGGGTGGACTTCGTCGCTTGGAATATCGTGGTTACGATTCGGCGGGCGTATCGGTGATTTCAGGCACCGGCCTTGAGACCCGGAAAAAGGCCGGCAAGCTAGAAAACCTAATCGCTGAGATCACCGCCCACCCTCTGCCAGATGCACACATTGGTATTGGTCACACTCGTTGGGCTACTCACGGCGCACCAACCGATGGCAATGCTCACCCGCACATTGGTGGAGCTGCGGCAAAACTGTCATTGATTCACAACGGAATCATCGAAAACTTTTATGAACTGAAGGCCGAGTTGGTAGCGGCTGGCACAAAGTTTGCTTCAGAGACTGACTCAGAGGTAGCCGCGCATCTCGTGGCCGCCGAATTTGAGAAGACCGGAGATCTGCCGACCGCATTCACCAACGTGGTAAAGCGATTGCATGGTGCATTCACACTGTTGGCAATTCACGAAGACCAACCCGATGTTGTTTTGGCGGCCCGCCGTAATTCACCATTGGTAATTGGTCTCGGTGCTGGCGAGAACTTCTTGGGTTCTGACGTTGCCGCCTTTGTTGAGCACACTAAGCGTGCAATCTCTGTTGGCCAAGATGAGATCGTGATTCTGCGTGCCGACTCAGTTGAGGTTCGCACCTTTGACGGTGCACCGGTTACTCCGGTTGAGTTTGAAGTTAGCTGGGATGCATCGGCCGCTTCAAAGGGCGGCTGGTCATCGTTCATGGCCAAAGAGATTGCCGATCAACCGCAGGCCGTAGCCGACACCCTTATGGGTCGCCTGGCTTCTGACGGCTCAGTTCGCTTGAGCGAGATCGACGGTTTATCTGCTACTGACATCAAGAACATCGACCGCATCATCATGGTTGCTTGTGGCACCGCAAGTTACGCGTGCGATGTCGCCAAGTATGCAATTGAGAAGTTTGCGCGCATTCCGGTGCAGGTTGAGTTGTCGCACGAGTTCCGTTACCGCGATCCAATCATCACCAAAAACACCTTGATCGTTGCTGTTTCACAGTCAGGTGAAACCATGGACACCCTGATGGCTACTCGTTATGCCAAGGAACAGGGCGCCAAGGTACTTTCAATCTGCAACACCCAGGGTGCAACCCTTGCTCGCGAATCTGACGCCGTGATTTACACACACGCTGGCCCTGAAGTTGCCGTGGCATCAACCAAGGCGTTAGTTGCGCAAATCACCGCTGGTTATTTGCTTGCGTTGTTCCTTGCGTCGGGACGCGAATCGACTGAGCAAAAAGTATTGCGCTCACTTGGCAAAGAACTTTTGAGAATGCCGGCTCGCGTTACTCAGGTGTTAGAGCGCCTAAACGACGTTCGTGCGCTTGGTAAAGAAATGGCTACTGCAAAATCGGTGTTGTTCCTTGGTCGCAATGTGGGTTTCCCGGTTGCCATGGAAGGCGCTCTAAAGCTAAAGGAACTTGCCTACATTCACGCCGAGGGCTTTGCTGCTGGTGAATTGAAACACGGACCAATTGCGTTGATCGAAGAAGGTCAACCGGTAATTGTGATTGTGCCAAGTCCACGCGATGCAGATAGCCTGCACCCAAAGGTCATTTCTAACATTCAAGAAATTCGTGCTCGCGGGGCCAAGGTGATTGCGGTTGCCGAAGAGGGCGATCAAGAAGTTGCCAACTTTGCCGAGCACGTGATCTATGTTCCCCAGTGCGAAAACATTTTCTCTTCAATTCTTACCGTGATTCCATTGCAGGTATTTGCGTTGGAGCTTTCGAGTGCCAAGGGGCTAGATGTTGATCAGCCGCGCAACCTGGCTAAATCAGTAACGGTTGAATAATGATTCTGGGTACTGGTGTCGACACCGTTTCACTCAGCCGCTTTGAATCAAAGCTGACTGAGACCCCGCGTTTAAAAGACCGCCTATTCCTAGATATAGAAACTGTGAACGACGGCGCCGAGGCTAGCATACAAACCCTGGCTGGCCGCTTTGCAGCTAAAGAGGCCGTAATCAAGGCCCTTGGTGGAGCGCCGGGTATTGAATGGCACGGTATAGAGGTTGGCAAGGAATCCAGCGGTAAGCCAGTTATTTGGTTGCATGGTGAGACCGCCAAGTTGGCACTTCGTGCCGGCGTGAGAAAATTACACGTATCTATTTCACACGATGGCGATGTTGCCGTTGCATTCGTGATCGCAGAAGGGGAACCTCAATGAGAGAACTAATCATTGACCTTGACGCGATTGCTAAAAACCTGCAGACCATGCGAAGCAAAACTAATGGAGCACTTGCGCTTGGCGTTGTAAAAGCAGATGCCTACGGTCACGGAATGATTCCTGTGGCAAAAAAACTTGAAGCGGCCGGCGCCGACTACCTTGGTGTAGCCGATGTTGATGAGGCACTTACTCTTCGTGCCGCAGGAATTGACCTTCCAATCCTGGCCTGGTTGCATTCGGCCGATGAAACTTTTGTTCGTGCAGTTGACGCCGGAATTGAACTTGGTGTTGCCAACACCGATCAACTTGCTCGCATTGCAAATGCCGCACAGCAACTTCGCCGCGTTGCGCGCGTTCACTTAAAGGTAGACACCGGTCTTGGACGTAATGGTGCAAGTGAAGCAGAATGGCCAAACGTGTTGATTAAGGCTCACGAACTTATTGCCGAAGGCTTCATTCAAGTTGTTGCAATTTTTAGTCACCTTTCTTGCACCAGCGAGGCAGATGACCTAAAGCAGATCACACGCTTCGAGAAAGCCTGTGCCGAAGCGAGCGCTGCTGGAATTAATTTTGAACTTCGTCATCTAGTTGCCAGTGACGGTCTGTTGCGCTACCCACAAGCTCACTACGAGATGGTTCGCATTGGTGTTGCACTTTACGGACTGTCACCATTCGTCGAAAACACCGCTGCTGACTTTGGTTTGATTCCGGCGATGACCGCAATCGCTCACGTAACCCAGACTAAGCGCGTTGCTGCCGGTGAAGGAGTTAGCTATGGCTACTTGCATCGCACCGCTGCCGAGACCACGCTAGCGCTGGTTCCGGTAGGTTATGCCGAAGGCCTGCCACGCAATGCAACCGGCAAAGCAAAGGTTTCAATTCACGATAAGACTTATGCGGTGAATAGTCGTGTAGCCATGGATCAGTTTGTGCTTGATGTTGGCAACGACAACGTGATTGCCGGTGATCTAGTCACGATCTTTGGTGATCCAGCTGCGGGCGTGCCATCGGCTGATGACCTGGCCGCTGCCTGCGAAACTATTAATTATGAGATCGTCACGCGCATGGGCGGACGATTCCGTCGCAGCTACCTAGGTGAAGGTAGCTAAGTGGCCACTATTCTGGCCAAGCACACCATAGAAACCCCAGAGGAAATGCACGATTTGGGGCTGGCCCTCGGCGCAACCTTTAAGTCCGGGGACCTTGTGCTGCTGACCGGGCCGCTAGGCGCGGGAAAGACCACCCTTACTCGCGGCATTGGTGAGGCTCTTGGAGCAATCGGCAATGTCTCTAGCCCAACTTTTGTAATTGCTCGCACTCACAAACTTGATGGCAAGCGACCAGAACTTGGCGAAACAGTATTAGTTCACATAGATGCATATCGCTTGGGTAGTGCGGCAGAACTTGATGATCTTGACATTGATTTTGAAAACTCAGTCACGATTGTTGAGTGGGGCAAAGGATACACCGATGGCATCGCCGACCGATGGTTAGAGATTGAAATCGAGCGCGATCACACCGGAGCCTCTGAAGTGCGTCAGGTAGTAGTTAGCGAGCACAACATAAATGCCTAACTACACTCTTTGCATTGATACCTCAGCCGGAACCACGGTTGCTGTTTTGCAGGGCGGCGAAATGCGCAGCGAAATTCATTTTGACGAAAACATGAAACACGCTGAACGCATTGGTGATGCAATCGCTCAGGCGGTTGCTGCAGCCGAGGTCGCACCCGGACGAATCACCAACGTTGTAGTTGGCCGAGGCCCTGCACCTTTCACCGGTCTGCGCATTGGAATTGCAGCAGCGGTTATGTATGCCGAGGGTGTGGGTGCAAAACTCTGGGGAGTAACCAGTCTTGATGCGATTGCCCGCGCAGCGTTCGACGCCCGCGAGACTGGCGGCGTCAACGGCGCTGCTGATCTTCCGCTTCTAGTAACCGCAGATGCCCGCCGCAGCGAGGTTTATTGGGCCCTGTATTCGGGACTTTCAAAATCGGGTGCGCCAATCATGATTGAGGGCCCGGGTGTTGCTAAACCAAGTGCACTGGAGGAACAACTTGCTGACAAAAAGTTTGACCGCACTGACATCAAGATCAGCGCCGCGGATCTGGGCAAAGTGTTCGAGGCACAGTTACTTGATGGCAGCGCATCGCACAACGTGACCGCACTTTATCTCCGCGAAGCCGATGCGGTTGCACCTAAAGATTTGCGCGAATTCGGAAAGCGAGTTTCCGGATGACAACGTTGAATTACAAGATTCGCGAGGCAACTGAGCGCGATCTTGATGCAATCATGCAACTTGAGAACTCTTGCTTTGGCAACGACGCCTGGGACTCCGACACCATGCACTTTGAAGTCGTGGCTCATCACACCTATTACCTAGCCGCCTT
>CAZWHL010000014.1:7137-12454 GCA_964633625.1 uncultured Rhodoluna sp.
AAAGTTGCACGCGTGCTGCGTCTAAAGTATCCGGGCGGACCGGAA
Organism: uncultured Rhodoluna sp.; assembly: GCA_964633625.1. Classification (GTDB taxonomy): domain Bacteria; phylum Actinomycetota; class Actinomycetes; order Actinomycetales; family Microbacteriaceae; genus Rhodoluna. The sequence goes on from CAZWHL010000014.1 coordinate 7,183, forward strand.
ATTGATAAAGCGGCAATTGGTGGTGATCCAAAAGCAATCCGTTTTCCTCGCGGACTGTCGTTGCCAAAGGACATGGAAAAGCACCGCTACGATTTCTCTTTCTCTGGACTAAAGACAGCCGTTGCCCGATGGGTTGAAGTGGCTGAATCAAAAGATGAACCATTCAACGTGGCCGATGTTGCTGCTTCGTTCCGCGAGGCAGTTGCCGACGTTTTGGTTACCAAAGCGGTCAATGCCTGCCTAGATCACAAGGTGCCGCGCCTTTTGCTTGGCGGAGGAGTGGTGGCCAACGCCCGCCTTCGAGAGCTAGCCCAAGAGCGCTGCGACGCCCATGGAATTGAACTTCGAATTCCGGCCTTGAGTCTTTGCACCGATAACGGCGCAATGATTGCCGCGCTTGGCGCCCAGTTGATAATGGCCGGCCGAGCCCCATCAAGCCTGCACTTTGGGGTGGATTCAACGCTGCCGGTCACCACCGTGCAAACTCACTAGGCAAAATATTTGCCACCTGCCACTCAGGCTGCTCACAGGCTACTCCCAGCCATAGGTGTTCGACTATGGGCATGGCTAAAACAGATGCAGTTCCTCAGAAGGACAAATACGATTTCACCAAACTAAACACACTCTCAGTAGTGTCCCTTGCTACCGCACTCACCGGATTCGGTGTTGTGGCGGCAATCATCACCGGTCACATCTCGTTGGCACAAATCAAGCGCACAGGTCAGAACGGCCGCGTGCTTGCACTTGCCGGCGTGATTATTGGTTATGCCTCAATCGCCCTATGGATTCTTGGTTCAATCGCCATGATTGCATTCCGCTTCTATGCAGGTTCTCGCTACGGAATTGATTTTCCTGACGGCGGCATGATGGGCGGCTGGGACAACGATTCAAACAATCGCTTCGGTCCGGGAATGATGCAGAACAACTAGCGGTTATAGATATTTCTAGTTTCTCTAATTGGTAAAGTCACTAGAACTCTGTGGGCGTCGCCCACTCTGGTTACGATCAGGGTGGCGGCGCCTTCTCCTTTAAGCGCCAGCTCCTTGCGCAGCTGCTCGGGCACAATATCACTTCCGCGCTTTTTGATTTCCAAAACACCCATACCGCGTTCGCGCAAATATGCCTTGAGTTTCTTGCGATCGAACACCAGGTTGTCGAGCACTTTGTAGCCCTTCAGCCATGGCGAAGAAATTTCCTTATCGCTGGTGAGATACGCGATCTCTGGTGCAAACAGGTGCGCTTCAATTTGCTCGGCTAGCTGGCCAATTAAATGGGAGCGCACGACGGAGTTATCGGGTTCATAAACATAGGCACCAAGCTCACCAATCGGCGCATCTTGGCGCTCGGCAGAGTGGCTAATAATTTCGTGTTTGGTGTTGCCGTTGATGAGCAGCGCGGCACGCTTTACATCGGGCCGAGCAACCGTGCCAAACCAAAGACCAAGTTCAACTAGGTCACCATCAACCGAAACCCACTGGGCTTCGGCATTTGCCGGAATTCCCTCGTGTGGGTGACCTGGACCAAACTTCACGCCGGTTGGTTTCTTGGAAGCGGCGTCAACCACAAAATCAAAAGTCGGAGAGAAAGCGGCAGGGTCAAACTTGCGCGATGCGCGTTCTCGAGATGGGCCTCCAAGTTCGCGACGAGCCGGGTCAAAAAAAAGACCCTCAAATTTTGAAAGATCAAGCGTGTTGACATCAGCCTGCTCCACAAACGCGTTTTCAAATGGTGACAAGTTATAGGTGGCAACTGCGGCAGTGACTTCATCAATCTCGAAAGCCTTCACGTGGATGTCTAGGCTGGCCAGCGCCATTGACTCGGCACCAATTCCGCAACCTAGATCGGCAACCTCACCGATCCCAGCTTGACGAAAACGATTGGCGTGCAATGCGGCCACGCTAAGGCGTGATGCTTGCTCAAGGCCGGGTTCAGTAAAAATCATGCGCTCGGCAAATGGACCAAACTTGGCAACGGCCCGGCGGCGCAACTTAGCCTGGGTAAGCACAGCGGCAACCAGTTCGGCATCGTGGCCCTGGGTTCGAAGGCTAGAAACCAGCTTGACCACATCGGCCTTGGCCTCGAGCGGGCCAACCTGCGCCAAAAGCGCCTGACCCTCAGGAGAGAGCAGGCGAATGAAGTCTTGGCGTTCCATTAGGACAGGCTACCTATTTATCAGGGGCCAGCCGTACGTATCGGGGTCAAAATTACATTTAGCACTCAAGGCCGTCGAGTGCTAACATGGTGTTACAAACCCCGCAATAAAAGGAGAGGTCAGTATGTCGGTTTCAATTAAGCCGCTTGAAGATCGCATCGTTGTTCGCCCAGTTGAGGCTGAGCAGGTAACCGCATCGGGTCTGGTTATTCCAGACACCGCTAAGGAAAAGCCACAGGAAGCAGAAGTAATCGCTGTTGGTCCTGGTCGTGTAGATGACAAGGGTGTTCGCATCCCAGTTGACGTAAACGTTGGCGACAAGGTCATCTTCTCTAAGTACGGTGGCACCGAGCTTAAGTTCAACGGTGAAGAGTACCTAGTACTTTCAGCACGCGACGTTTTGGCGGTAGTAGTTCGCTAAAGTCGTTCCTATGAACAACAAAAAAGACCCTGGCTTCGGCCGGGGTCTTTTATTTGGTTTTGGCTCGTATTTAATCTGGGGCAGTTTTCCGCTAATCATCACCATGTTGGCGTTTGCCTCGCCACTTGAGATTGTCACCTGGCGCATCATCTTTGGTTTTCTGGTTGCCGCAATGCTCACCACATTCACTAAGAGCTGGCCAGCGATTATCGGTGTTCTAAAAGATAAGAACCTGATGAAGTGGATGGCGCTGGCCACGGTATTCATTGCTGCCAACTGGATTGCATACGTAATTGGCGTTTCGTCACACCAGACCATTCAAACAGCACTGGGTTACTTTATTAATCCGTTAGTCACGATTTTGCTAGCCGTGATTTTCCTGGGCGAGAAGCTCAGCATCGCGCAGTGGGTGGCAACCGGTTTTGGTACCGTTGCCGTGATCGTGCTGACTTTTGACTACGGGCAGCCGCCATGGATCGCGCTGATTCTGGCCGGATCGTTTGGCATCTACGGCCTAGCCAAAAACAAAATCGGTAGCCGAGTCACCGCGGTGAATTCGTTCGCCATGGAGGCAGGAATGCTGTTGCCGCTGGCCGCCGTGCAGCTCGCGATTCTGGCCGCGTCAAGTGGTTTAGCTGGTGGCGGCATTCAGTTTGGCCATGTTGGATTCTGTGGCACAATCGGCCTAATTTTCTTTGGTGTGCTTACCGCCGTACCACTAATCATGTTCGGCACCGCGGCCCAATTGCTGCCGCTGCGCTACCTGGGATTCATTCAGTACACAACCCCGATACTGCAGTTCTGCCTAGCCTTGTTTGTGCTGGGGGAGCCAATGCCGACTGCCCGCTGGGTGGGCTTTATTTTGGTCTGGATTGGCCTGGCAGTGCTGATTTCTGACGCTTTGCGAAGAAATCGGGCTAGTTCCTAGCTGCCGTTACAAATTCGTAACCCAATCTTTACGCTGGGTCCCCCTTTTGTTACGACTTAATTTTTCTTGTCCCCAATAACTCATTAGGCTAAATCTCACGTGCCGCATAGACGCGGTTCGTTCCATGGAGTAATAAATAGGAGTTCTTAATGAACGTTTCAAAGCGCAAAGTTGCTGGTGCTGTTGCATCAGTAGCAGCTGCAGCATTGGTGTTCGGTGCATCTGTACCAGCATCAGCAGCAGACAGCCAGCTAAAGATTGGTGCAATCGTGCCTCTAACTGGTTCACTTTCATTCCTAGTACCACCTGAAATTGCAGGTCTACACCTAGCTGTTGATGAGATCAACGCTGCTGGTGGAGTTCTTGGCAAGAAGGTAACACTAGACATTCTTGACGAAGCAGATGGTGACAGCCCAGCTGTTTCACAGGCTTCTGCAACCAAGCACTTGGCTAACAAGGTTGACCTGATCATTGGTGCTGCTTCATCTTCACGCACCAAGTTGATCATCGACAAGATCACTAGCGCAAAGGTTGTTCAGATCTCAGGTTCAAACACTTCACCTTCACTAACTGACTGGAAGGACGGCGGTTTCTACTTCCGTACTGCTCCTTCTGACCTTCTACAGGGTCGCGTTCTAGCGAACCAGATCCTTCAGGATGGCGCTTCATCTGTTGCAGTTCTATTCCAGGACACCGCTTACGGTGTTGGTCTAAACGCACAGCTAAAGTCAGTTCTTGAAAAGGGTAAGGCAACTGTTACCTCAATCTCATTCCCTGAGAACGAGACTTCAGTTTCTTCATACGTTGACAAGGCACTTGCTGGCAAGCCAGACGCAGTTGTTCTTGTAACCTACGATGAGTCAAAGAAGCTACTTCCTGCTCTACAGGCAAAGGGTTTCTCTGGTGGAAACGTTTACCTAGTAGACGGTAACGCTGTTGACTACTCAAAGGAGTCATACGCTGCTTACCTAAACGGTGCTAAGGCATCTATCCCTGGTAAGGCTCTTGACAATGCATTCAAGGCAAAGCTTGTTGCTGCATACAAGAAGTACACCGGCAAGGTTCTGTCTGACTTCACCTACGGTGAGTCACTATACGACGCAGTAATCATTGGTGCACTTGCAGCTCAGGCTGCAAAGGACGCTTCTGGTGTTGGCATCAAGTCTCAGCTAACTGAGATCTCAAAGGCTGGCGCTGGCAAGGTTACTGTTACCAACTTCAAGGACGGCCTAGCTGCCCTTAAGGCTGGCAAGAAGATCAACTACGACGGTAAGACTGGTGCGATCGAGTTCGACAAGAACGGTGACCCAACTGGTGCTTACATTGGTATCTACCGCTACTCAGCAGCAGGTACTTTCAAGTTGGTTAAGACCGTACTTGGTAGCTCAGTTAAGTAATAACTAGTTCAAAACAAAACCCCCAAGCAATGCTTGGGGGTTTTGTTGTTACGTTTAGTTTTTACTTTTGATCGGAATTACTTTTGATCAGCTAGATCACCCAAGTAGAGCTTGATCATCTTAGGGTCGTTAAGTAGCTCACGACCGGTTCCGGTGTGTGCATCCTTACCCTGGTCAAGTACGTAGGCGCGGTCGCAGATCTGCAAGCATCGGCGCGCATTCTGCTCAACCATGATCACGGTTACTCCTGCCTGGTTTACTTCGCGCACGCGAAGGAAGGCCTCGTCCTGACGAACCGGTGAAAGACCAGCTGACGGCTCATCCAGTAGCAACACCGATGGGTTGACCATTAGAGCGCGACCCATAGCAACCAT
>CAZWHL010000014.1:12554-18951 GCA_964633625.1 uncultured Rhodoluna sp.
CTGCGAACATTTACCTGACCAAAAATTGCCTTGAGCAAAGTTGACTTACCGGCACCGTTAGGACCGATGATGCCGATTAGTTCACCCTGGTTTGCGGTCAGTGAACATCCGTTAAGAATGTTGATGCCAGGTAGGTAACCTGCGTGCAGGTCCTTTGCCTCAACGACTGGAGTCTTGCTAGCCATTACTTACCTGCCTTTGTTGACTTGATGGTCTTAATTGCCACGGTACCTAGATCGGTGTCTGCGTGAGCACCAAGATAAGCATCAATCACTGCCTGGTCTTTCATAACCTGAGACGGCGGGCCTTCGGCAACAATCTTGCCCTCGGCCATCACGATTACCCAGTCAGAAATGTTGCGCACCATGTGCATGTCGTGCTCAACAAATAGAACCGTGGTTCCGTTGTTCTTCAGGTCCTTAATGTGTTCAAGCAAGCTCTGAGTCAACGCAGGGTTAACACCGGCCATTGGCTCGTCAAGCATCACAAGCTTTGGATCACTCATCAACGCACGAGCCATTTCAAGCAACTTGCGCTGACCACCCGATAGCGCCGCGGCGTAATCTTCACGCTTGGCATCTAGCTTGAAACGAGTAAGCAGTTCATCTGCCTTGGCAGTGATTCGCTTTTCGTTTGCCGACCAAAGCGGACGAATGAAAGCCTTGAAGAAACTTTCACCGGCCTGGTGCTGTGCACCCAAACGCATGTTGTCAATAACGGTCAACAAGCTAAGTGCCTTGGTCAACTGGAAGGTACGAATCATTCCCAAACGAGCCACCTTGTATGACGGCATGCCGGCAAGGTTCTTACCTTCGTAGGTCCAGGTGCCGCTGTTTGGTTTGTCGAAACCGGTAAGCAGGTTGAAGAAGGTTGTCTTACCGGCACCGTTAGGGCCAATCAGAGCGGTGATCTTGCCACGTGGAATTTCAACGTGCTTTACGTCAACGGCGGTAAGACCACCAAACTGACGAGTCACATTGTCAACCACGATGATCGGGTCAACTTTTTTGCAGCCAGGCTCTGCCTTGCCAACTGAAATGTCATTAGCCATTGAACTGCATCTCCTTCTTGTTTCCGAAGAAACCCTGAGGTCTAAAGATCACAAGCAACATCAGGATCAAACCAAGCAATAGGAATCGCACTTGCGCTACCTGCTCAAGCTGCAGGAATGGAAGCGCGCCTGCGTTGACCAGGAATTCAAGCCCACTCTCGATCAGGGTTAGCAGCGCAAAGAAAACCATGCCGCCTACAACCGGACCAAGAATGGTTGATGCGCCGCCCAGCAGCAGAATCGTCCAGGTAATGAAGGTGAAGTTGGTTCCCCAGTTGGTTGGCTGGTTGGTCTGTGCAGACATAACAAAAACCATTCCACCGATTGCCGCGATCGAACCACCAATAACCAGTGCCTGCAGCTTGTAAGAGAACACGTTCTTGCCAAGTGCACGAACTGCGTCTTCATCTTCGCGAATACCCTTGAGCACGCGACCCCAAGGGCTACGAGTTAGAGCGAATACAAATAGACCAGCTAGAACCACCAAGGCCCAAGCCACTATTCGCATCCAGATGTCATTATTCGTGATCGGCACGATACCGATTGAATAGTCGCCCTCTGGAATCGGGTTCAGGCCATAGAAGCTGTCACCGAATTGGCTTAGACCCTCAGAACCACCGGTGATCGGGGTTGCTGTAGAAGAACCAACTGTGAATCGCAAAGCCTGCGAGGCTGCGATGGTCACGATAGCTAGGTAGTCGGCACGCAAACGCAAAGTTGGAATACCCAACAGTGCCGCGAAGCCCATGGCGCAGACCAAGCCAAATAGGACTGAGCTCCAGAGACCCCAACCCCAATTGAGTGTTGCGAATGCAAAACCATATGCGCCAAGTGCGGCGAAAGCTGCCTGACCAAAGTTAAGCAGACCCGTGAAACCAAAGTGCACGGCAAGACCGATTGCACAAAGGATGTAACCCACGGTTACCGGTGAGATGAGCTCGTTTAGAGCCAGTGAAAGTGCGCTATTAAAATCCATGATTATCCCTAGCCGATTCTCTGCTTCTTACCAAGTACACCCTGAGGTCGAACCACCAAGATCACAATCAAGATCAACAAGGCGCTCACATACTTGAGCTCTGATGGCATGAACAACGTTGAAACTTCAACGACCATACCGATAATTAGTGCACCCACAGCAGCACCCAGTGGGGCACCAAGGCCACCAAGAGTTACCGCTGCAAATAGCAATAGCAAGATGTCGTAACCCACTGACCAGTTAGCCTGGAATTGCAGACCGTAGAGAACCCCGGCAAGACCGGTAAGCGCCGCAGCCACCACCCACACAATTCGAATGATGCGTTCAACGTCAATACCGGTAGATGCAGCAAGCGATGAGTTGTCGCTCACTGCACGAGTTGCTTTACCAATGCGGGTGCGGGTCAAGAAGTATGCAACACCTAGCAGCGCAGCGACGCTGATCAACATGCTCACCAGGGTCACGTCCGAGGTAAAGATTGGGCCAAGCTGAATCACGGTCGCAGCACCAGAGATGTCTTTGGTGTAACCGGAAAAGAACAACAAAATCAGGTAGCGAGCAACAATTCCAAAACCAATTGAAACAATCATCATCTGGTTCAGTCCCAGGCGGCGCTTACGAAGCGGCTTCCAGATACCGGCATCTTGTGCCCAACCAAATGCCGTTACTGCTGCAACTGCAAGTAGACCAGCCACCAAAATGTTCCACTGGAAGAAGGTGTAGAACAACCACATCATCATGGCGCCCAGGGTAACCATTTCACCGTGAGCAAAATTGTTCAAACCGGTTGTTCCATAGATAAGGGTGATACCGATAGCGGCGATTGCCAACATCAAACCAAAGTTCAGTCCGGCAAACAGGCGAACCACAAGCTGATCGCTAAAGCTCTGCGTGACGACGGTATCGGTTCCAAACTTGAACAAAACCGCAGCAAAGTCGGTTTGAGTAAGGTCTGCCTCGTTTACCGCACCATCCTTATTCGCCAAGTTGAATTCTTTTGGAATCGTGGTGGTGTCTAGCTCAACCTTCCAGATGCCATCAGTTGGCACCATGATGGTCCATTCACCAAATTCGTCGGACTTGGTATCAAATTTCTTACCGTCTTTGCTAGCAGTGATAACAACCCCGGTGATTGGGGTGTCATCTTGCTGAAGGGTTCCGGCAATTGTGTAGGCAAAGGTACTTGGGTCGGCATCAGCGGCGCTCGCCGGAGATGCGGTCAAGAGCCCCGCGAAGATTAGGAATCCAGCAATCAACGCGCCAAGCGCGCGGGCTGGTCCCTTTAGTAGTCGGTTCAAACCAACCTCCATGGATGATTCGGCACGGCACGAGCGCCGTTGCACATTTCCTCCAAGATTACCCCGATATGTGCCTCCAAATGAGCGGGTAGAATTGGGAAAAGTGCCCTTCCGCAGCTAGGACCCTCGATGACTCAAAATGACCCGTTTGGCTTTGTTGGCCTCACCTACGATGACGTTCTGCTCCTGCCGGGCGAATCAAACATTGTGCCTTCGGGGGTAAACACCAAGACCCGCATTACCAAGCGCATCGAGATCAACGTTCCGCTGCTGTCATCGGCCATGGACACCGTGACCGAGGCCCGCATGGCTATTGCAATGGCCCGCCAAGGCGGTATTGGTGTTTTGCACCGAAACCTTTCGCTTGATCGTCAGGCCAGCGAGGTTGACCTAGTCAAGCGCTCGGAAGCTGGAATGATTACCCACCCGGTAACCACCACCCCTTTTGCAACCATTCAAGAAGTCGACGACCTTTGTGGCCGCTACCGAGTATCGGGGTTGCCAGTTGTTGATGAAGATGACCGTCTGGTTGGCATTGTGACCAACCGCGATATGCGCTTTGTGCTTGATGTACAGCGAACCACCACACTCGTTAAAGATGTAATGACTCCGATGCCTCTTATTACGGCACCGCACGACATTAACCCAGATGATGCGATCGGCATCTTTGCTCAGCACCGCATCGAAAAGTTACCTCTTATTGATGGAAACGGAAAGCTGCGCGGCTTAATCACCGTAAAGGATTTCGATAAGTCAGAGAAGTACCCGCTTGCATCAAAGGACGTCAACGGTCGTTTGCTTGTTGCAGCAGCCGTTGGTGTTGGTCAGGATGCTTGGGAACGTTCTATGGCCCTGATTGATGCGGGCGTTGACATTCTTGTTGTTGATACCGCACACGGTCACAACAACGCGGTTCTTCAGATGATTGCCAAGTTGAAGGCAGAACCATTTGCGAAGAACGTAGACATCATTGGTGGAAACGTTGCAACTCGCGAGGGAGCGCAGGCACTTGTTGATGCCGGTGCCGATGGCGTAAAGGTTGGCGTTGGCCCTGGTTCAATTTGCACCACTCGTGTTGTTGCCGGTGTTGGTGTGCCACAGGTCACCGCGGTTTACCAGGCGTCGCTTGCATGTAAGCCTGCCGGTGTACCAGTGATCGCCGATGGTGGTTTGCAATACTCAGGTGATATTCCAAAGGCATTGGTTGCCGGTGCAAACGCAGTAATGCTTGGTTCATTGTTAGCCGGCACCGATGAAGCCCCAGGCGACATCACCTTCGTTGGTGGCAAGCAATTCAAGACTTACCGCGGCATGGGGTCACTTGGTGCAATGCAATCACGCGGCGAAGCAAAGTCTTACTCAAAGGACCGCTACTTCCAGGACGACGTTCTGCGCGAAGACAAACTAGTGCCAGAAGGTATCGAAGGTCGAGTTCCTTACCGTGGCTCAGTGGCATCGGTGGTTCACCAACTTGTTGGTGGTCTTCGTGCGTCAATGGGTTACGTTGGCGGCGAGACGATTCCTGAACTTCAGGAGCGCGGAAAGTTTGTGCGCATCACCGCAGCCGGTCTAAAGGAATCACACCCACACGACATTCAGATGACTGTGGAAGCACCAAACTACGGAACTCGCTAAACGCGAAATAGGGGATCATGACTGAAATTGAAATAGGCCGCGGCAAGCGCGCGCAACGTGCTTGGGCCTTTGACGATATTGCAATCGTGCCTAACCGTCGTACCCGTGATCCACAGGATGTATCAACCGCTTGGAAGATTGACGCCTACGAATTTGGTTTGCCAGTGCTAGGTGCACCAATGGACTCAGTGGTTTCACCAGAGACCGCGGTTACTATTGGCAAGCTTGGTGGCCTTGGTGTGCTTGACCTTGAAGGCCTTTGGACCCGATACGAAGACCCAAGCCAGCAGCTAAACGAGATCGCCAAGCTTCCTGCCGACAAGGCAACCAAGCGCATGCAAGAGATTTACTCAGAGCCAATTAAGGCAGAGCTAATTCGCGATCGAATTGCGCAGATTCGCGCAGCCGGAGTTACCGTTGCCGGTGCACTTTCACCGCAGCGTGCAGCAGAATTTTCTGACACCGTAATCAAGGCCGGTGTTGACCTATTCGTGATTCGCGGAACAACCGTTTCTGCAGAACACGTTTCAAAGAATGTTGAGCCACTAAACCTAAAGGAATTCATCTACAAGCTAGATGTTCCGGTAATCGTTGGTGGCGCTGCAACTTACACTTCTGCACTTCACCTAATGCGTACCGGTGCTGCCGGTGTGTTGGTTGGTTTTGGTGGCGGTGCTGCTTCAACCACTCGTCGTGTACTTGGGATTCACGCACCAATGGCAACCGCGGTTGCCGATGTTGCCGGTGCACGCCGTGACTACATGGACGAATCAGGTGGTCGCTACGTGCAGGTAATTGCAGATGGTGGTCTTGGAACTTCTGGCGACATTGTCAAGGCAATTGCTGTTGGTGCAGATGCCGTAATGCTTGGTTCAGTTCTTGCTCGCGCCGAAGAGGCTCCGGGGCAAGGTTGGCACTGGGGCCAAGAGGCATTCAACAAGGATCTTCCTCGCGGCAACAAGGTGCAGGTTGGTACTGCCGGAACCCTAGAAGAGATTCTGCTTGGTCCATCTTCATCTGCATCTGGATCAACAAATCTGATGGGTGCGCTTCGTCGTTCAATGGCAACCACCGGTTACTCGGATGTCAAAGAGTTCCAGCGCGTTGATGTTGTTGTAGCTCCCTATCACGCCTAATGAAAACTGCCCCAAGCTTCTTTACTGTTGCAAGACAGCCAAAGTGGATTGGCGCTTTGTTTTTATCGTTGGCAGTTGCGGCAATTTTTGCTGGGCTTAGTCAGTGGCAGCTGGATCGCGCGTTCACCAAAGACAATGAAGCACCAACAGCAATAAATATTGAAGCGGTTAACGTTCAGATAGATACCAAGAACGTTTACATCGTGGCCAATCGCTTAAATGGTTCAGAGCGTGGTTACTGGTTGATTACCAACTCAGTTGAAACATCTGGCAAGAACCTAACCATCGCACTTGGTTGGTC
>CAZWHL010000014.1:19051-20589 GCA_964633625.1 uncultured Rhodoluna sp.
TGGCTAAGCGCTTTCTACTTTTTGGAGTGGCTACTCTTTGCCGGATTTGCCGTGTTCCTGTGGTGGCGCTTGGTGAAGGATGAGCAGATTTTGCTGGCCACGGCGGCCTCAGGCGAAAAGGTAAACTAGCCCAATGAACCCACAAGAAACCACCCTTCGCGGGGTCTTGAAGTATTTCAAGGTCACCTCGTACGTCACCGGAATTTTCTTGGTGCTCATCATGATTTTGTGGGGCATTCGCCTTAGCATTCACGCCGACCTTTGGTTGGCTGGCCCAGATGGCATATTTGCCCTGGCCTATTACTCGGTTGATGAACTTGGCAACAAGGTTGGTCTGCCTAGCACCGGCCTTGATCTAACCTCTGCATCGCTAATTGTTCACGGCTGGTTGTACGTGGCGTATTTATTTGGTGACTTCCGTATGTGGACACTGTTCCGCTGGAACTTCCGCCGCTTCCTTGTAATTGCGCTTGGCGGGGTTGTGCCACTGCTTTCATTCTTTACCGAACGTCACTTCAGCGAGGTTGCTGAGCAGCAGATTGCAGCAAAGGAAAAGGTGGCCTAATGACCGCTAATCGCCCGGTACTGGTTGTGGACTTTGGTGCACAGTACGCGCAACTAATTGCTCGTCGCGTTCGCGAAGCAAATGTTTATTCGGAGATCGTGCACCACAACGTAACTGCTGCCGAGGTTCAAGCGAAGAACCCGCTGGCAATTATTCTTTCGGGCGGACCTTCATCGGTGTATGAAGAAGGCTCACCACAGCTAGATAAGAAAATTCTTGAGCTTGGCATTCCGGTGCTTGGTATTTGCTACGGTTTCCAGACTTTGGCAAACGCACTTGGTGGCCGCGTAGATAAGAGCGGTAAGCGCGAGTACGGTGCAACGGAGTTGAAGGTCAAAGCCGGCGGCGAAATTCTTGCTGGTCAGCCTGCTGAACAAACCTGCTGGATGAGTCACGGTGACCAGGTAATGGAAGCACCGGCTGGTTTTGAAGTTCTAGCATCAACCGATATCACTCCGGTTGCAGCATTTGCAAACAGCGAGAAGAAAATTTATGGCGTGCAGTGGCACCCAGAGGTGAAGCACTCTGAATTTGGTCAGAACGTTTTGACCAACTTCTTGCACAACGCTGCGGGAATTCCTGCAACTTGGAACTCGGGCAACGTAATTGCCGAGCAGGTTGAAAAGATTCGCGCTCAGGTTGGCGATGCTCGTGTGATCTGTGGCTTATCGGGTGGTGTTGACTCAGCCGTTGCTGCGGCATTGGTGCACAAGGCAGTGGGTGACCAACTGGTTTGTGTTTTCGTTAACCACGGTTTGCTTCGCCAAGATGAGGCAGAGCAGGTTGAGCGCGACTACGTTGCAGCAACCGGTATTCGCCTGGTGACTGTGAATGTTGAAGACAAGTTCTTGACTGCACTTGCCGGTGTAAGTGACCCAGAGACTAAGCGCAAGATCATTGGTCGCGAATTCATTCGTACCTTCGAAGAAGCTCAGGCTGCACTTTACGAAGAGTCAAAGGCAGACAACCGCCC
>CAZWHL010000014.1:20689-30957 GCA_964633625.1 uncultured Rhodoluna sp.
GAGATCTGGCAGTGCCCAGTTGTGTTGCTTGCCGACGTGCGCTCAGTTGGTGTGCAGGGCGATGGCCGTACCTATGGTCACCCAATCGTGCTTCGTCCGGTTTCATCAGAAGACGCAATGACCGCCGACTGGACTCGCTTGCCTTACGACTTGCTTGCCAAGATTTCGAACCGCATCACCAACGAGGTTGAAGGCGTAAACCGCGTAGTGCTTGATGTGACCTCAAAGCCACCTGGCACCATCGAATGGGAATAAAGGTATTCGGCCACCGCGGAGCATCTGCGTACCGACCAGAAAACACACTTGAAGCATTCGAACTTGCTTTTGCAATGGGTGCCGACGCAATTGAGTGCGATCTAATACCAACCAAAGATGGCGAACTGATTATTCGTCACGACAACTTTCTTTCAACTACCACCGACGTCGCCTCGCGCCCAGAGTTTGCACACTTGCAACGTGAGGGAATTGTTGGCTGGCAAGAAACTCGCGCCGATTGGTTTTGCGAAGACTTCACTCTTGACGAACTAAAGCAACTGCGTGCAACAGAGCGACTGCCAGAAGATCGACCAGGCAGTGCAAAGTTTGATGGGCAATTTGCGTTAGCAACCGTTGATGAATTGTTGACTTCAGATTTCACCGCGGGAAAGCACCTAATTCTTGAGGTCAAGCACGGCGCGTACTTTGCGTCTCAGGGGTTCCCGGTATCGGCAATTCTTGCTCGCAAGTTACGCGAGATCAATTGGCGCGAACGCGGCATCACACTCACTCTTGAAAGCTTTGACTTCAAGGTGCTTGAGCAAATGCAGCGCGTGTGCGGCGATGTGGGCGATTATGTTTTCTTGGTCGACACCTGGGGCGAACCGCGCTTCGACGAAACCGCAAAGATTTTTGATGGCATCAGCTTCAACTCGGTTTTGGTTTTTGATTCGAACTGGATTGAAGAAGCCAAGGCTCGCGGCCTGAAGGTTTTCATTTGGACCGCCCGTGCCGAAGAAGCAGAAACCAGCACCGATGAATACTTCGCCAAGTTCGTGCTTAGCGGTGCCGATGGTGTGTTTACCGACCACCCAGACCTTCTTATAGAGGTTGTTCAAGGTCTCGAGCACTAATCAGTGTTCGTCAGTGGACGCGCCTCAGCCAAAGTCAGCGCCTGCGCTTAGGATTACCTAGTCATGAATGAGTTGAGCTTTTTTGCAGCGGATACCACCGCAGGCCTAATCGAGGGGCTCAACCCGCAGCAGCGCGAGGCCGTTGAGTATCGTGGCCCGGCTCTTTTGATTGTGGCTGGTGCAGGATCTGGCAAGACTCGCGTGCTTACTCATAGAATTGCGCATCTGTTGGCAACCAAGGATGCTTGGCCATCACAAATTTTGGCGATCACCTTCACTAATAAGGCCGCCGCCGAAATGCGAGAGCGCGTTCGTCACCTACTCGGCGAGGCCGCCGATGGAATGTGGCTAAAGACTTTCCACTCTGCCTGCGTAATGATTCTGCGCCGCGAAAGCGCACGCCTTGGCCACGATTCAAACTTCACAATCTACGATTCTGGCGATAGCCGCGCGATCCTAAAGCGCTTGATCAAGGAGCTTGGGGCAGATATCCACAAGCTCACTCCAGCGGGTGTTGGTGCAGCAATCTCTAACGCTAAGAACGAACTTGCCGATGCCGAGTCATACGCCCGAAACGTAGATCAGAACGATCCGGTTGCTCGAATGATTTCTGAAATTTTTACCCGATACCAGTACGAGCTGCGCAAGAACAATGCCTTTGACTTTGACGACCTGATTGGTGAGACGGTCCACCTTTTCCGCGCCTTTCCAGATGTATTGGCTCAGTACCAGCAGAAGTTCAAACACATTCTGGTTGACGAGTATCAAGACACCAACCATGCACAGTACGCATTGATTCGCGAACTGGCTAAGACCGCATCGCTAACAGTGGTGGGTGACTCGGATCAGTCGATTTATGCTTTCCGTGGTGCCGATATCCGCAACATCACTGAATTTGAAAAAGATTTTCCAGGTGCCAAGACGATCTTGCTTGAGCAGAACTACCGTTCAACTCAAAACATTCTTTCTGCTGCCAACGCGGTTATATCGAACAACTTTGACCGCCCGGCAAAAAATCTATGGACTGCTTCCGGCGATGGCGACAAGATTGTTGGCTACACCGGTTACTCGGCTCACGATGAAGCGCAATTCATTGCCGATGAGATCAACAAGCTGCACGGCAAGAGCCAAGGTGATGACGCAATTGCCTTCCGTGACATTGCTGTCTTCTATCGCACCAATTCACAGACCCGTGCGCTGGAAGATATTTTCATTCGCTCAGGTATTCCGTACCGCGTAGTTGGTGGCACAAAGTTCTATGAGCGTCAAGAAATCAAAGACGCAATGGCCTACCTGGTTGCGATTGCCAACACTCGAGATGACCTAGCCACTCGCCGAATTCTGAACGTACCAAAGCGCGGTATTGGTGATGCATCCGAAACTCAGATTGCCAGCTACGCCGAGAAAAACAATTTGTCTGTGCGTCAGGTACTTTCTCACGTGAGCAACCTTGGATTTGGTCCAAAGATTACCGGCGCAATTAATCAACTTGCCGAACTCATGGACAATCTAGAGGCGATGATTCCTAACGAGCACGTTGATGTAATTTTGCGAGCGGTGCTGGATAGAACTGGATTGCTGGAATCGCTGCGCAACAGCAAGGACCCTCAAGATGAAGCGCGTGTTGAAAACCTCGAGGAACTTGTATCGGTTGCCCGTGAATTTCAGCGCAACAATCCTGAAGGCAGATTGCCTGACTTTTTGAATGAAGTTGCTTTAGTTGCCGCCGCCGACGAACTTGATGACGAATCTGGAACCGTTTCGTTGATGACCCTGCACACAGCAAAGGGGCTCGAGTATGAAGCAGTGTTCCTAACTGGTATCGAAGAGGGTTTGTTGCCACACCGCATGAGCTTCATCACGCCTGGCGGCATGGCCGAGGAACGCCGATTGTTCTATGTGGGCATCACTCGCGCACGCAAGAAGCTACACCTTTCTCTGGCCATGAATCGCACCACCTTTGGTGAATCAGAATCGGCGATGCCGTCGCGTTACCTGCAAGAAATCCCAGCTGAATTAATTGACTGGCGTGAATCCGGTTCTGGCCGCGGCTTGCCATCTACTCGCTACCGGGAATCAATCGCCGACGCTCAAGGATACGGCTCTAGCGAATCGTCTGGCGGCTATGGCGGCACCCCTTCTACAAAAGAGAAGAAGGTTTGGTCTGGCGCAATTTCATCGGTTCGAAACAACGAGGGTCTGCAGCTTGCCGTTGGCGACATAATCGAGCACTCGGACTTTGGCAAGGGCAAGGTAATTGCCACCGCGGGCGAGGGCGCCCGCCAAACTGCCGAAATCCACTTTGGCAGCGTGGGCACCAAGCGCCTGCTGGTCAAAGTAGCCCCGATTACCAAGCTCTAAACCTTCACCATCGGTCTCTCGGCTCCAAATCGGTGTTCAAGGCCCCCTTTCCAGAAGCGTAAACTTAGAGGGTTGTCCAAATATCTGAATGGAATCAAAGTGGATTTATTTGAATACCAGGCCCGCGATATGTTCGAGGCCTATGGCGTCCCAGTTCTGCAGGGTCTAACTGCAGATACTCCAGAAGAGGTTGAGGCAGCAGCTGCCAAGATCGGTGGAGTTGTAGTTGTAAAGGCACAGGTTAAAGCCGGTGGCCGTGGAAAAGCTGGTGGTGTTAAAGTAGCCAAGTCTCCAGAAGAGGCAAAAGAACTTTCTAAGAACATCTTTGGTCTAGACATCAAGGGTCACATCGTAAAGCGCGTAATGGTTGCTCAGGGTGCCTCAATCGAGAAAGAATTTTATTTCTCAGTATTGCTAGACAGATCAAACCGCACTTTCCTTTCGCTTTGCAGCGTTGAGGGTGGAATGGAAATCGAGCAGCTTGCAGAAGAGCGCCCAGAGGCGTTGGCAAAGGTGCCAGTAGATGCAACTAAGGGAATTGATCTTGCAACCGCGTTGAGCATTGCGAAGCAGGGTGGCTTCGATGACGCAACCGCTGCAAAGGTTGCTCCGGTGTTCGTAAAGCTTTACGACGTATTCGTAAAAGAAGACGCAACCCTAGTTGAAGTTAACCCACTTATCTTGAGCACCGATGGTGAAGTAATTGCACTCGACGGTAAGGTTTCGCTAGACGACAACGCTGAATTCAGACACGAGCGTGAATCAATGGAGCGTGACGCACTTGACCCACTTGAGGCCAAGGCAAAGGCAATGGACTTGAACTACGTGAAGCTTGATGGTGAAGTAGGAATCATCGGCAACGGTGCAGGTCTTGTAATGTCAACTCTTGACGTGGTTGCATACGCGGGTGAGAAGCACGGCAAGGTACGTCCTGCAAACTTCCTAGACATTGGCGGTGGCGCTTCAGCCGAAGTTATGGCCGCAGGTCTAGACGTTATCTTGAACGACCCACAGGTAAAGAGCGTGTTCGTAAACGTATTCGGTGGAATCACCGCATGTGACGCTGTTGCAAACGGAATCGTTGGTGCATTGAAGACTCTGGGCGACAAGGCAACTAAGCCTCTTGTTGTTCGCCTGGACGGTAACAATGTTCTTGAGGGTCGCTACATCTTGAATGAGTTTGCGCACCCACTGGTAACTCTTGTAGACACTATGGACGACGCAGCCGACAAGGCTGCCGAGTTGGCGAACCGCTAAACGCGAGAAGGAATTAAAGAAATGGCTATTTTTCTAAACGAAGACTCGCGAATCATCGTTCAGGGTATGACTGGCTCTGAGGGTATGAAGCACACTCGTCGCATGTTGCTTGGTGGATCAAACATTGTTGGTGGTGTTAACCCGCGTAAGGCTGGCGAAACCGTTGATGTTGAAGGCAAGCAGCTTCCGGTATTCGGAACCGTTGCTGAAGCCATGAAGGCAACTGGCGCAAACGTCACTGTAATTTTTGTACCGCCTGCATTTGCAAAAGCCGCAATGGTTGAGGCAATTGACGCAGAAATTCCTCTAGCGGTTGCGATTACTGAAGGCATTCCAGTTCACGACTCAGCATGGGCTTGGGCATACAACGTAGAGAAGGGTCAGAAGACTCGTCTGATTGGCCCTAACTGCCCAGGCATCATCTCACCGGGAAAGTCGAACGCGGGTATTACCCCGTCAGACATCACCGGCCCTGGTCCTATCGGGTTGGTTTCAAAGTCAGGAACTCTGACCTACCAAATGATGTTCGAACTACGTGACATTGGTATGTCAACGGCTATTGGTATTGGTGGAGACCCAGTAATTGGAACCACTCACATCGATGCACTTGCTGCTTTCCAGGCAGACCCTGAGACCAAGGCGATTGTGTTGATTGGTGAAATTGGTGGTGACTCTGAAGAGAAGGCAGCTGCTTACATCAAGGAGCACGTGACCAAGCCGGTTGTTGCTTACGTTGCTGGTTTCACTGCTCCTGAAGGCAAGACCATGGGTCACGCTGGTGCGATCGTTTCTGGTTCTGCAGGTACAGCGCAGGCAAAGAAGGAAGCATTCGAGGCCGTTGGTGTGAAGGTTGGTAAGACTCCTTCTGAGACCGCAGCGCTAATGCGCGAAGTCATCAAGAGCCTTTAAGATTTTTCGCAACTAGGGGGAGTGTTTCTACGTGAATCGCAGACTCACTTTTCTAGTTGCAGCGTTTGAGGCACTGGTTGTCGCTGGCATTGGACTTGGATTACTTCTAGTTCCACTCACCGTGGTCTGGTTGTTTGAAAATGATCCAACCATCGATTGGCTAGTGCCTTTTCGCGCATCTGCAGACATTTGGATGATGGCACACGGCACCCGACTAGTTGTTCCAGCTGGAGAATTTGGCGCAGCCCAGTTTCCACAATTTGTGGTGAGCATGATGCCATTGGGTCTCAGCTTGGTGATCGCACATTTTGCAAATCGTATGGGTCGCAGACTCACTACAGCAGTTGAGCTTTGGCCAGCTTGGGTTGCCTCAGCAATTGTTTACGGCGGAATCTCTTTGTTACTGAGTTTGGTTGCCTACAACAAGTTTGTTTATCCGGTTGCCTGGCAGGGAACTTTCTTTCCGCCGGCATTTATGTTGTTGTTCGTGATACTCGGTTCGCTCTTCGCAAAGCGTCAGGCATTCGGTGAGGCTGCCGCGTTGCCAGAACCTGTTGAACGCGTTTGGGTTCGCGATTTCCTTGGTCGTAAATTCAAAAACTTACATTGGGCACTCCGTGCTGTCAGTGCACCGGCACTTCGTGCTGGTACTGGAGTAGTTGTGATTCTGCTCGCGGTGTCATCGGTGTTCATAGCAATCATGATGGCCGTGAACTGGATTCAGGTGATTCGCCTTTACGAGGGCCTGCAAGTTAGCTTCCTTGGTGGTGTGATGATTACCGCCGGACAGATGGCGATTCTGCCTAACCTGGTTGTGTTTGGTGCCAGCTGGTTTACCGGTGTTGGTTTCCAAATTGGAGCGGGCTCACTGATCTCTCCGGTGGCAACCGCGGTTGGTCCGTTGCCTGCGCTCCCAATTACGTCAGCTCTTCCAATTGGGGAACTCAGCTTTGGCATGATCGCGATTTTGGTACCGCTGGTAGGTGCATTCGTTGCCACGATTTTGATTCGTCGTCACGCCGACGAGATTCGTTTTGAATTTGCCTCTGCCTGGAGTGCGGCAATCACGCTGGGTCTATCTATTGCGGTAGTTGCCGCACTCGAATTTGGCATCCTTGCATTGCTTGCTTCTGGCGGGGTTGGTCCTGGACGGTTGCAGGTTATTGGGGTTCATCCGCTGCTTGCCGTTGGCGTGCTTTTTGTTGAGGTCGCAGTGGTTTCAATCTTGGCTGCGTTCTTTAGTGCTAGACCTGATGCACCAGATCACCCGCTCGCCCAGCGCTCATAACAGCACCGATAAACTGGACTAATGCTGTCGGTCGTGGTGCTCATCTCTGGGTCAGGTTCAAACCTGAAGGCCCTGCTAGAAGCAACCGATAATCCGCTTTTTGGTGCCAAGGTTGTTGCCGTTGGTTCCGACAATCCAGCCGATGGCTTGGCTCACGCAGAGCATTTCGGCATCCCAACCTTTGTTGTTTCGCCCTCGGCATTTGAATCGCGCGAAAAGTGGGCCGATGTGTTGTTGGCCAACATTAATCACTTCAAGCCAGACCTAGTTGTGCTGGCTGGTTTCATGCGAATTCTTCCGGCTAACTTTGTCTCTGCGCTAAGCCCAAACTTAATAAACACTCACCCTTCTTTGTTGCCGGCATTTCCTGGCGGTCACGCAGTGCGTGACGCTTTGAATGCCAAGGCTTCGGTTACCGGGGTGACCATTCACGTTGTCGACGAAGGTGTTGACACCGGACCGCACATTGCTCAGGCAAGCGTGCCGGTCTTGGCAGAAGATAGCGAGTACGACCTACACGAGCGCATCAAAGTTGTTGAGCGCGAACTATTGGTTGCAACCGTGAAAGATATTGCCACTAAGAAAATCCACCTTCCATCACTAGCCAAATAAAGGGGCTTAATCATGGCCGCACACAACGACCACAAGCCAGCTGACTACCGTCACCGCGATCGCGTTGAAATTAAGCGCGCACTTCTTTCTGTTTCTGACAAGACCGGCCTACTTGATTTGGCTAAGGAACTAGCTGCGGCGGGTATCGACATAGTTTCGACCGGTGGAACTTTTGCAGCTTTGAAAGATGCCGGAATTCCGGTTACCGAAGTTTCTCAGATCACCGGATTCCCAGAGTCACTTGATGGCCGTGTAAAGACACTTCACCCAAAGGTGCACGGTGGTCTTCTTGCCGACATGCGTTTGATGGCACACGAGCAGCAGCTTGCCGAGTTGGGTATTGAGGCATTCCAGCTTGTGGTGGTAAACCTTTACCCATTCGTGCAAACCGTTCAGTCTGGTGCCAAGGGTGATGCAGTTGTTGAGCAGATTGATATTGGTGGACCGGCAATGGTTCGAGCATCCGCTAAGAACCACGCAAACGTTGCAATCGTGGTTGACCCAGCAAAGTATTCAGAAATTATCAGTGCTGTCAAAGACGGTGGAACAACTTTGGCTCAGCGCCGCGAACTTGCCTACGCTGCTTTCTCGCACACCGCTCGCTACGACTCTGCAGTTGCCAACTGGTTTGCTGCCGAACTTGAAGGTGATTGGAAGCGCGCGGCAGGGCAGAAGGGTGACATTGAAAATGCCAACCCTGGCTTTGGCTCAACCTTCAAAGTGGATGCGCACCTTGCCAACGTGCTTCGCTACGGTGAGAACTCGCACCAGGCCGCAGCGCTTTATCGCGCGGTTGGTGAAAACGCAGTTGCCGGCATTGCCCAGGCTCGCCAGTTTGGCGGGAAAGAAATGTCTTACAACAACTACGTTGATGCTGATGCAGCGCTTCGTGCGGCTTACGACTTCAACGAGCCAGCAGTGGCAATTATTAAACACGCAAACCCATGCGGCATTGCAATTGGTGACCCAGCAACAGCAGACGTAATTGCCGATGCTCACGCCAAGGCTCACATGTGTGACCCGGTATCTGCATTTGGTGGAGTGATTGCAACCAACCGCCCGGTTACCGTGACCATGGCCAAGCAAGTTGCCAGCATCTTTACCGAGGTAATCATTGCTCCGTCTTACGAGATTGAGGCGCTTTCGATTTTGCTTGAAAAGAAGAACTTGCGCGTTCTTGAGTTGCCAGCTAACTACTCTCGTGAAGCACTTGAATACAAGCAGATCTCTGGTGGTGTGCTGGTTCAAGAGACCGATGAGTTTTCTCAGTTCAACTCAAGCGGTTGGAAGTTGGTTACCGGGCGCAAGGCCGACTCAGACACAATGAAGGAACTTGAATTCGCTTGGCGCGCCTGCCGTGCGGTGAAGTCAAATGGAATTCTTTTGGCTCGCGAGGGCGCATCGGTTGGTGTTGGTATGGGCCAGGTAAACCGCGTGGACTCTTGCAAGCTTGCTGTTGAACGTGCCGAATCCCGTGCCAAGGGTTCGGTAGCTGCCTCTGACGCATTCTTCCCATTTGCCGATGGCTTGCAAATTCTGATTGATGCCGGTGTTCGCGCAGTAGTTCAGCCTGGTGGCTCAGTTCGTGATGAAGAGGTAATTGCTGCAGCCGAGGCTGCCGGAATCACCATGTACTTCACGGGAGAGCGCCACTTTTTCCATTAGTTGGGAAAAGTGGCTCGGGTATCCACTAACGGTAGGCTAGAGGTTGCTAGGGCGAAGAGGCCCTAGATTTCCAAAGTACAGGAGCCCCACATGGCAAAAATCAAGGTTGTTGGCAAGGTCGTTGAGCTAGACGGCGACGAAATGACCAGAATCATCTGGCAAAACATCAAAGACAATTTGATCAACCCATTTCTAGATGTAGACCTTGAGTACTACGACCTTTCAATCGAAAACCGCGACGCCACCGATGACCAGGTGACCATTGATGCGGCTCACGCAATCAAGAAGCACGGCGTTGGTGTGAAGTGCGCAACTATCACTCCTGACGAAGCTCGCGTTGAAGAATTCAAGCTGAAGAAGATGTGGAAGTCTCCGAACGGAACTATCCGAAACATTCTTGATGGTGTTGTGTTCCGTGAACCAATCATCATTTCAAACGTCCCACGCCTAGTTCCTGGTTGGACCAAGCCAATCATCATTGGTCGTCACGCACACGGTGACCAGTACAAGGCAACCGACTTTAAGGTTCCGGGTAAGGGTCAGGTAACCATTACTTGGACCCCGGCCGACGGTTCGGCACCCGTTACTCAGGTAGTTGCTGACTACCCAGAGCACGGTGGTGTGGCAATGGGTATGTACAACTACATGGATTCAATTCGTGACTTTGCACGTGCATCTTTCAACTATGGTTTGTCACGCAACTACCCGGTCTACCTATCAACCAAAAACACAATCCTGAAGGCATACGATGGTGCATTCAAGGATGCGTTCCAGGAAGTTTTCGACGCAGAGTACGCTGACCGCTTCAAGGCTGCCGGCATTACCTACGAACACCGATTAATCGACGACATGGTTGCCGCTGCACTTAAGTGGGAGGGTGGCTACGTCTGGGCTTGTAAGAACTACGACGGTGACGTTCAGTCAGACACCGTTGCACAGGGTTTTGGTTCACTAGGTCTAATGACATCCGTGCTAACCACTCCAGACGGTAAGACCACTCTTGCTGAAGCTGCTCACGGTACCGTAACTCGTCACTACCGCGACTGGCAGGCCGGCAAGAAGACCTC
>CAZWHL010000015.1:0-4429 GCA_964633625.1 uncultured Rhodoluna sp.
ACAAATCCAGCAGGTGTAACCGCACTTGTAGCAACTAGTTCAAGCCCAATCACCTTGGCTGCTGACATTGTTACTCAGAACACTGCTCAGACCAGTGAATTTGCTACTACCGGCGCAATTGTGATTCGCCCGCTTACCAACAACTTCGCAGCAACATTCAACAACCTGGCTATGAACATGGGAACTGCCGCATCATCAATCACATTTGGTAAAGATGGAAACACCGGCGGCATCACCGTAAGCCAGTCCTTGACAGCTGGAAGCATCACACTCAAGGGTGGTGTGGTTTCTTCTACAGCAGCATTGCTTACAAATTCAATCGTTCCTCGCGCTGGTCCGATTACCGTGGTTGCAACTACGAGCTTCACAACTACCTCAACAGTTACAACTGCTCTTGACTCAGATATTCTGATCACGACAGACACGCTCTCAATTGGCGCATCTTCTGCCCTTAAGGTTGGTTTGCCAACTGGGGCAAACCTAGCGGCACAAAACACCGCTGCACAGGGTGCAATTGAGATTAAGAACTTCAACTCTGCAAGAGCAATTCGCATCGGCGCCGCCGCTACCGGAACTCTCTCGGTTGGGTCTACCGATCTTCCAAAACTTCAGGCCAAGTTCCTACGTATTGGTTCAAGCACCTCTGGCGCAGTAATTATCAACGATGTAATTACTCGAAAGGCAGATGCCACAGGAACCACAGCCGAACTCAAGACGCTGAAGATTATTTCTGGGTCTACAGTTTCGAGCTCTGGCTCTATTGATGTCATCAACCTTGCAGTTCAAGCTACCGGAACAATTACGCTAAACAACCAGCACACAGTTTCAAAGTTGGCGCTTAACTCCTCGGCTACCGGTTCGACAGCAGTAGCTTTTGAAGCTAAGACCGGAACCACCTACACACCCGCAACTGTTGATGGAGTGAACCCGGCATTTGGTATTCCGGTGAGCTTTGACATGATCAACACTCCAACTACCGCTCCGTTCAGTGCGTTCCAAAACGTGGTTTTGGCTAAGAGCCCATCGGTGAAGTTGAAAGATACCTATGGTGTGAAGATTGACGCCGCCAACACCTTGGCTGGTTCTTACAACATTGGCTTGGCTGTTGCGCCAAAGACAGATCCGGCACAAACCGGTGCCTTAGCGGGAACCGTCTCGGCTACCGCAACCGCGGGTGAGGCAAGCTTTACAGGCGTCAAATTCGTTCAGGGTCTAGGCGACCAGAACATTCGAATTAGTGTGGTTCCGGCAAACGGAGCTCCGGCACTAACCACCGATGTTCAGGACACTGGTATTTACAACTTGAGTAGTCCAGACCCGGTAAGCATGACCGTTGATTGGACTACTCCAAATGCCCCAGCTGGCAAGGCCTTCACCTCAGTTCCGGTCGTCACCTTATATGATCTCGGCGGAAACGTGGTTTCGGGTGGAAATTACGTATCGGCAAGCATTACCGCCAGCATTTCAGGAACCGGAGGTGAAATCACAGCCGGAGGAACCCAGGCAGCCAGTGCCGGTGTTGCCCGATTCAGCTCATTGGCCATCGGTGGCGTGGTTGGTACCAACTACAGCGTTACCTTTAGTCTTGCGGTTACCCCGGTTCAGGGTGCTCCATATACATTGTCTGCAACTAAGACCAATGTGACCGTGAGTGCGGGTGACCCTTTCGAGATTCACCTGACTCAGGAGCCAAGCGCTTTGATTGCCGGTCAATCATTTAGTCCGGCTGCCAAGGTAGAAATCCAAGACCGATGGGCCAACATTGTGACCACCGGCACTCAGAGCCTAAAGCTTTCGCTGATCACTAACGATTCAGTGAGTGGATCAGTGACTCGAGTTCAGGCTGAAACTGCAACGGTTTCAACAGCTAACGGTGTTGGTTCAATTGTGAACCCGGCATTTACCAAGGCTGGTACCTACAAAATGCAGATTACCGACGCGGCTGGCATTCTTGTACAAGAATTGTCACAGTCCTTCGACATCACAGCGGGCAACCCTGCCGCTGCTGTTTGGGTTGCCGGGGGAACAGTATCGGGTGCGGTTTCCCGAAGCGCGCTAAGCGATCAGCCAGAAGTTGAGATCCAAGATGCCTATGGAAACCGAGCGCTGACTGATTCAACGACTATCGTCACACTAGCCGCCGAGGCGGTTGATTCTGCGGGCCAAATCAACACCACCAGCGGTCAAACCCTAAAGGTGACCAACGGCCGGGCTAACTTCACCGCATTCACTATTGGCGCCAAGTCGGCTAACTACCGCTTGGTAATAAGTTCGGCAACCAACTCAAACGGTTTTGCAATTACCCCTACCGGCACAAAGTCTGGACAGTTCGCCATCACAAACGGCACCGCAGCTAGCCTTCGCGTTGCCACCGCGGCCGATTCGGCCAAGGCGGGCAAGGCATTCGGTACCCAGCCGGTGATTGAGGTTCTAGACACCGATGGCAGCTTGGTTCTAAACAGCACCGCCAAGGTCAAGATCTCAGCCGCCGGTTACACCACCGTAGGCACAATTGAGAAATCTGTACAGAATGGTGTTGCAAACTTTGCCGGACTTGGGGCCGGAATAGCCGGCGTTGAAGGATCCGTTTCACTAAAGTACAGCCTGTTCAACGGCACAGTAGACAGCCTGATTAGCGTCACCCAAAACGTTGCCTTGGGCAATGGTGATGCCAACAAGCTTTACGTCTCCGCGCAACCTCAAACATCTGTAGTTGCCGGCGCAAACCTTGATCCAGTAACCGTTTTGGTTCAAGACGAGTGGGGCAACCTCGTAGATGACCAGACCGTTTCAATCGTGCCAAGTTTGGTTGACGCGGTGTCTGGTGCAGCAATTAGTGGGTCAGCTAAGACCTCAAGCTCGGTCAGCAACGGAACCTTGACCCTGAGCACTTTAAACTGGCAAGCCGCGGGTTCATACAAGATTTTGTACACATCTGCCAATTTGCCGGTTGCTACCCAAACAGCCACCACTTCTGCGTTCTCGATCGTCGCAGGAACACCTGCCAAGTTGGCCTGGCAGACCCAGCCTTCTTCTAGCGTGGTTAACCGCAGCACCTTTGCCACCGCTCCGGTACTTGTGGTTCAGGACGCTTATGGCAACCGCGTAACCACAGACAACTCGACTTCGGCAACCATAACCGTGAACGCATCCGGTTCTGGCGTGGTTACCTCAGGGGCCTCAATTGGCCTAACCAAGATTGCTGTTGGTGGATTGATCACCTTCAGCACCCTAGCTCCGGCCGGTAAGGCAACCAGTGGCTATACCTTGACAGCTACATCCACTGGCCTTACCGGACCGGGGGCATCTTCGAGTTTCGCAATCACCGCGGGAGCCGCGGCTAGCGTCTCGATTAGCCCAACCAGCATTTCGGCCCAAGCCGGAGTGAACCTAACCACCGCAACCACAATCAGTGTTCTAGACACCGATGGCAACCTGGTGAACGCCAACAGCGCCACTGCGGCGGCCACCGTGGCCAGCCCGTTGACCATGACCGGGCTATCGGGTAATGCAACTCAAGCCGAAATTGCCCTCAACAATGGCACCGCGACCTTCGCATCGGGTTCATTCGGAATCGCCGGCGCAGCTGGAACTCAGAAGATTACCTACCAGGTGACCTACAACGGAACCACTTACTATGCCGACCAGAGCGTGACTTTGTCAGCTGGTTTGCCTGCCCGAATCGCGATCACCACCCAGCCACAGACCGTAATCGCCCGAACTGCGATGGGTGCCGTTGTGGCTAAGGTGGTTGACGCCTACGGAAACCCTGTGCTCAGCTCAACCGCGTCAATCAAGGCCGAGCTTGCCTACAACGTCTCAACTCCATCGGTGATCTCACTGGTACCAGCGCTGACCGGAACCACCGCGCAAGTTGCCAGCGGCACCGCGACAAGCACCTACTCGAGCGCCAATGCAAACGCGCTGACCTACGACTCGGCCGGCACCTTCAAGATCAAGTTCAGCTATGTACCTGCTTCTGGCGCCGACACAGCGGTTGTGACCCCAGCTCTTTCTAACTCGTTCCAGGTGACCGCGGCCGACCCAGCCAAGGTGGCCTTCACCACCAACCCTTCAAACGTGGCTTCGCGCGGCGCTTTCGCAACCACCCCGGTTCTTGAGGTTCGCGACGCCAACGACAACCCGGTGATCGGCACCACCACAACCAGCGTGACCCTTGAGGCTGTGCCTACTAGTGGAACAACACCGATATACATCAGCGGCAACACCGGTTCATCGGTTGGTGGTTTGATTACGTTCCCTAACCTGCGCGTTGGTGCACTGGCTGGAAGCTACTACCTACGTGTGGCTTCGGCATCGAACAGCGTTAGCTCAAATGTGATCGCCACCGGAGCTACCTCAGGCAACTTCAACATCACCTACGGTGTGGCGGCCAAGGTTGCGGTTAGCACCAAGGCTGGTACTGCGG
>CAZWHL010000015.1:4529-13005 GCA_964633625.1 uncultured Rhodoluna sp.
ATCACCTACGGTGTGGCGGCCAAGGTTGCGGTTAGCACCAAGGCTGGTACTGCGGCAGTCGCTGGGGCAAGCCCAACCGTGGTTACAGAAACATTTACCGGTAACCGAATCAACACGACTGCCCGATTTGAGGTAAACGGCTCCGCGGTGACAACCACACGAACCAACGCTTACCGGATTGTTGATGCGGCAACTGCTTCACTCTCGGCAACAAATGTCTCGGGATCACTCATTGAGGGTTATGCCACAACAATGCCTCTCGTTGTAACTCCACCTAGCAATACAACAGCGATTGAATTTGGAGTTACCTCGAAGAATGGAAGCGTGACAGCGACTGTTAGTTATACAGATGGGTCAAGTGCTACTTTCACTGTCCGCGGGAACACGCCGTTGGCAGAATTCGCTGGCGGCGGCGGATGGTCATCCATTGAAACAGTTACAGCCCCTAGCGGGAAATTTATCCAAAACATTTCGATACCTGGAACATCTAACGATATCTATGGATTTGATAATTTCAAGTTCACTTCCGGCGAAAGCATCGGAGCCGTATCAGCATCTGATTCAGCCAAGGCCGGAGTTGTCTTTACCCGTCAACCGGTGATTCTTGTACAAGATGCTGACGGCAACACCGTGGCTAACAGCACCGCTGCGGTTGTGGCAAGTATTAGCACCGGGGCAAACCTGGGAGTCCCAACTACTGCGGTTGGATCAACCACCATGAATGCTGTGAACGGTGTGGTCACCTTTACCGGACTTGCTGCCACCGGAACCGCGGGAAGTTACACCTTGAGTTACGCGCTCGCCGCAGACTCATCGGTGTCAGTGGATCAGACCAACTTCACACTGAACGCCGGTGTAGCCAAGAAGCTAGCAATTGTGACCCAGCCAAGCAATGTGGTTTCGGGTGTTGCATTTGACGCCAATAGCGCCACTGTCAAGAGAGTAACCGTAGTTGTACAAGATGCGTACGGCAACCTAGTTACCGATGCAACCAACGCAATTACCCCAGATTTGGTGGATGCCGCAACTGGTACTACACGTGGCGAAACCAAGAGCGCGGTGAATGCGGTTGCCGGATCGGCAGCCTTTGCCGGGCTTTCTTTCGGTAAGGCGGGTAGCCACAAGATCGTCTTTACCTCAACTGGCTTGGTATCGGTGACATCAGATGCCTTCACGGTTAGTGCCGGCGGCGTTTATAAGTTGAACTGGATCGTTGACCCCGGAACCGCTCTGGGCAGCACCCAGGTGGTTGCCGGATCGGAGATCCCGATTGCTCCGATTCTTGAACTAACCGATGCCAACGGAAACCGCGTGACCAGCGGCACCTGGAGCGTAACTATCAATGCCGTGAAGCTAGACGGCAGCGGAAACCTAACCAGCACCATTTTGACCCCGTCACTTGGCGGCACAGAATCATCGGTGAATGGTGTGGTCACCTTCAGCAACTTGGTTATCGAGGCACCGATTGGTACCTACAAGCTCAAGGTGGTTAGCGCCACGCAGACCGCATTCGCTGCCGGATTGCAGACATCGGCACCGATGGCCGCCGACTTCCGTTTGGCCTCGCCAATTTTCCGCACCGGAACTCCAGATCCAGCGGTTTCTGCTGCTACAAACACCTCATCTCCAATTGTCTTCACCTATGGTCAGGCAGACCACGTTGAGGTAACCGGCGGTGAAGCGGCAGGTGCACGTGCCGGCAAGATCATCACCACAATGCCTGTGGTCACCGTTCGAGACGTTGCTGGCAACGTTGTACAAGATTTTGGTCCGGCGACAATTCAGGTTTCAGCCGTGGGTGCAACCCTGGGCGGAAACACCACTTGTGACATTTACCTTGGTACCGCAAACTTTGCTAACACCGGCAACCACTGTGGAGCCGGCTACGTTCCAAACCTTCGCCTAGACGGAACCGTGGGTGAAGTTACCCTGACCTACCGTGTGGTTGGCCAGTCACTGATCTTCACCGATTCCCACACCATCACTTTGACCGCCGGTGATGCCAAGAAGATTGCCATTACTCAGCAGCCAGGCAACATTTCATCGGGTTCAGCTTTCTCACCTGCCGTGACTACTCAGGTGCAGGATGCCTTTGGCAACACAATTTCTGGCGGCGTATTCCGAACCAACGTAAAGCCGGTGCTTTACGACACCGCCGATGCCTCAAGCGACAACAGTAAGTCAGCCGTAGAAACCACTACCGGTGCAAACACCTGGGCGAACCCTGGATTCACCAAAGCTGGAACCTACCGATTGCAGTTCACCGGAACCGCTGACCCAGTTGCCGGCGGATCTCAGATTGTGCTTGAGTCGGCAGAATCAAACGTCTTTAACATCACCCCGGGCGCACCAACCAAGCTGGTCTTTAAGTCGCTGGGCACCTTGAGTGTTGCTGCTCGCGCCACATTTGGAACCACCCCCGTTCTGCAGTTGATGGACGCCAACAACAACGTGGTTCGCGGTGACACCACCACGACTTCGGTCACGATTGCAGCCGAATCAGCAGGTGGCACCACAATTTCTGGCAGTTCAGCCGGAAACTACATCAGCGGCAACACCGCATCCGCGGTATCGGGTGAATTCAGCTTCCCGAACCTAAAGATCGGTGCAGCCGCAGGCAGCTACACACTCAAGGTCACATCGGTGTCGACCACGCTTTCAAGCACCCCTACGACCTCTGCCTCTGGTGCATTTACATTGACTGCTGGCTCCGTTGCCAAGTTGGCGCTGACCCGAAATGCCGGTGGAGCTGCAGCCGGTAAGCCTTTCACTACCCAACCGATCGTTGAGATTCAGGATGCCGACGGTAACAAGGTGGCATCACCAAATGCCCAGATTCAGTTGAGCTCGATAGACGCCGAAGTGTTCAACTCCGCGACCATCACAACCTCAACCGGTGAAGCCGACTTTGGCGCCGATTCAACCCCGGTTGGACTGCGAGGAAACGTTGGCACCAAGACCATCAAGTTCTCGTTGGTTTCTGACACAAGTATCAACATTTCTCAGACCGGTCTAACTTTGGTTGCCGGTGATGCGGCCAAGTTGGGTGTCACTGTTCAGCCGCAGAACACCACCGCGGGCGTTGCTTTCGCAACTGATGTAAAGGTTGGTGTTCAGGATGCTTGGGGTAACGCGGTTAGCTCGTCAGTTGCAATTACACCGCGCCTGGTTGACGCACTTGCACGCACCGATTTGACCGGTGCCGGAGTCACCGCAACAGCTGCGAACACCGATTCAACTACCGGTGTAGCAACTTTCACCAACATGAGTTTTAACCGCGCGGGTAATGTGCGAATCAAATTCACTACCGGTTCTGGTTTGCAAACTTTCTCAGAGGCGATCACTATTGCGGTAGCCGCACCAGACCACATCACCTGGGTTACTCAGCCATCGCTAACTATCGTGAACCGCGCAGCAATTGCAACTGCACCTGAAGCAGAGCTTCGTGACGCCTTCGACAACTTGGTTTCAAGCGGTTACAGCGCAACGGCAACGCTTGGAACTGACAACAACGGCAACGTCACAAGCTTGACTAACGCAACTCGCGATGCGGTCGGTGGAAAGTTTACATTTGGTTCAATGGTGCTTTCGGCAAAGGTAGGCACCTACCGATTTGTAATTGACACATTAACTGTAACCAAGACTGCGGATTCAAGTTCGGTTGCACCTAACCACTCAACAACTTCACGCGCATTCACTTTGACCCATGGTGAGGCAACTAAGTTGACCGTCATTACTCCAGCTGATGGTGCAAACTCTGGAGCTAAGTTCACCACTCAGCCAATCCTTGAAGTTCAGGACGCCGATGGCAACCCGGTAATCACTGGTGCAGCTGCCGATGCTTCAATCACCATGGGGGTAGATGCTGGAACTACCGTTGCATCTAACTCAATTACTGCAACCGTTGGTCGCGCAAACTTCCAAACTGCAACCACAGGTCAGAAGCTTGGCATCACCGGCTTGATTGGTACTCGCACTCTTACCTACACCGCATCCTTTGGCTCAACTCAATTGACTGCCACTCAGAACATCACGCTTGCTGCTGGTGCTGCGGCGAAGCTTGGTTACCGCACTGGCGCAAACGCAACCATTCAGCCTGGAACTCTTGAGGCAGGGGAGTTGTTCCCAGTCGCTCCGACGATTGAAATTCAAGACGCCCAAGGCAACCTAGTAACCAACGC
The DNA here is from genome assembly GCA_964633625.1 of uncultured Rhodoluna sp. Taxonomy (GTDB): domain Bacteria; phylum Actinomycetota; class Actinomycetes; order Actinomycetales; family Microbacteriaceae; genus Rhodoluna. The sequence continues at coordinate 8,711 of CAZWHL010000015.1, forward strand.
AACCAACTCGGTGGTGGCAAACCTATATAAGGGTGGTGTAGCAGTTGCTGGAAAGACCAGCACCAAGGCTGCATCAGGCGGTATTGCCACCTTCAACACCGCAAGCTTCACTGTGGTTCGCGGCACTGATTACAGCCTGGTTTACACAGCCGCTGGCTTGACCGACTCGCTTGCAACTGATCAGTTCACCATCACAAATGGTGCAGCTAAGACCGTTCGCTTTACAAATAACCCGGTTGCAATTGGTGCCGGTATTTCTTACTCAACATTTGTTGCCGGAACCGCGGCAAACGATGCAGTTCCTGCGCTTGAAGTTGTTGACGCCGCGGGTAACAAGATCAGCAGTGGTTCGGAAGCGGTATTGACTGCAAGTTTGACCAACACCGATGGCACCGCGGTGACATTGCCTGCCGGTGTGACAACTGCAACATTGCTATCGGGTAGATCAGTCACAACTTCTGGTGGCGATGCAACTCTTGGTTCGCTAATCATTCGAGCAACGGCCGGAACCTACAAGCTGACAGTTTCTGGAACCGTTGATGGCGTTGCCGTTCCGGTAAGTGCGGAATACACAATCACCGTTCGCAATGGTGTTTTGAGTACCGCGGTTCTTGCTGATCGCGGAAGCAGCACAACCGCAACTGCAGGTGTTGCCTTCAACCCGCAGCCGATTGTTATTTTCCAAGACGCTTACGGAAACGATTACAGCTACCAGTACCCAGCAACTACTTCTTATGGTTTGAGCTCAAACGGAATAACTCCAACCATTTCTGCAATTGCTCCTGACGGTGCAAGTTTGTTGACTCACTCTTGGTCAACACTTTCTGCTGGGCGTTCAACCGCAACCGGAATTGGTTTGGCTGCAAAGACTGGTTCGCGCGAGGTCACCTACAACGTTGCATCTCCACTAACTGTTGCGACCAATCTGACTCAGACCTGGACAATTGGTGCAGGTGCTCCAACAACAATCAAGTTGACTCAGCAGCCTCAAGGTAGAACTCCAGGTGCAACATTTGTAAACGGCACCGCAATTTACCGTTCACCTATAGTTGCCCTAGCCGATGCCTATGGCAACACCGTGACCAGCACATCTGGTTTGTCTTCGAACGTTTCAGTTGCAATCTCGTCTGACACGGGAACCATGACGACTCAAAACAAGACCATCACGCTTGGGGGTAATGGATCTGTAGCGGCAGATTCAATCACATACTCGGGCAACGCCGCAATCCCGCACAAGATGAAGTTTGTGGCAACCGGTGGTTTGAGCGCGACTATCTACTCAGATCCATTCTTCTTGTCGCACGGAAGTGCAGCAAAGCTTGAATTTGCGCCGTCGGTAAGCCTTTACCCTGGCCTGCGAGAGAGCATTTACAGGACTGCAGGTTTCTTTGAGGAAACAAGTCAGGCAAGTGACCTTGCCTTGACTACTGGCGTTGGAAAGTACGCATCGGTCTCGGGAAACGTTATTCCGTCGGGAACAAACAACAGTTTCACTGCAGAAGCTTGGATCAAGCCAAGTGCCCTAGGTGCGGTTGGTGACAACTCTTATTACACAATCATGACCCAGGCTGAAGACAATGGCTCACGATTTGGACTTTGGTTGTACCAAGACGGCCGCATCCACATTGCCCTTGGTGGCGGCGGTTACTACACCTATGACTACGGGCCAAAGATCAGCACGGGCCAGTGGACTCACATTGCCGTTGCTGTTGATTACAGCACTGCGGGCAAGGTATTCCTATATGAAAATGGTTCAAGCGTGCCGGTTTACGCTTCAAGTCCTGACGCGAACTACAACATAGGTACTGGTTTCCTAGTCGGAAAGTCTTTGTTGACTCCGGGTTCAAGCAATGTAAAGAATTTTGAAGGTCAGATTAACCAAGTCAAGATTTGGGAAGACGCGCTTTCGGCAAATGAAATTGGAGAATCTGACCGCATGTATGGTTCAGCTGGAACCAAGACATCGGTTAGTTTGCGTGCCCACTACGCCTTCGACACTGCAAGTGCATCGGTGGTTGAAGATGAATCTGGAAATGGCCGTCATCTAGGTCTCACAGGAATTTCAACCAGCGACTTTGTAGCCGGTGGCCAAAAACTTTGGGGCATGCCACAAAACGTAAACTTCTTCGACCTTAACATTCCGGATTACTCAACATACAACTACCAGTCGATCGATAATTTTGCCGGTGACTCAAGTTGGGGTGACAACTTCAGTGCCCAATTCGTTGGTTTCTTCAAGGCAAAGAAGACAGGTATTCACACCTTTGCCACCTACTCCGATGACAGCTCATACGTCTGGATTGGTGATGCGGCTAAGGGCAATGATCCACCTTTCACTACCACCAGCAAGATGACTTCAGGCGTTGGAACCGCCACTCCAACAGCAAAATACCCAGTAGTCCGCAACCCTGGTTGGGACATAACTACAGCCGGACAAATTAGTTTGGTTGCTGGCCAGGTTTATCCAATTCGCATTGTTTACGGTGAACTAAACGGCGGAAATTACATGAACTTCCGTTGGGCAGAGCCAGATTCAAATGGCAACGCAACCATGCCAACTAACCGCAGAAACGGAAATTTCCTCGGGGAGGCAGGCTGGAATACGAGCCTTCCAAGCGACCAGTTCTTTGTTAACTGTGCGACTGGTACGTCATGTAATTCAGCTCAGGTCGCCCAGTCTGGCGTTGCCCTTGAAGCAGGACAGCCAGTTGCAAACAACGCTTCTGGCGAATTGTTGACCCGTCAGCCACGCCTAGTCTTGAAAGACGCCGATGGAAACATCTGTACTTCTGACTCAAGCACAGTAGTTACCGCGAAGGTTGTTGGAACCGGCGGAAAGATTCTTGGTACCTCAACCGCAACCGCGGCAAACGGTATTGCAACCTTCACAAACTTGAAGCTTGCCGGTGTGACTGGAACTAACTACACAATTGAATTCAGCACAGACACAATTACCGCGTCAGACAAGATTGCATCGCAGACTAACCTTCAGGTGAAGGCAGCCAAGGCAGCGAAGATTGCGTTCGTTGGAACACCAGCAACCACAGTGAAGGCCGGTGTTGCAGTTAGCGACATCACCGTTGAGGTTCAAGACGTTTACGGTAACCGCATCGCTAATGATGACTACAACGCAGACGGCACGCCAACCGATTCAGTGCTACGAATCAACCTGACTGGTTCAACCGGTTCCGGATTGAGCACTTCTGCGATTGTCTCGGGTGGCCGTGCAACTTTCACAGGCGTAGCTATCGGTGCACTTGCAGGCAACTACACACTTACTTTCGACACCGATCGCGCTCTTGATGGGGAAATCGCCGACGCCGCCATTACTTCAAGCATTGAAGTAACTCCAGGTGCACCTGCAGCACTTCAGATTTCACAGCAGCCTGCAAATGTTGCAGCGGGAACTGCGATGTCTGTGAATCCAGCGGTCAAGATTTACGACGCTTACAACAACTGGATTACCGACGACGCAACTACCAAGGTCACAGCAACCTTGATGAAGTTGAACGGCACCTATGCGGCAGCTCCAAGCGTTTCAACAACACAACTTGGTGCAACCTCTGGTGTGGTTCGTTTCAGCAACCTGACTTACGCAACCACAGCTGCGAACGATTACAAGATTGACTTCCAGATCACTCAAGTTGCCGGAACCAATGTGACCGGTGCAACTGCAAGATCTGATGCCTTCAACATCACTCCGGGTGCTGCAGTTAGCTGGGTATGGCACACCACCCCTGCCAGCAGCGCAACTAACAACAGTGTGATTGGCGGCCAGACCACCCCTGAGATTTGGCTATACGACGCCTACAGCAACCGCACCACAGCAAGCAATGACGTCACAATTTCTGCCACCGCCACCCCTGGCGCCGGCGTGACCAAGACATCGTTCACCGGTACTAGCGCAACCAGCTCAGCCGGAGTGATCCGCCTAGACAACATGGTTCTGCGCGGAACTATCGGTGTTTACACACTGGCCTTCACCGCAAAGAATGCAGCTGGCACCACACTTACAGACAATACTTACGATGGAACTTTTGCTACCTCGGTCAATGTGACTCTTGGTCACGGTGCCGCTGATCACATTGCGCTGACTCGCAACGCATCAAACGCACGCAACAACGTGAAGTTTGCAACTCAGCCTGAGGTCACCGTTTACGACATTGATAACAACGTGGTGACCACCGGAACCAACACTGTTACCGTTGCAGTTTCGGCTCCAAGTTCAGGAAGCATCGCCTTCATTGGTGATCTAAAGACCAAGGCAACTACAACTGGTATTGCCGACTTCGCTG
>CAZWHL010000015.1:13105-28611 GCA_964633625.1 uncultured Rhodoluna sp.
TTCATTGGTGATCTAAAGACCAAGGCAACTACAACTGGTATTGCCGACTTCGCTGAAACCAACGACACCAAAATTGGTCTAGTTGGAACCGCGGGCGATTACGTTCTGACCTACTCTTACCCATCGTTGCCATCGGTTACTCAGAACTTCACCTTGCTTGCCGGCGCACCTCACCACATCACAATGGTTGATCAACCTCAGTCTTCAGTGGTTACCGGTGAAGCCATGACCACAGCGCCTAAGGTTGCGGTCTATGACGCATCGAACAACCTAGTCACCCAGGAAGACGCTGCTTCGGCAACCACGGTTTCACTAGTAAGTTTCGTAAACACCACTTACACCGATATTCCGAGCACCAGCGTTACTCGCACAGCATCAAGTGGTTACGTCACATTCAATGGTTTAGCGTTCACCACGACTCCGAACACGAACTACAAGTTGAAGTTCGTAATGGGCTCATCAACTGTTTACTCTGACGCATTCACAATTGCATTTGGTGCGCCGCACCACTTTGAAGTTGTTTGGACCCCTGGAACTGTTCGCAGCGGAATCACATTGACCGCGCAGCCAAAGATTCGAGTCTTTGACTACAAGAACAATCACTTGCCAAACACTGGAATCACTATTACGCCAACCCTGGTTAGCGCACCAGCTGGTGCAACGCTGACCGCGGGAACCGTGACCACCGATTCAAACAACGACTCACAGTTCAGCGGCATGAGCTTGGCTGGCCCTATTGGTGATTACAAGATTCGTTTCACTGCAACCAGCAGCACCAGCTCGCACCCTATCCACAACACCACTGTGGATAGCGATCTGTTCACACTGTCACACGGTTTGGCCAACAAACTTGCCATCAGCACTGCCGCAGCAAACGCCAAGGCTGGCCAGTACTTTGCCACCCAGCCTAAGATCACCGTTCAAGATGCTGAGGGCAACACCGTTTCTGGCGATGTCACCCGAATCAAGGCAACCTTCCTTGATGCGAATGGCAATGCAACCACCGCGGTAGTTTGGCGCGACCTTGTTCGCACCAGCGCAGATTCAACCGCCGGAATTATTGATTTTGGCGCCAGCACTTCAACCAAGCTTGCGCTCAACGGTTTGGCCGGTAGCTACCGAATCGTTTACACAATCGTTGATGGCAGCGGAAACCAAATTGCCGGTACATCAACTTCAACTCAGAACCTCACCATCACTGCTGGACCTGCAGCAAATGTTGTGATCACTCAGGGCCCACCAACCAGCATCGGTGCCGGCGTAGTCTTCAGTTCTTCACCGCGCGTGAAGTTGCAAGACGAATTCGGAAACGACATTACAGATGACAACGCAACCACGGTTGCAATGAGTCTGGTCACCGAATCAAACGGAACGTACACAACTGTTAAGCAGCCAGGAACCAACACCGATATCGCAACCACAACTGTCACAGTTGCTAACGGTGTTGCAACTTTCCCTGGCACCAGCTACGTGGCAACTCTTGCCACTAACTACCGATTGCTGTTCCAGATCGGCGGCTTAACCGCACCAAGCGGCCGCGAGGTATCGGGCACATTTGAAATTAAGGCGGGTGTACCTGCAGTTCTTGAGTGGTTGAGTTCAAGCACCAAGCCAAAGACCAGCTACGGAAATAACACCACAATGGTTTCTGCTGTTGATGGCGCACTTCAGTTGGTAATTCGCGATGCTTACGGAAACATTGTCACCGACGATTCAGTTGCAACCACAGTCACCGCATCGGTAAAGACCAAGTCAACCGGCGGTGAAGTAACTTCAATCACCGGAACCACTGCAACCTCATCAAACGGTGTTGCAACTTTGAGCAACTTGGTAATGCGCGCCAAGGTTGCTAACTACGTATTGAAGTTCACCGCTTCGAATGCGGGCAAGCCAATCGATGGTCTAAGCGTTGACAGTGACAGCATCACCGTAACTCCGGGTGTGGCTTACCAGCTTGACCTAACTACCCCGGCAGTAGGCGCATCAAGCGGCGCGGTATTCACAACCCAGCCAAAGGTGACCGTTCAGGACATTAGCGGTAACACCGTAAACACCACCGCAGCCATCATCGCCAGCGTTGAAGCAGTAAACGCAAACGGCACCACCACCGGCGTGACCCGTGCTAACGCTAGCTTCGTGGGCGGTCGCACATCGGTTGCTGCAGTTGGCGGTGTTGGTGACTTTGGCACCGTGGTCAATGGAATCAACCAGGCAATTGGTCTAAGCGGAACCGTTGGTTACTACCGCGTGACTTACAACTCAAGCATCAGCGGTTTGTACAGCGTGATCAGCCAGATCATTCAGATCACACCTGGTGTTCCTGCTGCAATCACACTTGAAAATGCCAGCTCAATTCAAAGCAGTGTAGTTGCCGGTGTACAACTTTCAACAGCACCTATTCTTTACGTTCGTGACGCGGCTGGAAACCACATCACCACCGATAACGTGACCACCGCTCGCGTAAGCCTGATTGTGAATCCAACCGTAAGCGACACCGTGGTCACCACCTCGGCGAATATCGCGGCAGTAAATGGTGTGCTCACATTCACTGGACTTAATTTTGTAGCCACACCTGACACCGGATACCGATTGAAGTTCACTCGCACCGATGGCTCGACCGCGGTTGGTGACGCAGTACTTTCAAATGCGCTTGAAATTAAGCACGCGCCTGCGCACCACTTGGTATTTGTGACTCAGCCATCTGGTGCAACTAGCGGTGCCGCACTAACCACTCAGCCAGTGCTGAAGGTTGTTGACCAATACGGCTACACCGTTTACAACGACAGCTCAATCAGAGTAAAGGCCGAACTGATTAACCCGGCAAGCACAGATGTGTTTAGCGCAACCAGCGTCACCGTTGACCGCAGCACCGGTTTGGTCACATTCACAAATGCCACACTTGCCGCCAAGAAGGGTAACTACAAGTTGCGCTTCACCGCAGAGAGTTTGAACTCTTCTTCGGCTGCAATTGATACCAAGACAATTGACTCAGACGCGTTTGCACTGACTCACGGTGTTGCGACTCAAATCAAGGTGACAACTGCAGCTTCAGGCGCCAAGGCCGGCTATGAATTCAGTACTCAGCCAATCGTTCAGATTCTTGATGCCCAGGGCAACCTAGTTGATACCGGCAACGACGCAACTCGCACAATCAACGTGAGCGTCAGCGGCACCGCCAACCTTTACCAGAGCCGCAGTTCAAGCGTTGCGTCGGCTGGTGTTACCCGCTTCCACACCGACGCCACTAAGGCACTTGGTCTAACCGGAACCGCCGGCAGCTACACCCTTACTTACACACTTGATAGCACCAACATCACCGATACTCAGTCGATCACCTTGACCGCTGGTGCTGCGTATAAGTTGTCTGAATACGTGGCCCCAGCAACCACTGTGGCAACCGGAACCACCTTCACCACCAACCCATCGGTGAAGGTTCTAGACCAGTGGAACAACTGGATTAGCGACCAGAACACAGCCACCGCGAAGGTGAGCCTAGTTACTCCGGCAGCATCTGGATCTGTTGCTCGCAACGCTTCAAACGCCGTGACCGCGGTTAACGGTGTGATTACCTTCAACGGTTTGAACTATGTTGAGACCCCTTCAACCGGTTACACATTGAAGTACGAACTTGTTGGTGGCGCCAATAACGACCGCTTCACAACATCAAGCGCGTTTGAAATTGTTCCTGGCGCACCAACTCAACTTGCTTGGGTGACTGAGCCTGCTGGTGCTCGCAGCAACTTGATCTTCACAACACAGCCGGTGATTCAGGTACAAGACGCATATGGCAACGCTGTTCGTGACGCGAACACCAAGATCCGCGCCTCTGTTGTTGCAGCGCCAAACAGCATGGTTGTCACCGCCACCGATGTGTTCTCGAACGCAACCACTGGTCGTGCAACATTTACAGATTTGAAACTTGCTGGTCCTGCCGCGAACTACACACTCAAGTTCACCGCGATTAACACTGGTGAAGCAGTTGACGGTGTTGCGTTGCTAACCAGTTCAACCGTTGAGTTGAAGCACGGTATTGCAGCCAAGATGACGCTGCGCGATGCATCTGGCGCAGCTGCCGGAGCAGCATTTACCACTAGTGCAGTTGTCAGAATTCTTGACGCACAAGACAACTTGGTAACTGACAACTTCACTGTTGGTTCAACCCAATACAACGATGCAACCGCAGCCGTAACTGCAACGCTTAACAACAATGCGATTGCTTGGTTGAACAACTCTGCAATCCCAGGTGACCGATCAATAACTCTTAACGCCATTGGTGGTGTTGTTGACTTCGGCAACACACCAAACGCAGGCTTTGGTCTAAAGGGTGCTGCTGGAACCTACACAATTGCTTACAGTGCAACTACCAGTGCAGCGCTTTCACTAAGCAAGTCTCAGAGCATCACACTTGCTCACGGTGCTGCCGCAACCGCAAGCGTCAAGGCGGGCGCTCAGCCACAAACTAGCGTTGCGGCTGGCGATGTATTTGCACCAATTCCGGTTCTTGAACTGTTTGACCTTTACGGCAACAAGGTAACCACCAACTCAACCGCCAAGGTAGAGGTTGATTTGGTTTCGGCCTCCGACACCACCAACGTGGTTGCCACATTTGGCGGAACCCAGTCACCAAGCCGATTCCAGGCCGTTTCTGGCGAGGTAAGTCTTGCGGGTCTGCACTTTGAGAGCACTCCGGCTAACTACAAGCTCAAGGTTCGCCTGGTTGATTCAAGCTACGCAACCATTAGTTCAGTCACCACCGATACCTTCGCGATCGTTGCGGCTGCTCCTTACGAATTTGTAATTACCAGCGGACCTCTACCTCAGGCACAAACCGGTGTTGCACTTGACCCTGCTCCAACCTTCGAGATTCGTGACCGATTCGGATACAAGGTTCTATCAGACAGCGCAACTGTGATTTCTGCAACGCTAACCACTAACCCGGGTTCTGCAACCATCACCGGCCGCACCACAACCGCTGTATCTGGTGTTGCCTCATTTGCAAACCTAAAGGTCTCTGGTGCACCTGGTACTTACGGAATCACATTCAGCGGTGTATCTAATGGTGTGACTTTGGTTGCTCCAACAGAAAAGTCATTCACGCTTCTTGCCGGTGCTCCGAACTCGCTTGACACACTTACCGCTGCCGCTGGGGTACGTTCACGAATTGCAATTGCAACTGCGCCGGTAATTCGAGTTCTAGACAGCGCAAACAACTTGGTGAGTGCAAACCCAGAAGTTACCGTGAGCTTGCTAGATGAAAACGGAAACGTTCCAACTAACGCATTCATCTCTGGTGACCTTACTCGAATCACTACCAACGGTCTTGCAAACTTTGGAATTGCTGACGCCAATGGAACTCTTGACCCACTAGTTGTTCGCGGTCCGGTTGGAAACTACAAGTTGCACTTTGCCATCGCCGCCGGTGCAAATAACTCGTACCCAGCTGCATTTGTTGACCAGAACATCACATTGACCGCTGGTGTTGCCAGCGCAATGGCAATTGCAACTCAGCCTGCGGGTGGTAAGACCGGTGACGTGCTTTCAACTCAGCCGGCAGTTAAGTTGGTTGACGCCGACGGCAACCTAGTTCTAGCCGACAACAGCACAGTTGTTAGTGCAGTTGTTGTTGGTGTTCGCACCACAGTAAACGGAGCACCTGCACCAACCGACGGTGTGTTCCTTGACTCTAATTACGCAACCCTAAGCGCGGCGCCAACTCAGACTGCGGCAAATGGTGTTGCCCGCTTCAGCGGCCTTCGCGTGAAGGGTGAACCTGGCAATACATATGCAATCCAGTTCACATCGGGTTCAATGGCAATTACCACCGGCGACCTAATCTTCACCGCTAACGACGCAGCGGCGATCAGCATTTTGACTCAGCCAGTCGGCGGCGTGAACGGCGAACTGCTAGCCACCGCTCCGGTAGTCAAGCTGACCGACCGCTTCGGCTACCCAATGGAGAACGACTCAACCACCTACGTGACCGCGGCCATCACCGGCGGCACCGGCGGCTCGCTAAGCGGTATCACCACTGCCCAGGCCTCAAACGGTGTGGTTCGCTTCACCGGCTTGCGACTATCGGGTCTGGTTAAGACCTCGTTGGATTCTTCAACACCGATGGACTACAAGCTGACCTTCAGCGTTGGTTCAAGTTTCAGTTCGCCACAAACCAGCGCAATCAACTTGTCACCTGCTGCAGCCTCGAATGTTTCAATCACTCGAAACGCAGCCGGGGGAGTTTACGGTGCTGAAGCGGGCAAGGTCTTTGCGACTTCACCAATAATCAAGATCACCGACTTCAGCGGTAACTATGTAAATAGTGCAGCCACAATCACAGTTACCGCTGCGAACGATGATGGATCAACCGGAACAATCATTGGCGGTCCATTCACCACCGCAACCGGTCTGCTTGATATGACTACAGCGGGTCTGTCTGGTCTTATTGGTGATTACACACTTACTTACAACGTTGCCGTAACTCGCCCAGGCACCACTGACTTCACCTTCAGCGGTACTCAGCGAATCACATTGACTCACGGAGATCTGGCACGCATCGCAATCGAACCTGGAACTCAGCCGAACAGTGGAACAGCCACCGGTGACACACTAACCACAACTCCAATTGTTAAGTTGCTTGACGCAAGCGGCAACGTGGTGACTCGCTATGCAAGCACCTCAATGACTGCCGCATTGGTATCGGCAGCCACCGGATTGACCCCAACTGGAAGCGCACGTCAAGAAGTTGTTGCAAACACTGCAACAGTTACCGCGGTAGCCGGTGTTGCTGACTTTGGAACTCTGAAGGTAATTGGTGTTCCTAACGATTCATACAAGTTGAAGTTCACTTTGAACGGCGTGAGTGCGGTTGCCGCGATTACCTCTGATGCGTTCTCTGTAACCCACGGAGCTCCAGCATCTGTTGTTGTTACTCAGGCACCAGTTGCCGGCATGAAGTCTGGAACAACCTTCACCACTCCTGCCAAGGTTTCGATCAAGGACGCATACGGCAACTTGGTAACCAACCACTCAACTTCATACATGGTTGCCTCACTAGTTGACAACGGCAACGTAGTACCGGGTGAACTGAACAACTCTGGCGCCAACAACAAGGCACGTATTCAGGTGGTAAATGGTGTTGCTACTTTCAACGAGCTAACTCTTGCCGGTGGTGTTTCCGAGCACTACAAGCTCAAGTTCGCACTTGAGGGAACCAGCTTCGAGACCAACCCAGATGACTCGTTGATGCCAACCAATGATTTGCGCATCACCGCGGGCGACCCTTACCAGCTAAAGGTTGTGACCCAGGCTGTGGCTCGCGAAACCGGCCAGGAGCTAAGTCAGGCGCCTACTATTCAGCTGCTAGACAAGTGGTTGAACCCGGTTACTACCCACGCGCCGCTAACCATGGTGATGGGCGTTACCCCTAATAGTGGCGCGGGTGCTGGTGAGTTGGTATTCAAGGATGCTCAGGGCAACGTTCTAACCAACGGCAACCAGATCACCTTTGCCAACGGAATCGTGACCTACGAACACGTAAGCCTGATTGGTAAGCCGGGCGTCAACTACGCCTTCACTTTCGATATTCAGGCTCCAACTTCAATTCTTGGAACTGCAACCACCGATCCAATTCGCGTATCAGCTGCAGCACCGGATCACATCTCAGTTACCACTCAAGTAATTGGTGGCATCACCGGTCACGTTCTTGACCAGGCTCCGGTAATTACTGTTTACGACGGTTACGGCAACGTGGTTACCAATGCCGGAAATATTTGCGTGACTGTTTCAGGAACAACAAATACCGTGATTCGCTCCGATGATGAAAGCAAGGTTGCTTGTGACCAGAAGATCGTAAACGGTCAGCCAGTTCTTGACGGAAAGATCGAGTTCATCGACGACCCAACCGCCGGTGCACACGGACTAATTGCGTTTGGTTCACCAGATGCAGTTCACCAGTTCAAGTTCACTGCAAGCATTCCTGCCGTAGTTGCCAACGCAAATGCAACTCCGCCGGTTGCAGCTCGCGATGCATATGAACTAACTGCTGATTCAAACACCTTTAGTTTGATCAACGACGCTGCAGCAACATTTGTTTTGACCACTCAGCCAGCAGCGGTTAGAACCGGTGACCGTTTGACCACTCAGCCGGTGCTTAAGATAGTTGACCAAAACGGATTCTTGGTTAAGAACGACAACACCACTCAGGTGAGCGTAACCAGCACCGTCTTTACCGGCAGCAACGCCACCGGAACCGTCTCTGGCACCACAACCAAGACCGCGGTGGCTGGTGTGGTCACATTCAACGACCTTGAGTTCGTTGGTACACCTGGCACACTCAACTCTTACAAGTTGGTCTTCGCTTCAAATGGATTCACCAACGTGCTTTCAAACGCGTTCAGCGTGACCCCGGGTGTTCCAGCTGCGCTACTTTCATCGGTGACTGCAACCGTGAACCGCAGCGGTGAGGTCATGCCTCGCCAGCCGTCATTCCGTTTGGTTGACCGCTTCGGCAACCTGGCTTACGACGACAACGGCACAATCGTGACCGCAACCATCATTGCCACCGATGGCAAGGGCGCCCTAAGTGGTCAGACCACCGCTGTTTCTCAGGCAGGTTTGGTGCAGTTCGCCGGCTTGATCATGACTGGTTTCCCTGGCACCGCCTACGACATTGACTTCAGCGTTAGCGCCCAGGTTGCCAAGTACACAGAGGTTGGCCTAAAGGTCTTCAAGCAGTCTGCTCTTGATTTGGCTTACACCGGAGTCACCTACTTCAAGAACGCCACCGTAAGCACCGATACCAAGACCGTTGAGGATCCAAGCGGCACCCCAACCTTCCGTTCAAACGACACCACCGTTTGTACCGTGAACTCAACTACCGGTGCGGCCACCGTAAAGGGTGCCGGAACCTGTTCGATTGAGATGAGTGTTGCCGACCACGGATTCTGGCTAGCCAACAGCATTACTCGCACCTTTGAAATTGCTAAGGCCAACCAGCCAGCATTGGTATTTACCAACGCAAGCACCGTGGTCTTCGGAAACAAGCTGGCACTAAACGTGACTCAGAATGCTGGATCAATTGTTGATCTACCAACCACACCATTGGTTTACACAACATCGCCAACCTGTCGTGAGGTTGGTGGCACATTGTTCACCGGTGACGTTGGCGAAGACTGTACCGTAATTGCAGCTCGTGCTGGAAACGCCAACTTCAACGCGGTTGAAGCCACCCAGGTTGTAGTCACAACTCAGGCAGATCAACCTGCACTTGAAATTTCAAGTATCAACGCACTTAAGGTTGGCGACGAGATTGTGCTTCACACAGTTGGTGGTGCCGGAACTGGTGCCGTTACTTACGGCCTAGTTTCTGGTTCAAGCGTTTGTGATGTTTCAATTTCAGCTTCAGTTTGGCGAGTAACCGCTCTTGCACCAGGTGACTGTTCTGTTTCTGCAGTCAAGGCTGCATCTCGCAATTACAAGCAGAGCTCAACTGCGCAAACCGCTGTGAATGTTCAAAAGTCTGCGCAATACCTACGCTTCACTTCAACAATTCCTATGTACCCAATTGTTGAACCAACTCCAAGCGCTGACCCACTTGCACCGGCTGTACCTGCGAATGCCGCATTCACTTACACAATTACTGCTACAAGCACCGGTACTTCAACGATTAATTACTCAATTGCGTCAACGTCGTATGACAACTGTTCGCTATCGGGCAACACTTTGACCTTTATTGGTGATGGTGACTGTGTTGTAACCGCAAGCGCAGCAGAGAACGATGACTACCTAGCCGCAGCCTCAATTGTTCAGACCATTACAGTTGGTTCGTTGAACCAGACCATCAACTTTGCACAACTTCCAAGTGCACAATTTGGTGATGCCAACGTGATTTTGAGTGCAACTACCAACGCGGGTCAAACCGTGACCTTTGCCTCGGCAACTTCAACAGTCTGTTCAATCGATGACAACGGCACTGTGACAACAGCCGACGACACCCTGGCTATCAACAAGGCCGGTATCTGTACCGTGGTTGCTAACGCCGCTTCAACCACCAACTACGTGGCTGCTCCAACCGTTCGCAACACCTTCCAGGTCTACCCAGCCCGCGCCGGAGCGCCTTTCATTAGCTCGATCTCGGCATCGAACCGTGCGGTTACAGCAACCTTCACCACTCCTTCATTCGACGGTGGTTCAGACATCATTGCCTACCGAATGATTGCAGTTCCAACCAACGGCCCAGAGGTTGAGACCAGCGCTTGTTACCCAGATTCAAGCGGCTTGAACTCTTGTACCTTGTATGGCTTGACCAACGACGTTGCCTACACCTTGAAGGTTGCTGCAGTGACCGATGCCGGTACCGGTGAAGAGTCACCTGCATCGCCAGCCTTCACACCTGCTCCATCGTTGATGGCGGTGACTAGCTTGATTGCGGTTCCAACTTCAACCGGTGGTTTTGAGATCAAGTGGAAGCAGCCAGATGCCTTGCTTGGTACCTTCCAGAAGTACGACGTCTTTGTTAAGGAAAAGGGCGGTACTTACAGTGTGATCCCTAACAAGACTTTGGTAACTAACAATGCGCTAAACGTTGCTGCCTTGGCACCAGAAGAATTGCCTGGTTATGTTGCACCGGTACCAGTTTCAACCGCAACAGTTGCACGTGTTGCATCCGTAGCTAGCGCAAGCGTTTCTGCCGCGAATGTATCGGGTTCAAACTCTTACGCAACTCCGGTAATGCGAATTGCAAGCATGCGCATGCTTCCGGTTTCTTCACCAAGCTGGTCATCGGCTCCGGTGGTTTCAGTTGCACCAGTTGTATCGCGTGCCGCAGTTACTAACCCAACTACAACTCCAAGTTCATCTGACACAACAGCTTACGAGTTCAAGGTTGTTACCGTAACCGATCAAGCTGCCACTGAATCAACTGCTAACACTTCAACTGCAGTTCAGACTCCAAACGTTGTGCCTGGTGCTCCAACTCGTTTGGCTGTGGTTGCTGATGCAATTAATAAGTTGACTGTTTCATGGGGTGCAACCACATTCGATGGTGGTACTCCGGTAACCAAGTACACCCTGAAGGTTAACGGCACCACAGTTTGTGAAACTGTTCGACCTAACACCTGTGTAATGCCAACCCTGCAGTACTCAACTACTTACACAGTTACAGTTACCGCAACTAACGCAGTTGGTACATCGGTTGCTTCGACCTTCCCGGTCACCACAATGGCTAACCCAACACCACCTTCATCGGGTGGCGGCGCTGCACCGGTTCCAACTCCGGTGCCAACCACACCACCAACTCCTCGTCCAACTACTCCGCCTACACCTCGCCCTACCCAGCAGCCAACCCCGGCTCCTACAGCTGCGCCTACCCAAACACCGGTTCCTACAAGCGAGCCAACTGCAGCTCCAACTTCAGAGCCAACCAGTGAGCCAAGCGCCGGTCCTGATCCACTAAGTCCTACCGTGACCATCCCAGAGATCAACCCTGGTGAGCCAGTGGCCAACCCGGCAATTGGTGCCACTGGTGATGACCAGGCTCCGCCGGTTGCCTTCGACCCAACCGGCAGCCCAGAGGCTATTAATGCCGCTGTAGACACTGCCACCCAGGCAGTGACCTTGATTTCGGCTGTGGCCGGTGCCGTTGCCGCAGCTGCCGGAGCAGCCGCTGCCGCGGCGGCAGCCGGTGCAAGTGCTGCCTCTAGCGCCGCATCTGCTGCGGGTGGAGCAGCCGGCAGTGCCGGTGGTGCTGGCGGTACCGGCGGCAGCAGCTCATCTGGTGGCTCATCACAGAGCGCTGCTCGCAAACCTGACGACATCAGCGGCGGCGATGGTGGCGATGGCGGCCAAGATGACGGCGGCGACGACACTGAAATCGACGTCGTTCAAGACAACATCACTCTTGGCAACGAGGCATGGGGTGACCGTCTTGCCATGTTTGCACTTCCATTCATCACATTCTTCGACCGTCGCTCACACAACGCAGCCGAGCGCATCGCAAACTTCTCACCATTCTTTGCGAAGTTGATCAACGATGGCGCCTACCTACGCGCAATGCTTGGAACCATTAGCCTCACCGGTCCAATCGCTGCAGCAATCTTCGGAATCATCGCAGTAAATGAAAACGCAGCAGAAATTGCAGCGGGTGACTACAGCCAAATCATCACACCTGGCTGGCAGTGGTTCCTAGCAATCGCACTTCTTGGTGCGTTCGATGCCGCGGCTGGTTTCGTTGGTGCCATCACATTCATCATCGGCAGCGTAATCACCGTTGGTCACATTCCAGACAGCGGCGAAGTTAGAACCATGATGGGCATCATGCTTGTGTCTGTTGCACCTGCACTTCTAACCACAGGCTTCCGCACAATTCGTAAGCACGCAGCTCTTGACTTCAATGCATGGTGGGAGCGCATCGCCGACTTCGTGATCGCTCCATTCATGGCTGGTTGGTCAGTCAGCGCAATGGTCAGTGGTCTACCTGCACTTGCCGGCCTCACCCTTGACACCGCAAACCACGTTCAAGATTTCGTAGTCTTCATCGCGGTTGCAATCTTCGTACGCGTTGCACTCGAAGAGTTCACCGCCGCCGCATTCCCTGCACGTTTAAACAAGATCAACCCAGACGAAATCCCAGATCCAAGCAACATCCAAAAGGCAATCGTCCTAGTGATCAAGTACTTCATCTGGGTATTCATCGGTGGCGCACTCATCGGCCCAAGTTGGCAGGTCTGGGTTGGTTCGGCACTGTTCGTATTCCCAGCCGTGGTTGGTTGGTACACCGATAAGTTCCCAAACAGCCCACGCATCTGGCGCCTATTGCCAACCGGTATTCCGGGCTTGGCCTTCACCTTGCTAGTGGCTTCAACCACCAGCTCTGTAGTTGGCGCGGTGCTTGGTCAGAACCCTCAGTTGGGCCAGTGGTCGTTCGTGATTCTGCCGATTCCAATGCTGGCAATCACAGTGCTTGGTTGGTTCGGACGTCACGGTGTGATTGACGCCGATGGAAACGAAGAAGTTCGCCCGGGCAAGCGAAACAAGTGGTTGTACCGCATCGGTGGAATCGCCGTAATGTTCTTCACGCTGAAGCTTGCCGGCGTAATCTAAATCGGAATCTAGTCCAACGGCTCCCTGTTGGCCTGAAGTTCCCACGGAGTTTCTACCAGAGATGCGGGATCTACGAGCGATGATCCTGCCTCAAAATCCGCCGCAACCACTTCAACAATTCGGTGCGCGGTTCGTCCAGGATTTGGCAATGCAGCCGCGTGTAATTCTGCAATTTCAATCACGCGATTGGCATCAATATCAATCATCGCGATTGCCGCATCAAGTTCACCAATCATTGTGATCTTGTGCGCGGTTGCAGCGGCCAGTTCACCAAGGGGAGAGAACTCCCAGTGCCCAGGATTTTCTAAAAAGATTGCCGGCTTGCCAGCAGCAAGTGGCCACTCAGCCAAATATGAAATGCCGTCAGTCAAAACGTAATCAGCTTTTGCAAAAATCTTTGCCGATGAGCTCTCTGCATCAATCGATGTATTCGGCAACGCGTTCCACCAACCCAACCAGTCGTCAAGTTCGGCGGCACTCAAAACTTTTCTATCAACCAAAGTGCCAAACAAGAACGGGTGCGGACGCAAAATAACTTTCCAGTCAGAGTGATTTCCTGCCCACTCCAACATTTCTTCTTTCACGCGAGCAAAAGTTCCAAAATTCAACCAGTGTGGTGAGTAAGAGTGGTGTGGTGCCCAGACCAATGTCTTCGACTGTGAACCACCACGCGAACCACCGGCACCAAAACCGCCACCACCCGCACGCTCCAACTCAGCAAACTCGGCCACCAACTCATCAAGCTTGGTTGACCCCACAAAATGCACGTGAGTGTTGCCGCGCTGGGTTAGCGCAAACGCATCGCGGGTGAAATCGTCCTGAGTAAACACCAACGAAGCCAACTGATGCATTCGCTGCGTATAAAGATGTGCGGCAATCGGCTGGAAACCAGTATCGGGGTTTACGCCATCGGCGGGCTCTTGCACCAGCGGCAGGCTGAAGTACGGCACGTAAACAATTCGGCCAATCTTCGCCAACTCATCCGGCCGGTAACGCTTCTCATAGTTCCGCTGCCACGGGTAATTCACAAAAATGTAGTCGGGCGCTAGCTCGGCCAGATCGGCATTCACCAGGTGGGGGATTTGCAGCCGATCAAAGAACCCCGATACTCCGGCCGCATCATCGAACCCGGCCTGACCAGTCAATTTGCGGCTGATGGCCACTACCTGCACGTCAAAGCGCGAGTCGGCTCGCATGAGCTCGTAGATCCCGGCAAGGGCGTCCCAGGCTTCGTAATAGAAGGTGAGGAACACGACCTTGATTGGTCCACCTTGAGCGCTCATACCCCTAGTAAACACCGGACGGCAGCCAAAACATCCTTAAATGGGAAAAGTCCCGAGGCTACGAATTCATTAGTCCCGAGACTTCCCTGTGGCCATCCGGGACGCATCCCTTAGAGCCTGTATTGCTTACGACGCCTCACAAGGCTTGGTTTCAAGTGGTTTGTCGTAACCTCTACGTTACCAATAACGCCGCACACCCCCAACCGTTATGGTCACATTGCGAAATAATCCGCTAATTATCCCGATAATCGCCAGTTTCAAGGGTCGATATTGCGAAAACCCACCAATTCGCTGGGCAAATTGGCCTTGGCCCAGTCCAATGCCTCAGGGGAGATCCAGCCAATTATTTGTTGAATTTGGGCCAAATCCTGGCCCAAATGCCTATTGAAAATGGGTTCGTGGTGGGCAATCCGATTTCGCAGCAAAACGGCACGTTCGATCACTTCGTACACGGCTAACCGCCTTTGAGGCCAAAGGCCGGGAAAAGCAAACCTAAGATGTGAAGACCACAAAGTGTTTTGATAGCGGCTTGAGGTCAAATAGCGCCAAAAGCTAAACGGAAGTTCCGTCAAAATACCGTTTAATGTCACCGGCTTTCCTTGATTAATGAGTCGCTGTTTAGCATTCAGGTAGCTGGCCCTAGCTGGAGGAGTAAGGTCCGCCCAGATCGCAAGAAAAGGGTCAAAGTCTTGCGCCATTTGACCTGGAGTCAGTGCCCTTACCAGAGCATTTCTCAGTGCCACTTCAAGAAAACCTAACCAAGCAAAGAGTTCAGCACTGACCCTTAGATTCAGCGAGTACAGGGCCAAAGCTCCAGTCCGGTCCAGATTCATAGCAAAGAGATAGGCGTTGAATCTCGACTCGCTGAAAGCAAGTTCCGCCCACGCCGGCTTATCAACAGAACCAGCCGATTGTGTTGACATGCTCAAATCCTTCGGATAATTTATTGGTTGAAAGCCCCGGCGACCCCTTCATCCTCAGAGGTGAATGTTTCCGGGGTTACTGCTTTAATCTGCCCCTTTTTTAGCCGTAAACACCGATACCTGCAGATTCTGTGAATAAGTCACAATGGCACCGTAATAAACCGCACCCCCTACCGTTTAACTAATCAAGGCAATAAACTTGCCG